>NC_015730.1:1288333-1610416 GCF_000154785.2 Roseobacter litoralis Och 149
AGCTGATGCGGATGGATTTGCCAGCCCTTTGAGGCGAACCAATCGGTAAATTGTTGTGGTACGCCGGTCATAAGGCAAGTGTAGTGCTGCGCGGCAGTCAGGCCAATACCGCGCGGCGTTTCAGCGTCTATTTCACGATCTTTTCGCTCTTCACGAACATGTTCGCCCAGGCGCGATCCAGTAAGTCGGGTCGCATCTGATAGGGGATGCCTTCGAACTCGCAAATTGCGATCATCTGATCGATCAGGAATATCGGCTGGTAATTGGCATAAACGTTGTCGATTTCTGGGTACTTTACCTTGAGCAGATGCACGAGCGTCGCTTCATCCAGCGGCATCCCGCGCTTCTTGGCCATCATGGCAAATATCTTCAGGAAGTCTTCCTGATTTGGACCGTCAATTTTGATTTTGAAAAAGATCCTGCGCAGAGCGGCCTGATCGAAAATTTCGTTGGGGTGAAAGTTTGTGGAAAAAATCACCAGAGTGTCGAAGGGCACTTCGAATTTTTCACCCGACTGCAACGCCAGAATATCCTTGCCCTCTTCCAGCGGCACAATCCAGCGGTTGACGAGGGCCTGCGGCGGTTCTGCCTGTCGGCCAAGGTCATCCACGATGAAAATGCCGCCCGTCGATTTCAATTGCAGCGGGGCCTGATAGGTGCGCGCCGTTGGATTATAGACCAGATCCAACATATTGAGTGACAGCTCACCGCCAGTGATCACCGTCGGGCGTTCGCATTTCACGTAGCGCTTGTCAAAGCGGGTGCGGCGGCGCAGGCAGGTGGGGTCTTCGGCTTCGTCCTCAACGGCGACATGTACGATGGGATCATAGACGGTGATGACCTGTCCGGCGTATTCGATGGCGCGCGGCACGTATATCTGATCCCCGAGCGCGTCGCGAATGCCGTTTGAAATCGAGGATTTGCCGTTCCCGGGCGGGCCATACATCAGGATCGACCGACCGGCCGAGACCGCAGGGCCAAGTTGGCCCAAGAGATCATTTGGCAGCACAAGATGCCCCATAGCCTCGGTCAACTGGCCTTTTGTGACCATGATATTCCGGATTGACTGCCGTTTCACCTGCGCGCGGTAGACATCCAGCGGCACAGGCATCGGGCCGAAATATTCAGACTGCGCCAGAGCATCCAGCGCGCGCGCTTTGCCCTGTTCGGTCAGCTGATACCCCATTTCGTCCCCGTTGTTGGCATTCAGCGTCCCCGTTGCTTCGAGCAATTGCTGGCCACGGGCGAGGTCAACCAGTTCCTGTGTGACGGGGACGGGCAGGCAGACTGTGGCGCTGAGTTCGCTGACCACATCGACGTTCTTGCGAAACATGGTCTTGAGGATAATGTCGCGCATCATCACAGTCGAAAGCTTCATATCGACCAGCCTGCTTGGGGCGGGCGGCGACATCACGTCGGTGGTGTGCATGTTCATCTTGCGGACCTTGCTATCGTCATTTTCCGTGGGGCGTCTGGCACCCGTTATCCGTGAGATACTAAAGGAAAATGGCGTAATTCAGGCACCATTGAGCGCGCTAAGGCACAGATAAAGGGCGAGGGTGGGGCCAAGCGCGAGCCCGAGGGGAAAGCGTTTGCCTTGTGACCAGCTGACCCAGTCGGGCGCGAGGTCGCGCAATCGGCTCGCGCGCGCACCGCGATGTGTGAGCAGGGCCGCCAAAAGGATACAGGTGAAAAGCAAAACAACGCGGGGCAGGTCGCCCGGTGCAATAAAGGGTGCTGCGAAGGCGATGAATTTAGCATCCCCCGCGCCCATTGCCCCGATGGCATTCAGTACAAATCCAACGCCCAGTGCGATCGCAAACTGGGCAAACCCCCAAAGATAAGCCTCAATGGAGGGCAGGACGAAAGGGCCAAGGATCACGTAAATGGCCCCCAGTGTGACAACCGCCTTGTTGATGATCTTCATCAGCGCCAGATCGGTATAGGCAACGTAAAGGCAAAGCGGCAGCACAAAGGGCAAAAACCACAGCGCAGCACTCGACGAAAATGCCATGTCGCCTCAGCCGCTTCTTTCCAGGGCTTCCAGCGCACGCACGGCGGCTTCAAAGTGTTGCGGGTGCGTGTCAATCGCGTCGCGCAGCAGGCTTTTGCCGGTTTGGATATCATCCTGTTTGACCGCCGACAGCGCCATCGTATGCAGCAGTTGCGCGCGTTCTGATTGTGTCATCGGTACCACGGGCAGCGTGTATTTACGCTGTGCGCTGCGGGCCAGAACAAGGTTGTTCTTGGCAGTAAACAGTGTGGTGTCCTGTCGGATCGCCTGCCCAAACAGCTTTTCCGCCCCTGCGAAATCACCGCGCGTCAGTTTGGAATAACCCCAGTTGTTGAAGGCACCGGCCGGTGTCGTGGTGAGCCCGATCGCCGTTTCATAAAAGCTGTCGGCTTTTTTCCATTCTTCGTTGGCGTCTGCCATCATCGCTTCGAGGCGGTAGCGTTTGAATGTCTCATAAGTCGGGGGGACCGTGTCCAGCACCTTCTCCGCCTTGTCCCAATCGCCACTGCGGATCAGGGCGTCGGCGTAATTCACGCTGTCTTCGCTGGTTGAGTCTTTTAGTTCCGTAACTTTTTCCCATGCGCTTGCTGCTTCGGTGAAACGTTTCGCGCGCACAAAAGACGCGGCAAGTCCGCGACGCAGGTCGATCCGGTCGGGACTGCTCTGCAGGGTGCGCTGGTAATATGAAATCGCTTCATTCGGGTCGGTCACTGTCAGCATGACTTCGGATAGGTTGGTTTCATCGACAACGTTGACGTCCTGAAAAGCGCGTTCAACGGTTTCCTCATCCGATGGCTTTGGGGCACAACCGGCAACCATTATAGCGCCTGCAATGCAGGCGGAAAAAACGAAAGGGTGGCGCATTTTTGCGTCCTTTTTCTGCTCTAGCCTCGTTTATGGTGTCGGGCGGATGATAAAATCGCTGTTTCCGCGGCGGACCAATTTGTATTCGCTGCTTTTCTCAGGCTCAAGCGTAGCAGAATTTTCTGTTTTTGCGAGTACCAAGCGCAGATTATCCCGGATTGCGATGTTTTCGCCATTGCTGAGTGCGAAGGCGCGGCGAAAATACTGCAATGCCTCGTTGGTCTTGCCCTGTTCCATCAATAAAACGCCAAGATTGTTGTAATCCACAGGCTGTGCCGCATCGTCACGCACAGCCCGCCGCAGCAATTCTTCGGCCTGTCCGAGCCGGCCGAGGCCCAGATTGGCGGTGCCCAGACCGGACAGGATTTCGGCATCCAACGCGCCGCGACTGAGAGCTGCACGGTTGAAGGCGCGCAGGGCAAGTTCGTATTCCCCGGCCGCAATCAACCTGTGCCCGGCTTCGACCGCCTCTGAACTGTCCTGTTTGGCCGCCGCGCGCAGATCAACCCCCGGTGCCATGACCTGATCTTCAGGCAGCGACGGGCTGCTTGTGTTTTCACACGCGGCCAATCCAGCGATCGCAAAGGTGGCAAAGGCAAAAGCCCGCCGTTTTGCTGTTTTCATTGTCCGGCGCCCAGATTCCCCAGTTGTGTGATCCCGTGCACCGATGGGCCAACCAGAATGATCAGCAGGGGCGGAACGGTCAGCATCATAGTGGCAAGGGTCATCTTGGTTGGCAACTTGTTTGCGGCCTCTTCGGCGCGCATCACGCGTTTGTCGCGCATTTCACCCGCATAAACGCGCAGGGCCTCGGCGATGGATGTGCCGAATTGCTGGGATTGGTTCAGCACGGTTACAAAGGACGACACATCCTGCACACCGCAGCGTTCACCAAAATCGTTCAGCACGGTGGTTTTGTCCTTACCCGCCTTCATCTCATAGGCCACAACATCAAATTCCTGCGCGAGGGCGGGGTAGGAGGCATGCAATTCCTTGGAGACACGCACGATACACTGATCCAGCGACTGGCCCGCCTCGACACAGACCAGCATCATATCAAGGCTGTCGGGGAAGCCGCGTGTGATCTCATCCTTGCGGGTATCGACCCGGCGTCGCACCCAGTAGACCGGCAGATAATACCCCACCGCGCCGGGAATGATCGTATAGATCATCATTTTCTGCGTGGTGAACCCCTCACCATGGCCCAGCAGGTTGAGGTAGACAAAAGCCAGCAGCAGCCCCGCAAGACCAAGGGCGAATTGTGCAAAATGGAAAAAGCGGACAGCGTCCTGACTTTGATACCCGGCCTGGCGCAGCATCAATTGCCGCGCGCTCAGTTCGGCGACGTCCTGTGGTTCGAGAAAAGACGCAAATTTCTGCAACTGTTCATTGCGCTCCCCCTGACGCAGGCGTTGTTCCGGCGCGCTTGAACCTGGGGTCTGTATCTGTTTTTTCAGCTTTTCCATCGGGTCTTCAGGTTGGGCCAGCATCAGGGCCACAGTCACACCGATCATGATCAGACCCAGCGTGCCCAGCAGGATAATGGGGCCAAGGGGGCCAAGAAATTCGACAATCAAAGCGTTGATATTGTTTAAAAAACCCATCGGATTATTCCCTATACTTTGATATCGGTCAGGATGCGCATGACGAAAAGGTTCAGTGCGAGGAAGACGCCCACAAGGAAACAGGCGGGGATGAAATACGCATGATCGCGCACCGCGTCATAGTAATTCGGATCGCCAACATTGATCACAATCAGCGCAACGACCGGAAACGCAGAGAGGAACTTGCCTGACCATTTTGCCTCGGCGGTGATGGCCTTGACCCGGCGAAAGAGGCGAAAGCGCGCCCGGATCACCTTGGCCAGCCCGGCGAGGATTTCCGCAAGGTTGCCGCCGGATGTCTGTTGGATGTTCACCGCAACCGCCAGAAAGCGCAGATCCTGCATGTCCAGACGCTCCGCCATTTCCTTGAGGGCGTCACCGACATCGCGCCCATACGCACTTTCATCCGCGATAACACCCATTTCCGACGCCAGCGGGTCCTGCACCTCCTTGGAGACGATTTGCACCGCTGAGGAGAACGGATGCCCGACCCGCAGGGAGCGGACCATCAGTTCAACCGCGTCGGGCAGTTGTTCTTCGATCATGGCAAGACGCTTGTTGGCCTTGCTGGAGACCCAGAAATAGACCGCACCCACACCAATGCCGATGGACATCATGATCCGCACGGGCAGGGATGATTCCGTGCCCACGCTGAGGCCCAGAAAAGCGACGACCGCGAGCACGCCCATGATCATGACCAGCTGGCTTGGGGTAAAGGCAATCGCCGCCTTTTGCGCCTTTTCACCGAGCAGGGAATAGAGCGGGATCGACTTTGATTTCATGTGCTGCTGCATTTCCTTGCGCAGCTTTTCCAGCACTTCGTCGCGGCCCGTGCCCTTGTCCAGCATCTCAAGTCTGCGGTTCACCCGGCTGTTCAGGCTGATGGATTTGCCGAAGGTCACCAGATAAAGACCCTCGACCAGAACGAGCACGCCGATGAAGATCAGGCCATAGATGATGGGTTCTGGGCTCATGTTCAAATCCTCAAATGGCGAAGCAGTAGGTCATGTTGAAAACCCCTACTGGGCCGCGGTGGGTTCATAGATGGAAGCTGGCAAATCGTAGCCCCACATACGGAAGCGTTCGGCGTATGCGCTACGCACGCCGGTGGCCGTGTAATGACCGATGATCTTGTTTTCCGGTGTGAGCCCCACGCGCTGATAGCGGAAAATTTCCTGCATCGAGATGACTTCGCCCTCCATCCCCGTTACTTCGGTGATCGAAGTCATACGGCGTGATCCGTCCTGCAGGCGCGAGGCCTGAACAATCAGATTAACCGCCGATGAGATCTGACTGCGCACCGCTTTGAGCGGCATTTCGATCCCGGCCATGGCGATCATGTTTTCCAGTCGAGACACCCCGTCGCGGGCAGAGTTCGCGTGGATCGTCGTCATTGATCCATCGTGGCCCGTGTTCATCGCCTGCAGCATATCAATCACCTCTTCGCCGCGTGTCTCGCCCACAATGATGCGATCAGGCCGCATCCGCAGAGCGTTCTTGAGGCAATCACGGGGGGAAACTTCGCCCTTGCCCTCGACGTTGGGCGGGCGACTTTCCATGCGACCCACATGGGTCTGCTGCAATTGCAGTTCCGCCGTGTCCTCGATGGTCAGAATACGTTCCGCGTTGTCGATGAAGGACGACAGGGCATTCAGGGTTGTGGTTTTTCCCGAACCCGTTCCGCCCGAGACAATGATGTTGAGGCGCGTCGCTACGGCCGCCTGCAGATAGGCGGCCATCTCTTCGGTAAAGGCGCCGAAGTGCACCAGATCATCAATGCCCAGCTTGTCTTTCTTGAATTTCCGGATCGACACGAGGCTGCCGTCAACGGCCACGGGTGGGACCATCGCGTTAAACCGCGACCCATCCTTAAGGCGCGCATCCACGTAGGGGTTGCTTTCATCGACGCGCCGACCAACGGCCGAGACGATCTTGTCGATAATGCGCAGCAGGTGGCGTTCATCCTTGAAGATAACGTCTGTGAGTTGCAGTTTGCCATCCCGCTCCACAAAAATTTGCTGGGGCCCGTTGACCAGAATATCGTTGACCGTGTCATCTTTCAAAAGCGTCTCAAGGGGCCCGAGCCCTGTGACCTCATCATAGAGTTCGGATGTCAGCGTCTGGCGGTCTTCGCGGTTGAGAACGATGCTCTGGGCTTGCAGGTGTTCGCTGGTGATGGCGCTGATTTCTTGACGCAAATCCTGTTCGGTTGCATGTTCAAGCGCAGAAAGGTTGAGGCTGTCGAGCAGCACGTGATGCAGGTCTAGCTTGATCTCGCCCATCCGCTCTTTGCGTTTGCGTTCTTTGTCCATCTGGGCCACCTGCGCCGGGGCAGCCTGTGGTGCCTTGCGCATGACGTTTTGCACAGCCGTGTTGTCCGGGGCGTCGCCCGGTGGTGCTTTCTGGATTGAGGCATCCAGCCCGACAGGCATTTCTGCTTTGGCTTTTTTGTATTTTGAGAACATGCAGGGCTTCCTTTGAAAATCAGGCGGCTTTGACGTCGGTACTGCCAAGCGCGAGGATGGAGGCCGCGAGCTTGGCAATTTCACGACGCAACGGGTTTTTGGCGGCAGACTGGGCAAGCGGTATGCCGTGATCCGCCCCCTGCGTGATCGGTTTGCCTCCATCGGGCATTTGCAGATCGATTGAGATATCGAGGCTTTCCGCCATCCGCTTGATCCGGCTTTTGCCGGACAGATCGGTGAACTTGGGTGCTTTGTTCATCACATAGCGCAGCTTTTCGACGGGCAGGTCTTCGGATTGCAGCGCGCGTTTGAAGCGCAGCGCATTTTGAGCCGAGCGCATGTCCATTTCCATGGTCGCGAAATAGACATGCGCCGCATTCAGCACCGTTTCGGACCACGTCACGAGCGTGGAGGGCATATCAATGACGACATAGTCAAAATGGCGTCGCGCCATAGCCAGAATGCGACTGACATCCTGCGCCGACATCAGATCGAGCGGCAACATATCCGCAGGGGCGGTCAGAACCTCGAGCCTGTCCTCAAAGGTCAGCAAACACTGGCCAAATATCTCGTCATCCATGTTTTCCGTGTCGGCCAGCATGTCGTAGACCGCTTCACGACGTGGCAAATCCAGATAGGTGGCCACCGCGCCGTATTGAAGGTCGAAATCAATCAGGCAGACACGTGGGCCTTCTTTCTTTTCATGGGTCGCAAGTTCCCAGGCGAGGTTCACGGCGAGGGTTGTGGCCCCGGTGCCGCCCGCCAACCCATGCACGACGATCACGGCCCCTTCTTTCTGGGCACCAGAATGCAACGCGGGGGTATTGGCGCTTGCCTGCAATGCTTGCTCGGCGGCGCGCACGCGCTCGATCGCCTCTGACAGTTCATTTTCGGGCAGAGGGTAGGGCACAAATTCATCCGCGCCCTGCCTGAGCAGTGAATGTAGCGCGGCGGGCGTCACGTCTTCGGCAATCAGGATCACCTTGATGCCGCGCGCCTTGGCCTGTCCGATGATTTCACCCATATGGTTGAGGTTTTCCTCATCGGTCTCGTCAATCGCAAGGGCAATGAATTCAAGCGCTTGCGCCTCAGGTTGGCCAAAGAAGGCCAGTGCCTCTGCAAAGCCGAGGTCGCCCCAGTTTTCACCAAGCGCCAGTTCCATATCTTCGATCAACAGATCAAAGTTCTGGACATCCCGGCTGACCGTGCAAGCGACGATCGGTGATAACTCCGAATTTGGCGGTGTGCCGGTCATTGCCTCGTCTTCCTTCGTGTTCCAGAGCGGATCAAAGGAGGATGGCGCACCGAGAGCGCTTTGCGTGTTCCCCTTTGACGCTCACGCCCGGCTGCTTCTGCCGGACGTGCGTGTCCCATTGGAGGGAAAGTCGCAGTGAACTTGGGCATAATTAGGGCTGAATTCGCCCAATTGTTGGGTTTGCAGACACAATGGCGTAAGCATTGTCAAATTGTTGGGTTAGCCCGCGCCAACCAAAAAGGCAGAGTTGCAATGCTCTGCCTGTCGTTTCGGTCTAATCGCGGCAAGCGGGGCGCGCGTTATTGCGCGTCGGCCTGTTCCACATTGGACGTCTGCACGCTGCTGCCGACATACTCGCGGTAGACAACCTGCGCAAACTTACCATCCAGAGTGCCATCGCAGTGCACGCGATACACTTTGCGGTTCAACGTGCTTTCGGGGTCAAGTACCACGAGCGGATCACCCGCCTGACCACCAACTTTGCCTACGCCCGCGCTGTTTGTGCGGCAGATTTGCGAAAGCTGGTTGTGTAGCGTCGCATTCCCGAATTCGCCTGAGTCAACTTGTGATCCGGCCTCGCGGTAAAATTGACCAACCCCGGTATCCGGTGCGCAGGCGCTCAGCGTGGCCAATCCCGTCAGAATGACAACGGCGCGTGCGGGTGTGGTAAGGAAAAGAGACATCTGATTACTCCATCACATAGCCATAAGAGCCGCCGAAGTCCTGTTTGGCCACTTCGCCCGCCGCACCGCGCGCGTTCAGGGTTTGGATCGTGCGCCCGTTCAGGAACAGATCCTTTTCGCTTGGGGGCCTGATCCGGTCCGTCGGCAGGGCGAGGGCTTCGCCACGGGTCGGGGTTACCAGATGTGCGGTTATGATGATGACGAGTTCCGTCTGGTTGCGCATGTAATCCGTGCTTCTGAACAGGGCACCGAGGATCGGAACATCGCTCAGCCAGGGCACCTGTGAGATATTATCATTGAAGTTGTCCTCCAGCAGTCCCGCAATCGCAAAGCTCTCGCCATCGCGCATTTCGACCGTGGTCGACGCTTCCCGGCGGATAAACGCATCCACGGTAAAGCTGTCACCAACGCTGATCCCGTTCGAGGGGTCAATCGAGGAGGTCGCAGCCGATAGTTGCAGATTGATCAGATCGCCATCCACAACGCGGGGGACAAAGTTCAGTTCGATGCCGAATGGTTTATAATCAACGCTGATGCCGTCTTCGCTTTGAACCGGAACCGGGTATTCGCCGCCCGCGAGGAAATTCGCTTCCTGGCCGGACAGCGACACGAGGTTGGGTTCGGCCAATGTCCGCACGGCCCCTTTTGTTTCCAGTGCTTCCAACAGCAGTTGAACCTGTGTTGATCCCAGCCCGAAATCAAAGAACACAGCGCCTTGCGCCGTATCTGCGGCCAGATTTGGAATGCCGCCGATGCCGCGACCGATCCCCGCCTGAGCCTCTGTGCCGCCAATCCTAAGGGAGCTTTGCAACTGTTTGGACACACCGCGGCTCATTTCGGCAAAGCGCACTTTCAGCATCACTTGCTGAACACCCCCGACCGTCATCAGGTTTGAGACGCGATCCGGCGCATAGCGTGCGGCCAGTTCAAGCGCTTTTGACAGGCGCTGACTGCTCGATACCTGTCCCGACAGAACGATGCCGTCATTGGCGGTGCGCACTTCAATCGCTTCACCGGGCAGGATCTGGCGGAGGCGTTCCTTGAACTCGGTCAGATCGGGGGCAACCCTGACTTCGACATTGGTGATCAACTGCCCGGCCGCATCCAGAAGGGTCAGCGTTGTGATGCCCGGCACTTTGCCAAGCACGTAAATGCTGCGATCCGACAAGGATGATATGTCCGCAATTCCGGGGTTGGCGATGCTGAGCTCGGCGAAAGGGATTTCGCTTTCCACCACCACGGCACGGTTTTGCGAAACATTCAGCGTTTCGCTCGTTTCTCTGGCGATGATCCGCAGCGCTTCAGCCTGAGCCGTCAAAGGTGCCATAAAGGCAACAGGACTCACGCTTAGCGTCAGCCCGAGAAGGGCTGCCTTGAGTATTCCATTGGTTTTCATGTGACCTGCCTTTGTTGATCACGCCTCAATTTCGGGTCTTTTTGCCCGTATAGGCGATACTTTGCGCAGGTTTTGAATTTTTTGCAAGAATCAATGGGTTCCGCGGTTGTCCTTATGTGGATAAATGGCAACACGCAAAACGGGAAAAGGCGCAACTGATGCAATTGCGCCCTTGTAAGCCCATGGATTTACTTAGTTTGTGCAGGGAATGGGAATTGCCACGACTTCAGCGCCGCGACGGGTGCGGATCGAGCAAACACGGGCTACGGGGGCTGCGACCACTGGGGCGGCCTGTTGCAGGCCGAGCAGAGAAACCTGATTTACCTTGATCTCATCGAGCTCAGCATCATCACCTGCGCCCACAAGGGACAAGGATAAATTGCCAGTGGATTGCGCCTGCGCCAGTGCTGCGACCTGTTCGGGGCTTGCAGCGACCGTCACCGTGCGGGCAATGCGCGCGCCATTCATCTGATCTTCGGTCTGGTCCACCGCGATCAGGCGGACAGCGCTCTGGATCAGTTTGGTGACGTCCTCGCGGCCATTGCTGGTCTGGACGCCGCCGGTCCAATACACATCAACCTTGTCTCCGGGCCGCAGAAACCCCGACACGCCGGTTGCCACGTCAACGCGAATGGCGAATGCGCGCATGCCTTTTTCGAGCCGCGTGGTCAGGCCAATATCCTCGCCCGGCTCGGTGATCTTGACGGCAAGCAGCGCCTCGTTCGGCTCCATGGGGCGTATGATCAGGCGCGGTTCGTCCGTACCTTCGGGGAAAAGCACTGCAATATCCGTAAAAATCCCGTCAGGAATGGCATTTGTCGGCCAGTTTACGGCCCGCACATCTTCGGGGTTCAAAGTGTCGCCGTAACGCAGGTGGCGGGTTGCGACAAATACGGGCTGGGTCGGCACGATCGCGCTTTGCATTTGCTGTGCGCGGGCAAGCTCGGCCTGATACTGGCCGATGTACCCTTTGGCCATATATACGGCGCCACCCGCGAGCGCGACGCCCGCCAGAAGGACCATTCCAAATATCACTCGCATAATGTCACCTCGTTTTGCCGATGCGCCTTTTTGGGGCGCGCATGTTCAGTGCTGCGTTAAAAGTGATGCCCAAATGCGGCAATTTCACGATTTTTGCGTGGTAACTCAGAGGTTTGTTGCGCGTGCCTCCCGTGATTACTTCTGAAAAGGCGATTGTTCATGCGCCATCCTCAATCTTGAATATTGCCGCCTGCGGCTGCCTGAGGGTCCTGCGCCTCAAGGTATCGCTGTGTCAAAAAGCTCAGATTGCTGGCGTCACTTCGTAGTTCCACAATGAAAGCGATGCATAATCCGGCAACGGCAGCGGTTAGAACAACCCAATCCACGGTGATCGCGCCGTTTTCGTTTATCATGAATTTTTTCAAATCAATCGACATCAAACTATCCTCTGCTCTTCAAATAACAGCATTCGGAAAAAAAGGGGCCGCGCTCTGCGTGCAGATTGCGGCCCCTGTGTCTTTATCAGGCTGGGATTATTAGTCCGGTGTTGTCGTAGTCGGTGTTGTCGTAGTCGGTGTGGTCGTGTCAGTTGTTGTGCCGCCGCCGGCAGCGCCCTGAATGTTCCCGCCAGCTGCGAGTGCGGGATCCTGTGCGCCGAGAAACGTGCTTGTCTTACCCGTCAGTTCTGTGGCGCCAGTATTGATCGAACTATATGCCGCAACAGCCAGACCAACAACGGCGGCGGTCAAAACGACCCAGTCAACCGTAACGGCGCCATCTTCGTCTTTGCGGAAGTTATTGATAAATTTCATCATGCCTTGTCCCTCCAAAGGATCACTTGATTTAAACGTACTCACCTTGTCGATCTCAGTGACCGTTTGCGTGTTTTGGTCGGCCCGACTTGGTATAGGGACATATAGCTGGGCGATTGGGGCATCATTTTGACACCAATTGTGACTTTTGCGTATCTATTGATGTATAGCCGAGTTTCACTTTAAGGCACTGATTTAAAATTGAAAAAATAAGTAACCTTGTGTTTTGCGTCGGCTGACACTGTTTGGATTATGGCAAAATCGCCCTGATCCCGGCTCGGGTTTCTGGTCAGAGAGTGGGCAATCTGTGATACTTCGCGCAAAGCAAAACCAAAAATACTGAGAGCAGAAATCATGCGCATTCGTTTCTTACTGTCGCTTTTGGCAGCGTTATCGGTTGGGTGCGCCGCATGGGCTGATACCCCGGCAACCTTTCCTGATTTCAGTGCCAAACGTGTGGGTGTGCCGAAAGCAGGCGAACGGCCACAGATCGTGCAAATTGATCCTGAAGAGCAGGCGCGCTTGCTGGCTCGGCCCCGCGTACCTCTCGTTCAGACGCCAGCATTGCAGGATGCGGCCCTTCTCGATGACCTGAAGATCGGGGCATACAGCTGGTTTTGGTCACGGATTTCCCCTCAACTGAAAGATTCCGGGCCGGGGCGTTTGCACGAGGCGATGGCAGTGCTTGGCGGTGGCGGGAGTATCCCCCAGCCAAGGCTGCAGCATTTGCAGGAAATCGCGCGCAACAACAGTGCGACCATTCTGCGCTCGACCGTGGGGACACGCGTGTCGCCCGCCTTGGTTCTGGCGGTGATTTCGGTGGAGTCCTCAGGCAATCCGGGGGCGGTCAGTACAGCGGGCGCGACAGGCTTGATGCAGTTGATGCCTGCCACAGCCGAACGCTTTGGTGTCGAGGATGCGTTATCTGCGCGTCAGAACATCCAAGGCGGCGTGCGCTATCTCGACTGGCTGATGGAGAAATTTGACGGTGACCCGATCATGGTGCTGGCTGGATATAACGCGGGCGAGGGGTCAGTGGCCAAACATGACGGTGTGCCGCCGTTCCCCGAAACACGCGACTATGTGCCCAAGGTTCTCAGCGCATTTCAGGTGGCCCGAGGGCTGTGTCTCACCCCGCCCGAACTTGTGTCGGACGGATGTGTTTTTGCAGGACTCAACTAGAGGGTTTGACGACGTAGCTGAGGCACGAGGTACCCCGGAACGCTCCGGTCTGGCCCTACGCGACCTCAGATGATTGTGGCTTCGGTTGCCGCGCGCAGGTCTTCTTCGCTCACGCCGTCCGCCGTCTCGACGATTTTCAACCCGCCCTCGACCACGTCCAACACGCCCAGATTGGTGATGATCCGGTCCACGACATTTTTGCCCGTCAAGGGCAGGGTACATTCGCGCAGCACTTTGCTATCGCCATGTTTCGAGGTGTGATCCATCACAACGACAACGCGCCCGACGCCCGCAACAAGGTCCATCGCGCCGCCCATGCCTTTCACGAGTTTGCCCGGGATCATCCAGTTCGCCAGATCGCCGTTTTCGGCCACTTCCATCGCCCCAAGGATCGCCATTGCAATCTTGCCGCCCCGGATCATACCGAAGGACTGCGCCGAGTCGAAATAGGCGGTTTGCGGCAGTTCGGTGATGGTCTGCTTGCCCGCGTTGATGAGGTCTGCATCCTCAGATCCTTCAACCGGGAAGGGGCCCATGCCGAGCATGCCGTTTTCCGACTGAAGCGTCACTTCAATGCCGTCGGGTATGTAATTGCTGACCAGCGTCGGAATGCCGATCCCGAGGTTTACATACCAGCCGTCTTCAAGCTCTTGCGCCGCGCGCTCCGCCATCTGGTTTCGATCCCAAGGCATAACAGTCCTATCCTATTCGGTGACTGACGCGCCTGCTGGCACATCAATTGTTACAAAGCTGCCCGCAGCCCCACGGCCGAGGTGTAATGTTCCTTCGAGACCTTCAATCAGGCCGCAGACGATCCGTCCGCCAACCGTAGCACTGGAGGGCCATTCCATTGAGCGCGGAATGCCGATGCCATCGTCTGACACAATCAGGCGCAGCCCGCCCGCGCTCAACTGCGACATCCGGATTTCCACAAGACCGGTTTCCATCCGCTCAAACGCATGCTGAAACGTGTTGGTCAGCAATTCCGACACCACAAGACCCACGCGTGTTGCCACCTCAATGGAGACCTCAAGCGGTTCGATCTGCATGTTCATCCGTATGCCGGGCCGCCCTTCGGTATGGGCAATCGCGCTGGCCAGCCGAGACACAAAGCTGCCCATCTGCACGGTATCGCGGTTTGCATGCCGATCCGCCAGTTTCATCTCTTCATAGAGCAATTCCAACGTCTCGACACGCCGCTTCAGGGCCGCGAAATCATCCGGGACCGAGGTTGCCGCCGACTGGTTTCGGATCATCGTGATGATCATGGAAAGATCGGATTGAACCCGGTTTTGCACTTCCATCAGGTGATCATGCACCTTCTCGGCACTCGGATCCCGCTCACCGTTGCGCAACTCTTTCTGGATGCCGATGAAATATTCGGTCTTGCCCTGCGAATCCACAATCGGCGACACAACCAGACGGTTCATGAAGGGCGCGCCGTTGGCTTTGTAATTCAGAATATCGACCGTCACATTTTGATCGAGTTCGATGGCATGGCGCAGCACATCCACAGCGGCCTTGTCCGTATCCTCGCCCTGCAAGAACCGACAATTGCGCCCCACAATAGCGCTATGGGCATAGCCGGTGGTGCGCACAAAAGCTTCGTTTGCATAGACGATGGGGTTGTCGTCAAGGTTCGGGTTGGTCAATACCATCGCAACCTGTGAGCGGGAAAACCCACCGAAGTCCTGTTCTGAAAACGGCTCTGACTTTTGCTTCGCACCGGCGCGCGATTTTGTTTTCGTATCTGCCATGCTGTGCGCCTTACGCAGCCCTAGTGGTCCGTTGTTCGATCCGTTTTTCATGTGCGCCCTGAATGAGGCGATGCACATAGATGCCGGGCAGGTGGATGCTGTCGGGATCAAGGCTGCCTGTTGGCACGATCTCTTCCACCTCGACCACGCAGATTTTGCCGCACATCGCGGCGGGTGGGTTGAAGTTGCGCGCAGTTTTTCTGAACACCAGATTGCCGGTCGCGTCGGCCTTCCATGCCTTTACGATGGACAGATCCGCAACGATGCCGCGTTCCAGAATATACGTTTCGCCGTCGAAATCCTTATGCTCTTTTCCGTCGGCGATCACGGTGCCAACACCGGTTTTGGTATAAAACCCTGGTATGCCGCAACCGCCCGCGCGCATGCGTTCGGCCAAGGTTCCTTGCGGGTTAAACTCCAGTTCCAGTTCGCCCGACAGGTATTGGCGCATGAACTCCGCGTTTTCCCCAACATAGGAAGAGATCATTTTCTTGACCTGTCGTGTCTGAAGCAAAATGCCGATGCCGAAATCATCAACACCGGCGTTATTGGACGCAAAGGTCATGTCTTTGGTGCCAGCATCGCGGATCGCCGAGAGCAGCAATTCAGGGATGCCGCACAGTCCAAATCCACCCGCCGCGATGAGCATGCCATCGTGCAAAACCCCCTCAAGCGCCTCAGAGGCCGACCCGTACACTTTATTCATCGCGCTTCCTCACATCTAGTCTGCGAACCGGAAGCCAATGGCAATGAACAAAATATTTTGCCACGGTGCAGGCCGGTGTTGTCCACGTTTTATTTCACGTGTGAGCGTAGCACAAGATATTAACACGGCTTATCGAGCGATCCGGGCAAAACCGTGCGCCCGGTCAAGCCTTCGTTACTCTTCAGCTTTTTTTGCCTGGGCTTTTTTCTTGGGTGCGGTCTTTTTAGGTGCGGCCTTTTTTGTCGCAGTCTTTTTGGCGGCTGTCTTCTTGGGGGCTGCCTTGCGACGCTTTTTGCCCTTTGACGCGGCCTTTTCGTCGATCAGGGCCACGGCGGCTTCCATGGTCAACCCGGCGGGATCGCTGTCTTTGGGCAGGGTGGCGTTTACCTTTTCCCATTTGACGTAAGGTCCGTATTTGCCCTCCATGATCGCGATGGGGCCACCTTCTTCGGGATGTTCTCCAAGATCACGCAGGGTTTTAGCCGCACCGCCACGCTGGCCGCGCGACGCGAGCTTTTCTGCCAAAAGCTGTACCGCGCGGTTCATGCCGACGGTAAAGACCTCGTCAATGCCTTCGAGGTTGGCGTTTGTGCCGCCGCGGTCCGAAGTGGACGGCGCGTGTTTGATATAGGGGCCATAGCGACCGATATTGGCCCAGACAGTTATACCGTCTTCGGGGTGAGGGCCGATTTCGCGTGGCAGCGAGAGCAGTTTCAGCGCCTGTGGCAAGTCGACGTCCTCCGGCGGCCAGTCCTTTGGAATGGATTGGCGCGGTGGCTTCTTGTTGTCTTCGGTCACTTCGCCGCGCTGAACATAGGGGCCAAAACGCCCCTTGAAGGCGTAGATCTTATCTTCGCCATCTTCGCCCAGCAGCTTTCCTTCGGGAGGGATGCCGCTGTCATCCTCTTCGCCGGGCGGGCCGAAGGCGCGGGTATAACGGCATTCCGGATAGTTCGAGCAGCCGATAAACGCACCGCCAGACCGGGCCGTGCGCATGCTCAGACGCCCCGCACCGCAGTTGGGGCACAGGCGCGGGTCCGTTCCATCTTCATTCGCCGGGAACAGATGTGGTTCAAGCACCTCGTTGATTTTTTCGAGAACCTCAGTAATCCGCAGATCTGCCGTCTCGGCGATTGCAGCCGAGAAATCGCGCCAGAACCGCCCCAGCACTTCCTTGTAATCCGCATTTCCCGCGCTGACCGTATCAAGCTGATCCTCAAGGTCGGCTGTGAAATCATACCCGACGTATTTGCGGAAATAATTGCTTAGAAACGCAGTGACCAACCGGCCTTTGTCCTCGGGGATGAGGCGGTTCTTGTCCTTGCGGACGTATTCACGGTCCTGAATCGTCGTCACAACAGAGGCATAGGTTGAGGGTCTGCCAATGCCTAACTCTTCCATGCGTTTGACCAGCGTGGCTTCGGTGTATCTGGGCGGCGGCTGGGTAAAGTGCTGCTCCGGGGTGACGGTGCGTTTGTCCAAGCGGTCGCCCTGACCAATCTGTGGCAGGCGCTTGTCGTCATCATCGACCACGGCCACGTCGTCACGGCCTTCTTCGTAGACGCGCAGGAAACCGTCGAACAACATGACCTGACCGGTTGCTCTCAGGCCAATCTGTCCGTCTTCGCTTGCGATTTCGGCCGTCGTACGCTCCAGACGCGCCGCTTCCATCTGGCATGCAAGGGTGCGTTTCCAGATCAGGTCATAGAGCTTGCGCTGATCCGCGTCAGATGTCTTGAGGTCCTCGGCCTTGGTCATCATGTCCGTCGGTCGGACACATTCATGCGCTTCCTGCGCGTTCTTGGCCTTGTTTTTGTAGATGCGCGGGCTTTTTGGAACGTAATCGGCACCATACAGCGTCTTGATCGCATCGCGCGCAGCACTCACCGCTTCGGGGGCCATGTCGATCCCGTCGGTCCGCATGTAGGTGATATAGCCCGCTTCATAAAGCCGCTGCGCGGTGCTCATCGTCTGGCGCGCGCCCATGCCGAACTTGCGGCTTGCCTCCTGTTGCAGCGTCGATGTCATAAAGGGGGCCGAGGGGTTTCTGTTGGCCGGTTTTGCCTCCACCGATTTGACGCTCAGGTCGCGGCTGGTGATGGCTTGCACGGCCAATTCGGCCTGCGTCTGGTTTTCGATGTCGAACCGGTCAAGCTTCTTGCCCGCGAGAACGGTGAGCCTGGCTTCGAATTCCTGGCTGCGCGGGGTGGCAAGGAGTGCTTTGACGGACCAGTATTCGCGCGCGCGGAACGCTTCGATTTCCATCTCGCGCTCTACGATCAGGCGTAGGGTAACCGATTGCACGCGGCCTGCGGACTTCGCACCGGGCAGTTTGCGCCACAACACCGGGCTGAGGTTGAAACCAACCAGATAGTCCAACGCGCGGCGGGCGAGGTATGCCTCAACCAGCGGCATATCCACCTGACGCGGGTTCTGCATCGCTTCCGTCACGGCGGCTTTGGTGATCGCGTTGAAGACCACGCGGCTGACCGGCGTATCTTTTTTGATGGATTTGCGTTTCGTCAGCGCCTCCTGGAGGTGCCAGCTTATCGCTTCGCCTTCACGGTCGGGGTCAGTTGCAAGGATCAGCGCATTGTCTTCTTTCAGCGCATCAGCGATGGCCTTGACGTGTTTGCGGCTGTCATAACCGACTTCCCAAAGCATCTCAAAACCGGCGTCGGGGTCAACGGAGCCGTCTTTGGGGGGCAAATCCCGCACATGACCGTAAGAGGCGAGGACAGTATAATTGTCACCCAGATACGAATTGATTGTCTTGGCTTTAGCAGGGGATTCGACGACAACAACCGGCATGTACTGAGGCACCTCTGATCAAAAATATCTTGTGTCTATGGCCGTGAGACAGGTGGTGCGCAAGTAATTATTTTCAATGGCAGATCGAATTTTACGCTGTTTTGCCCGATGGGGGTGGGCCTGATCGGGACAGGCGGTCAAACCCTCTGGTCCGAACTGTATTGCACCTGTTTTGATTGTTCCATCGCGCGTCGCGACGCCTGTTTTTGCCCGGCCGGACCAGAGGCGATTGCGCGCGGTTGGATGTCTGTGACGCCTCTGCGAAAGGTTCAGCTGCGCGATAACATGCCACCTGACTGACGCGTAATCTGGCCATCCATCTCCAGATCAAGCAGGGCGGGGGCCGCCTCCGACGCGGTGACGGCCAAATCGCGAATCAACTGATCCTCCGGCACGGGCGCGGGGCTTAGTCTTGACAGGATTTGACGGTGTAACGCTGCCGCTTGTTTCAACTTGGTTTTCATCTTTGCTGGCGGGGGGCTGTCCCGCCGCGGTGTCGGGGCAGGTATCGGCAATTGCGGTGCGTCGTGATGCATTTGGCTGAGCGCTTCGATCACATCCGCTGCAGAGCGAATTAATGTCGCACCGTCGCGGATCAGTTGATTGCACCCCGCCGCACGCGCATCGAATGGGTTGCCCGGCACAGCCAAAACGTCGCGCCCCTGATCCAAGGCATCGCGTGCGGTGATCAGGCTTCCGGACTTCGCGGCGGCTTCGACCACAACGGTCGCCTGGCTGAGACCCGCGATGATTCGATTGCGGCTTGGAAAATGGCGCGCCATCGGTTGCAAACCCATCGGTTGTTCGGAGACGCGCAACCCATGCTCGGCCATCGACAGTGCCAGTTCGGTGTTTTCCGCCGGGTAAATTACGTCCACACCACCAGCCTGCACCGCGATTGTGCCGGTTTCCAGCGCTGCGTTATGGGCCGCCGCATCAACGCCGCGGGCGAGGCCGGATACAACTGTGTAGCCCGCAGCACCGAGATCGCGTGCCAAGGCGCGGGCCATACGGGTCCCCAGCGACGAAGCATTGCGTGCCCCAACCAGAGACACCATTGGTTTTTTCAATAGTTCAACGTCGCCGATCACCCATAAAAAAGGCGGTGCGTCCTGAAGTTCGTTCAGCAGCTCAGGATAAGCGTCGGTGCCTTGCATCACGAGGCGCGCCTGCGCGGCATGCGCCTTGTTCAATTCCGCCTGAATGACCGCTTCGGGACAAATTTCGTATTTCTCAACGCCGGCGGCACGCGCTACCTCAGGTAGCGCGGCCAGCGCGTTCTGCGCAGTGCCGTGTTCAGTCAGCAGTCGTTTATACGTCGCTATGCCAACCCGGCGAGATCGCAACAGACGGAGCCTGGAAAACTGTTCATCTTCCGAGGTGGGTGGGAGTGGGGGGTGAGTGGAAGAAGGATTGTGGTCCCTGTCAGTCATCCGAGGCTCCGTCCGTTGCAGAATCAGGTTTAAGCCGACTTGGTTAACAACGGATGAACGAAATGCCTTGTATTCAGCACTAATTTTGCGCGCTGACTTATGCCGCAGACCCTCCGACCGTCAGACCGCCGATCATCAGGGTCGGCTGGCCCACACCCACCGGCACCCACTGGCCCGCTTTGCCGCAGTTGCCCATGCCCGGATCAAGCGACATGTCGTTGCCGATGGCCCGGATCTGTTTCAGTGCCGTTGCACCATCCCCGATCAGTGTTGCCCCTTTTACAGGGGCGCCAACCTTCCCGTTCTGAACGCGGTAGGCCTCGGTGCAGGAAAACACGAACTTTCCATTCGTGATATCCACCTGACCGCCGCCAAACCCCACAGCGTAGATGCCATCCTTGAGGTCTGACACGATTTCGCCCGGCGCGGCATCGCCGCCCAGCATATAGGTATTGGTCATACGCGGCATCGGCGCATGGGCATAGCTTTCGCGGCGACCGTTGCCGGTGGGGGCAACACCCATCAGGCGCGCGTTTTGGCGATCCTGCATGTAGCCGACCAGAATGCCGTCTTCGATCAGGGTATTTTTACCCGACGGCGTTCCTTCGTCATCGACGGTGATGGACCCGCGCCGATCCGGGATCGTGCCGTCATCCAGCACCGTGACGCCCTTGCTGGCGATCTGCTGGCCCATCAACCCGGCAAAAGCCGATGACCCCTTGCGGTTGAAATCGCCCTCAAGCCCGTGACCGATGGCTTCGTGCAGCAAAATGCCCGGCCAGCCCGGTCCCAGAACCACATCCATCACGCCTGCGGGCGCTGCGACGGCCTCAAGGTTGACGCAGGCCACCCGCAGCGCCTCTCGCGCCTTGGCCTGCCAATCCGCCGGATCGAGCAACCCGTCCAGCCCGACGCGCCCGCCACCGCCTGCAGAGCCCGCCTCGCGTCGCCCGTTTTCCTCGACGATCACGGAAACATTCACGCGCGTCATGGGCCGCACATCCCGGACCGAATAGCCATCCGGGCGCAGGATTTCGATTTCCTGCAAGCTTGCTGCGACCGTCGCCGAAACCTGAACGACTCGACTGTCGAGACCCCGGGCAAAGGCATCGATTTCTCGTAACGTCTCAACCTTCACAGGAAATTCTGCGCCCGCTATTGGATCCACATCCGTGTACAGACGCTTGTTCGTCGCAACAGGTGCATCCGCCCATGTCCCGCCCCCGTCGCCGACGGCCAAACGCGCGGTCTGCGCGGCGCGGCGCAACGCAGCCTCAGTTATCTCGGTGGAGTGGGCATAGCCTGCGACTTCGCCGCGCACGGCGCGCAGACCGAACCCTTCGGATGCGTCATAGCTGGCGGTCTTGAGGCGCCCGTCATCAAAAACCAGCGACTCAGAGCGGCGGCGTTCCAGAAAAAGCTCACCATCGTCCGCGCCGTCCGTTGCCTCTTTGAGAACCCGCAGGGCGGCATCCCGGTCCAGAGCGTCCTCAAAGGGCGAAAATGATGTTGAAGTCATGGAAAGCTCCGTCCGGGGTTGTGATCAGGAAGAACTGCGTCGGAAGTTCGCAGCTATGAAGTCTTTATCTTACGTACAGAATATGATTGTAAGGATGCAGATTACAACGGGCGGGCAGGTGCGCACACCATTACCCCGACCACAATGCGCAACATGATCCCAAGATCAGCTCAAGATCAGGACGGCAAATGACACGACTATTTTCAATGGCAGCTTTCGCGGCTGCAGCAACGACGAGTGCTGCGTGGGCACAGGATGGTCTTGAGATCATCGGAACACCGGTTGATGGCGCGATGGGCTTTCAGCCCGCAGCGACAGAGCTCGCAACCGATCTGCAGTGGCTGGACGGTATGATTCTTGTGATCATCACGATCATCACGGTGTTCGTGACAGGGCTGCTGGCGTGGGTGGCGATACGCTACAACGCAAAACGCAACCCCGAAGCGGCAAGTTTTACCCACCACACACCGGTTGAGATTGCATGGACGATCGTACCGATTGTGATCCTCGTGTTCATTGGCGCGTTTTCACTGCCTATCCTGTTCAAACAACAGGAAATCCCTGAGGCTGACCTGACGATCAAGGTCACCGGATACCAGTGGTATTGGGGTTATGAGTATGTTGACGAAGGTTTTGAGTTCGAAAGCTACATGCTCGGCTCGCCTGCGACACTGGACGAAAACGCGCGTCCGGATGATGCAAATGTGACGCCCTTTGTGCTGGACGAGCACATGGAGGCCAAGTTGATCGATGCAGGCTACAGCCGGGACGAATTCCTTTTGGCAACGGACACTTCCATCGTTGTGCCGGTCGGTACCACAGTGGTCATGCAGGTCACTGCGGCGGATGTGATCCACGCCTGGACGATCCCTGCCTTTGGCGTGAAGCAGGACGCGGTGCCCGGTCGCCTGGCAGAATTGTGGTTCAACGCAGAGCGTGAAGGCATCTATTTCGGCCAGTGTTCGGAGCTGTGCGGTTTCTACCACGCCTACATGCCCATCACGGTAAAGGTCGTGTCAGAAGCGGCCTACGCTGAATGGCTTGAGGGAGCGCGCGAGGAATACGCTGGCATCCCGCGTGACCGGCTCGTGGCGTCCAACTGACGTACATGGGTCTGGTTTCGCAGATATCACTTTTGGCTTTAGAGTACCGTGAGGCACAAAAATGGCTGACGTAGGCTACACATCATCCCCGGCGGCGAAAGAGTACGAGGCGCAGTTGGGCGATTACTTCGCGCTGCTCAAGCCGCGCGTGATGTCACTTGTGGTCTTTACCGCACTGGTTGGATTGTTGGCCGCGCCAACACCGGTGCATCCGGTCATCGGGTTTGCGTCAATCCTGTTTGTCGCCATTGGTGCAGGCGCTTCTGGTGCGCTGAACATGTGGTGGGATGCGGACATCGACGCGATCATGCGTCGCACATCTAAGCGCCCGATACCTGACGGACGTATTCAGCCCGGTGAGGCGTTAAATCTGGGGGCGGCCCTGTCGGGATTGTCGATCATGATGCTGGCGTTGACCGCCAACTTCTTGGCGGCGGGGCTTCTGGCTTTCACGATTTTCTTTTACGCCGTCATTTATTCAATGTGGCTCAAGCGCTGGACGCCGCAAAACATCGTGATCGGTGGTGCCGCCGGGGCATTCCCGCCCGTGATTGGCTGGGCAATCGCGACCGGCAGCCTGTCGATTGAAGCATGGCTGATGTTCGCGCTGATTTTCATGTGGACGCCGCCGCATTTCTGGGCGCTGGCGCTGTTCATGAAGTCTGATTACGACGATGCTGGTGTGCCGATGCTGACAGTGACCCACGGTCGCAAAAAGACGCGCGCGCACATCATCGTGTACACGGTCCTGCTGGCGGTGCTTGCCGTCGGTACAGGCTTCACCGCGATTGGTGGCCCGATTTATCTTGCAGCGGCTTTGGTGCTGAATGCGCTGTTTCTCAAGGGCGCGGTTGATATCTGGCGGCGCGACGAAGACACGGCGATTGCTGACGAATACCGCGTGGAGAAAAAGTTTTTCCGCCTATCCTTGTGGTATCTTTTTGCACATTTCGGCGTCATCCTTTTGGAAGCGGCGCTGCGCCCGTTCGGCTTGGGAGGCTGGTAGAATATGGCTATTCGCGCTGAACATGAGATCCACACGCGTCGCAAGGGGCGTAATGTAGGCGTCGGCCTCATGCTGGCCGGATTTGTCGTGCTTGTTCTGGCCATAACATTCGCCAAAGTTACCAGTGACGACTTTGTTGTGCCTGCTTCATCGGAGGTATCGAACTGATGGCTCTGCAAGGACCTGCAAAAACCGTCGCTCAAACCGTGAGTGTCGTGGTTTTCATGGGTGCTTTGGCTTGGGCATCGGTGCCGCTCTATGACTGGTTTTGCCGGGTGACCGGATTTGGGGGCGTAACAGGTGTTTCCGAGGTAGCGCCCGAGGACATTCTTGATCAAACCGTCACCATCCGTTTTGATGGCTCGCTGAACAATCACATGCCGTGGGAATTCAAACCGGTCGTCCGCGAAATGGACGTGCGCATTGGTGAATCTGGTCTGGCATTCTACGAGGCGTATAACCCGACAGACCGCCCAATCGCGGGATCGGCAAGCTATAATGTGACGCCCTATCAAGCGGGTGGATTTTTCAACAAAATCCAGTGTTTCTGCTTCGAAGAGCAGGTGCTGCAACCGGGTGAGCGGGTGCAGATGCCCGTGACCTTTTACGTGGACCCGGAAATCGTCGATGACCGGGACGGCAAGCACATTCACACGATAACGCTGTCGTATACTTTCTATGAAATCGACCTGCCCGAAGAATTCGCCGACGTGCAGGACACTGAAGAAAATTCAGACACAAGTCTGAACTGACCAATATAAGGTAAGGGACGAAACCATGGCGCATGAAAAGAACCATGACTATCACATTTTAAACCCCTCGATCTGGCCATTGCTTGGCGCGGTCGGGGCATTTTTCATGCTCTTTGGCGCCGTGCTGTGGATGCAGGGTCAATTCCCATGGATGTTCCTGATTGGCTTTACCGCTGTGCTTTACGTGATGTTCGCGTGGTGGTCCGAGGTCGTCGCGGAAAGCAAAGTGGGGGATCACACGCCGGTGGTGCGGATCGGTCTGCGATATGGGTTTATCCTCTTCATCATGTCCGAGGTGATGTTCTTTGCGGCATGGTTCTGGTCGTTCTTCAAACATGCCATCTATCCGATGAGCGGATACGCGGGCACGGAGTACGTTCAGCCGGAAATTTATCACGTTGACGCCTTCCACCTGCCGTTGATCAACACACTGGTTCTGCTTTTGTCAGGCTGTGCCGTGACTTGGGCGCACCATGCGCTGGTACACGAGAACAACCGGCGCGACCTGATCTGGGGCCTCGCCATCTCGATCATCCTCGGCGTCTTGTTCACAATACTGCAGGCGTATGAATATTCCTATTTGCTCTACAAGGGCTGGGAGTTTGGCGGCGACAAGTTCTTCTCGAACTTCTTCATGGCCACAGGATTTCATGGGCTGCACGTGATCATCGGGACGATCTTTCTAACCGTATGTCTTGTGCGTGCCATCAAGGGGCATTTCACCCCTGAGAAACACGTCGGCTTTGAGGCGGCAGCCTGGTACTGGCACTTTGTCGATGTGGTCTGGCTGTTCCTCTTCTTGTCGGTCTACATCTGGGGCGTCAGCGTAATGCCGGGCGGACACTAACCGCCGCTTCAGGCTCTGAAATCAAAGCGCGCGGTTTTCGCGCGCTTTTCTTTGGGAAAGGCAGCACCGAATGGGCCGGTTGGCGTTTCTGGTGGTTATCGGACTGGGCGGGGCCGCGATCCTGATCAGCCTCGGCGTCTGGCAAATACAGCGCCTTGCATGGAAAGAAGGCGTGATCGCTGAAATCGACAGCCGCATTGCAGCCGACCCTGTGGCGTTGCCGGCGCAACTTGATCGCGCGCGCGACGCCTATTTGCCCGTGCAAGTGACGGGGACATTGCGCGCGGATTTCCTGAGGATCCTTGTTTCCAAAAAAGACGTTGGCGCCGGGTACCGGATCATCCGGCCCATGTTGCATCCTGACGGTGACATTCTGATTGATCTGGGTTTTGTCACAACGGAAAATGCCAGCGGTCTGAAATTCGAAGAGGGCCCGCCGCTGAGCATTGTGGGAAATCTGCAATGGCCACAGGAAGTCGACGGATTCACACCCGAGCCGGACCTGCAGAGTAACATCTGGTTTGCCCGCGATGTGGACGCCATGGCAGCAGCGCTCGGAACGCGACCTATCCTTGTCGTGCGCCGTGATGCGCCGCAACTTGGCGGGCCTTTGTCGCCAATGCCTGTGGACACGCGCGTGATTCCCAACGATCACTTGCAATATGCGGTGACGTGGTTTTCCCTTGCGACGATCTGGTCCTTGATGACTTTCTTCTTTCTCCGCCGGAAATCCGGCGCAACCAAAAGCTGAACGATATGCAATACATCTCGACCCGTGGCACCGCGCCTGTGCTGAATTTTGAAGAGGCGATGTTGAGCGGGCTTGCCCGTGATGGCGGTCTGTATGTCCCCAAAACAATCCCACAGCTGTCGCCCGATACCATCAGCGCGATGGAAGGCCAGCGCTATGAAGACATCGCCTACACCGTAATGCGCCCCTTTGTAGGGGATGTTTTCACGGACACGGAATTTCGCGAGATCATCGGGCGTGCCTATGCGGTCTTTGGCCATGACGCGCGCGCCCCGCTCAAGCAGTTGGATCAGGGGCATTTTCTGCTGGAGCTGTTTCATGGGCCTACGCTGGCCTTCAAGGACTTTGCCATGCAGCTGATCGGGCAGATGTTCCAAACAGCATTGGGGCGCAAGAACGAACGCGTGACGATTGTGGGGGCCACATCCGGTGACACCGGTTCTGCCGCGATTGAAGCATTTCGGGGCCTGAGCAATGTGGATGTGTTCATCATGTATCCCCATGGCCGCATTTCTGAAGTGCAGCGCCGCCAGATGACCACGCCGACCGAAAGCAATGTGCATGCTTTGGCCGTGGATGGTGACTTTGACGACTGTCAGGCGCGGCTCAAGGATATGTTCAACGATTTCGACTTCCGCGATACCGTGCGCCTTGCTGGGGTGAACTCGATCAACTGGGGCCGCGTGCTGGCGCAGGTGGTCTATTATTTTTCGGCAGCCGTCGCATTGGGCGCACCACACCGCAAGGTCAGCTTTACAGTGCCCACCGGCAATTTTGGAGACGTTTTCGCAGGCTATATCGCCAAGCAGATGGGCCTGCCAATTGACCGGCTGGTGGTGGCCACCAACCAGAACGACATCCTGCACCGCTGTCTGAACGGGCAGGGCTATCACAAGGGGGAAACAGTGCCCTCGATCAGCCCGTCGATGGATATTCAGGTCAGCTCAAATTTTGAACGCGCATTATTTGACGCCTATGACCGCGAAGGACCGGCCATCGTTCAGTTGATGGACGAACTGAAAGCCGGTGGGTTTGACGTAAGCCAAGGCGCGATGCAGGTCCTGCAGTCGCATTACACGTCGGGGCGTGCCTCTGAACAGGAAACGTCGGATACTATTGCGCGCGCGCTGAAACACAGCGGCGAGTTGCTGTGCCCGCATTCGGCCATTGGCGTCAAAGTCGCCGATGAGGAACGCGTCATCGGCACGCCCATGGTCACGCTGGCGACCGCCCACCCGGCTAAATTCCCGGCAGCCGTCGAGGCGGCATCGGGCATACATCCACCCTTGCCTGCACGTATGTCTGACCTGTATGAGCGCAGCGAAAGGGTGACCCGCGTGCCAAACGATCTGGACGCCCTGAAAAAACATATAAAAGGGCACATCTGAGCGTGACATTGAACCAACACCGCCTGCCGAACGGCTTTCGCATCGTAACCGAACATATGCCGGGCCTTGCCTCGGCTTCTATCGGGGTCTGGGTCACTGCGGGGGCCCGTCACGAAACGCCCAAGCAAAACGGCATCGCCCATTTTCTCGAACATATGGCGTTCAAGGGAACAAAGCAGCGCACGGCCTTGCAGATCGCGGAAAGCATCGAGGACGTGGGCGGCTATATCAACGCTTATACCAGTCGCGAAGTGACGGCCTATTACGCGCGGGTGTTGCAGAATGATGTGCCGCTGGCGCTGGATGTGATTGCGGATATTCTGCTTAACCCCACGTTGGAAGAGGCCGAGATCGAAGTCGAACGCGGCGTTATTCTGCAGGAAATTGGCCAATCGCTGGACACGCCGGACGATGTGATTTTCGACTGGCTGCAAGAAGAGGCCTATCCCGACCATCCGATGGGCCGTACCATTCTTGGCCCAACCGAACGGGTGTCGCAATTCTCACGGGCCGATTTGCAGCACTTCATCGGGCAACACTACGGACCCGAACAGATGATCCTGTCTGCTGCGGGGGCGGTCGATCACGATGCGATTGTGCGCGTGGCCGAAGAGCTTTTTGGCGGCATGCAGGCCAAGCCGATGTTCGATGTGGATGCTGCACAGTTTCTGGGCGGCGAGCGGCGCCAGACCAAAGCGCTGGAGCAGGCGCATTTCGCGCTGGCCTTCGAAAGCCCCGGTTACCGGGACGATCGCATTTACACAGCACAGATCTACGCCTCCGCCTTGGGTGGCGGTATGTCGAGCCGCCTGTTTCAGGAAATCCGCGAAAATCGGGGGCTGTGTTATTCGATCTTTGCGCAGGCGGGGGCCTATGCGGATACGGGCATGACGACGATTTATGCCGGAACCAGTGCAGAGCAGCTCGGCCAACTGGCCGAGATCACAATCGACGAGATGAAACGCGCCGTGGATGACATGTCGCCTGCCGAAGTCGCACGTGCGCGTGCACAGATGAAAGCGGGTCTTTTGATGGGACTGGAAAGCCCGTCCAACCGTGCGGAGCGGCTCGCGCGTCTGGTCCAGATCTGGGACCGTGTGCCGCCGCTGGACGAAACAGTCGCGATGATTGATGCGGTGACCACCGGGGATGTGCGCGAATTTGCCCGCGAAATTGCGGAAAGCGCACCGGCAGCACTTGCCCTTTACGGACCGGTTGAGGGCGCGCCGACGCTTGCTGCATTACAGGAGCGCCGTGCAGCGTGATACTTCGCGGTCGTCGCAAACTCAGGATTGAGACCGAGCGGATGACACTGCGTCCGCCGATCCATTCGGACTTTCGCGCGTGGTCGCAACTGCGCGCGCAAAGCATGGATTACCTCACCCCCTGGGAGCCGAACTGGGCCGAAGACCATCTGAGCAGAAAGGCTTTCACCAATCGCGTCTACTGGGCGCAGCGGTCCGTATCGGGTGGATCCGCTTTGCCCTTGTTTCTGATCCGCAGACAGGATGAACAACTGCTTGGCGCAATCACGCTCGACAATATCCGGCGCGGGCCTTCGCAAGCCGGCACATTGGGCTATTGGACGGGTGAGCCTTTTGCCCGGCAGGGATATATGCGCGAAGCGATTACGGCGCTGGTGCACCATGCCTTCACGCGCCTTGACCTCAGTCGGATCGAAGCGGCATGCTTGCCGGAAAACAAAGCCTCGCGCGGACTGTTGGAAACTTCAGGGTTCAAATACGAGGGCGTCGCGCAAAGCTATCTGCAGATTGATGGCCGCTGGCGCACGCATGTGCTCTATGCGGCGCTGCGCTCTGACCGACGGGGCAAAACCACCGCGTCGTGAGGAAGACATCTGCCCGTCATTTGGGCAGATCTTCGTCAAGCAACGATAATTTGTGCGCGCCACGGTCTGGAATTTCACGGCTCTGTGCTAGTTTTTAAGGCTAGCGGAGGGGACATGACATGATATTGCGAAGCCTTTTTATCTTCATTCTGTCGGCCGGGATTGCGCAAGCACAGGACCTTGAGCGCACGCCGAGCCATTGTTTGGCGCTGGCCGATGCCACACCTGGCATTGAATACATCGTGCCCGCGAGCCTCGCGCCGGTCGATGAGGAAACCGTCCGAATTCACTATATCCACCACGCGAGCTTTCTGATCCGAAGCCACGGCGGGCTGAACATGGTCACGGATTACACAGGCTACACCGGTACGCTGCCGTTGATCCCCGACGTGGTAACAATGAACCATGCGCATGCCACACATTGGACCGCGAACCCAGATCCAGCGATCCCTCATGTCTTGCCCGGCTGGGGGCCGTTTGGCGAGGGCATCGTGCATAACCTCGACCTTGGGGAGGTGCTCGTGCGCAATGTCTCGACCGATATACGCTCGTCCTTTGCGGGGATCGAAACCAAAGGCAATTCGATCTTTGTCTTTGAACTGGCGGGTTTATGCGTTGGACATCTGGGGCATCTGCACCACGAACCGGATGCCGAACAATATGCGGCACTGGGGCGTGTCGATATTGTGATGGCTCCTGTCGACGGGGGCTACACCCTTGATCTGGCGACGATGACCCGCGTGTTGAAACGGCTCAGGTCCTCTGTTGTGATCCCGATGCATTGGTTTTCGCTGTTTGCACTGGATGATTTTCTGCAAGGCATGTCCGATGAATTCCAGATCGTTGAGGTGGGTGGGCCATCGCTCGAAATGTCATTGGACCGCCTGCCATCACGTCCCACGGTGATGGTGCTGCGCCCGGCCTTCCTGAGCGAAAACTAGCGCGCTCTTGCATCTGGCACCCCGGCAAGGGATCAAGGTGCATGATGCATAATTCAGCCGATTCCGCGTTTCGCCAGACCTTGTTAGACCATTTGCCAGACGATGTGCTGCGCGATGCTGAACCACGCTACAGTGAGGAGCCGCGTGGCCGCTGGCAAGGCGCGATAGGTTTGGTTGCGGCGCCGCGTTCAACTGATCAGGTGGCGCAGCTGGTGGCGCTTGCGGCTGACGCGCGTGTGCCCGTTGTGCCTTACGGCGGCGGCACGGGGTTGGTGGGCGGGCAGATCATGCCTGAGGGTCCCGCGCCGCTGGTGATCTCGCTGGAGCGGATGAACAGCATTCGCGCAATCTATCCGGAGGAAAATGTTCTGATCTGTGACGCGGGCGCCATCCTTGCGCAGGTGCAGCAGGCCGCAGCAGCGGCGGGGCGGCTTTTTCCACTCTCCCTGGCGGCGCAGGGAACAGCGCGGATTGGGGGTAACCTTGCGACGAATGCCGGTGGCACGGGCGTTTTGCGCTATGGAAATGCGCGGGATCTGTGCCTTGGGCTTGAGGCCGTTTTGCCTGATGGCCAAATCTGGCACGGGTTGAAACGGCTGCGCAAGGATAACACCGGCTACGACCTGCGGCACCTGCTGATCGGTTCCGAAGGCACGCTTGGGATTATCACGGCGGCGTCTTTGAAACTGAGCCCGCAACCGGCCCATATGGGGACGGCACTATTCGTTGTGCCCTCGCCGCAGGCTGCATTGTCGCTTCTCGCGCTTGCGCGCGCGCGGCTGGGGGAAATGGTCAGCGCGTTCGAACTGATCAGCGGGCAGGGCTTGGCTTTTTTGAGCGAAACACTGCCTGATGTGCGCCAGCCCTTCGATGTCGCCCCTGCATGGTCTGTCCTGATTGACGTTGGCCTTGTGCAGGGTCTGGACCCGCAGGACGCGCTGGAGGAGCTCTTTGCCTCAGCTCTCTCCGAAGGTCTCGTTGAGGATGGCATCGTGGCACAAAGCCATCAGCAGGCTGCTGATTTCTGGGCCGTGCGCGAGCGTATTCCCGAAGCGAACAAGCGCATAGGTTCAATCTCATCGCATGATGTGTCGCTGCCTCTGGGGGCGCTGCCCGCGTTTATTGACCGGGGCAGAGCCCTTGTGGAGGGTTTGGGCGATTTCCGCATCAATTGCTTTGGACATGTGGGGGACGGAAACCTGCATTATAATGTGTTCCCGGCGCAGGGGGGCCGCGTATCGAACCACCAAAACCAGCGCGCAGAGGTGCAGCGCAGGGTCCATGATCTGGTGCACGACATGGGTGGTTCGGTCAGCGCGGAACACGGGATTGGGCGGCTGAAGGTCGATGATCTGGAACGCTACAGCGACCCGGCCAAACTGGCGGCGATGCGTGCGATTAAAACAGCGCTCGACCCTTTTGGCATCATGAATCCGGGCGCTGTCTTGAACACGGCGCAGATGGCAGTGAAACAGACATAACTTATCTGTGGGCGTGGTTGTTTATCTGCTGTGCAACGCTGATGTCTTAAACACCACAAACAGGATGAAAGCGGGGTTCAGATATGTCATTCACACGCAGACAGGTTTTACTTGGCGGTGCAGCACTGCCCATCGCAGCGCTGGCGATCAGCAGTCACCGGGTTGGCGCAGGTGAAGGCAACATCTATTCCGAGGCCGGTGTTGCTGTGGATGGCAGCGACGTGGTTGCCTATTTTACCGATGGCGCGCCAACCAAGGGCCGTTCGGACATCACCCATGACTGGATGGGCGTCACATGGCGCTTTGCTAATGAAGAAAACCGGATTGCTTTTGCCGCCGATCCGGCCACTTATGCCCCGCAATACGGCGGCTTTTGCGCCTATGCCGTCAGCAAAGGCTACACCGCCTCAACCGTACCCGAGGCGTGGAAGATTGTGGATGGCAAGTTATACCTTAACTATTCACGCCGTATTCAACGCAAATGGGAACGTGACGTGGCCGGTAACATCGCCGCAGGGGATGCGAACTGGCCGACGCTTGTTGGCTGATCACAACCCCTCATAGGCGCAGAGCGCGTTGACTTCCACGCCCATGGCCTCAAGCCGCGCGCGCCCGCCAAGATCGGGCAGGTCAATGATGAAGGAGGTGGAGATGATCTCCCCTCCCAACCGCTTGATCAGCTTGATGCCCGCTTCGGCGGTGCCGCCCGTGGCCAGCAGATCATCGACCACCAGCACCTTTTCGCCCGGTTGAATGGCATCATCGTGGATTTCGACAATCGCCTCGCCATATTCCAGCGTATAGGCTTCGCTGATGGTTTTCCCCGGCAACTTACCTTTCTTGCGGATCGGGACGAACCCCTTGGACAGTTGATGCGCGATGGCGCCACCGAGAATAAACCCGCGTGCCTCCAGCCCCACAACCTTATCAATCTGCAACCCGGCATAGGGGTGCAACATCTGATCAATCGCGATGCGAAACCCGCGCGGATCCGCGAAAAGCGTGGTCACATCGCGGAACATGATGCCCTCATGGGGAAAATCGACGATGGTGCGGATGTAATCTTGTACGGTTTTCATAATGTCTCTCTGGTTACTGCGCGGCGCAGGGTTGCGGTCAGCACGCCCATGCCAATCAAGGTGGCCCCGCCTGCGCGGGTGATCCATGTCAGAACGGAGGGTCTGGCGATGACACGGCGCAATCGATCCGCCAAAAGCGCGTAGGCCAGCGCGTTGAGGGCAGCAAGGGTGACGAAAGTTGCGATCAGGATCGCGAATTGCGGCAAGAGTGCTGCTTCAGGTCGGATGAACTGTGGCACGAAGGCGATGAAAAAGGCGATGGATTTCGGGTTGAGCGCCGTGACCATGGCCGTGTGCCCAAACACACCATTCGCGGTCACATCGCGTGCGGGGGTCAATCCGTCTGTGGGGGCAGAGCGGATCAGCTTGATACCCAGCCAGACCAGATAGGCGGCACCGACCCATTTAAGGATCGTAAAAGCCGTCGCAGAGGCCAGCACGAGCGCGCCAAGACCCAGCAGAGAAGCAGTCATCGCAATGAGGTCGCCGAAAGCAACGCCTGCTGCCGAGGCCACCGCGACCGACCGCCCTTTGGACAGCGCATAGCTGAGTACCAAAAGCACAGTCGGGCCGGGGATCAGCAGGAGCGCGGTGGAGGCTGCAACAAAGGTCAGCCAGAGGTCGAGAGGCATTTTATGTGTTCCTTAGATCAGAGTACGCGCCCGGCCACGGCATCCAACTTGGCCATGACCGCCGGATCGCGTGCGTCGGGTTGGGTCAGGATGGCATATTCCAGCGCGCGGTCGCAGCCGTGGGGGCAGGGTGCACGCTCGGGCCCGAGCATGGCGGGCAGGCGGCGCACCAGATCGCGGCCCTTGTCTGCGTTGCCCATCAACGTCTTGATGATCTGCGTGACATCGACCTCGCCGTGATCGGGGTGCCAGCTGTCGTAATCGGTGATCATCGCGACCGAGGCGTAACACAGTTCGGCTTCGCGGGCGAGTTTCGCTTCGGGCATGTTGGTCATGCCGATCACATCCGCGCCCCAGCTCGTGCGGTACATTTTGGACTCCGCAAGGGTCGAAAACTGCGGGCCTTCCATCGCCAAATAAGTCCCACCGTCATGCACCGTGATGCCCGAATCGGTGGCCGCCGTATGACAGGCTTTGGACAGACGGAGACAGGTCGGATGGGCGACGCTGACGTGTGCTACGCAGCCCGTGCCGAAAAACGATTTTTCCCGCGCGAAGGTGCGGTCTATGAATTGATCGACGATGACGAAATCACCCGGTGCCATCTCTTCGCGAAAGGAACCGCAGGCCGACACCGAAATGACATCTGTCACGCCAAGCCGCTTGAGCGCGTCGATATTTGCACGGTAGGGCACGGTGGTGGGGCTATGCACATGGCCGCGTCCGTGGCGCGGTAAAAAGGCCATCGGAACACCATCAAGTTCCCCGGTCAGAATGTCATCGGACGGCGCGCCCCAAGGCGTTGCAACACGCGTCCATTTTGCTTCTTTCAGCCCATCAATATCATAAAGACCAGATCCACCAATCACGGCTATTTTCGTTTGGGTCATTGAAGCTGTCCTTTTGTGCGTTGCTGGCAGTCTGCCCGCTGAGACGCAGGTTGAAAAGGCACAAATCGCCGTCTTTGATTAAGGGGTTGTGAAGGGTGCGTGCGCCCTGACATCAGGCTGATGTCAGAGCGGGCAGGTGTCGTTCATCATTGATTTACCATGATCAACGACAAAGGGCGGGGTTTTCATTTGTACCGAATAGGTCTAGGGAGCCACCATGTTAGCGCGCGCAGGACGCGGGTTCAGACGACTCAAACTCAGGAAAATGACATTATGGCGCGCGCATCGTTTCGCACCTTTGCAAAGAATTTGGATGTGACAGATCTGCGGTGGATGCCTGATGAAGGTTTTTCACTGGGGCGGTTGCGCATCGAGCTGTTGTCGGGCCTGACGGTTGCGCTGGCTTTGGTGCCCGAGGCTGTGGCCTTTGCCTTTGTCGCCGGTGTGCATCCGCTTGTTGGTCTGTATGCGGCGTTTATTGTCGGTTTGATTACAGCTTTGATCGGGGGCCGTCCGGGCATGATTTCCGGTGCGACAGGTGCGCTGGCGGTTGTGATGGTGGCTTTGGTGGCCGAACATGGTGTGGAATATCTGTTCGCGACGGTCGTTCTGATGGGGTTTTTGCAGGTGTTTGCCGGTGTCATGCAATGGGGCAAGTTCATCCGGCTGGTGCCGCATCCCGTGATGCTGGGCTTTGTCAACGGGTTGGCAATCGTGATTTTTCTGGCGCAACTCAGCCAGTTCAAAGTGCCGGGAACTCTTGAGAATTCAGGGCATGGTATGGGTGGAGGAGAGTGGTTGTCGGGACAGCCGCTCGCGCTGATGTTGCTGCTTGTCGCGGCGACCATGGCGATAATCTGGGTGATGCCCCGCATCACGCGTGCAATCCCGGCACCTTTGGCGGGCATCGGTATTGTTGCCGCGGTTGTGATCTTTTTCGGGTTGGATGTGCCGCGTGTCGGCGATCTTGCATCCATTCAGGGTGGTTTCCCGAGTTTGCATATTCCCATGGTGCCTTTGAATCTGGAGACGCTGGAAATTATTCTGCCCTATGCGATCATTCTGGCGGCGATTGGATTGATCGAAAGCCTGCTGACGCTGAACCTTGTGGGTGATATGACGGGTAAGCGCGGCGGGGCCTCACAGGAGTGTATCGCTCAGGGGCTCGCCAATACGGTCACCGGTTTCTTTGGTGGTATGGGCGGCTGTGCGATGATTGGTCAGTCGATGATCAACGTGAAATCCGGCGGTCGTACGCGCGTCGCGGGCATTGCTGCTGCAGTGTTTTTGCTGTTGTTTATTCTTGTTGGCAGTTCGATTATTGAGCTAATCCCGCTCGCGGCCTTGGTGGGTGTGATGTTCATGGTAGTGATCGGCACATTCGCTTGGAACTCCCTGACCATCCTGCGCAAAGTACCGCTGACCGATGCCTTTGTCATATTGCTGGTGACGGTGGTGACCGTGATGGAAGATCTGGCGGTTGCCGTGGTGGTCGGCGTGATCGTGAGTGCGCTGGCCTATGCGTGGAATAATGCGCGCCGGATTCATGCCAAGGTCTACAGCACCCCTGAAGGTGCTCGGGTTTATCAGGTGCAGGGACCTTTGTTTTTCGGGTCCTCAGACGGTTTTACTGAGCTGTTTGATGTTGAGGGCGACCCATCGGAAGTAATCGTTGATTTTGCGGACAGCCGTGTGGTGGATCAATCCGCGCTGCAGGCCATTGAGGCGATTGCCGGGAAATATGAGGCGCAAGGGAAGCGTATCCAACTGCGTCACCTGAGCCATGACTGCCACAAACTGCTGAATAAAGCGGGGCATCTCATGGTGGATAGCGATGACGATCCGGACTATGCGCTGGCGGTAAATTACAGTGTGCGCACGGGGGTTTTGGGCGGGCACTGACGGTTTGGCGGCGCTGTTGGCCTTTGGCCAATGCGCCCCACCCACCGTCCCATTGCCGCGGAGCGCGGGAATGTGCGTGAATCCCATGGCGATGGTGCTTAGTCGTCAGGCCGCGAAAGTTCGAAAACCTCACTTACTTTGGTGTAATCCCGGTAGCCCATCCTGCTGAGCGGATTGAAGGTTGTCACATCGAACCGGCCGTTAATCAGCGTATCATCGCGCATGTGGACGCCGACGACCTCACCGAACACGACGAAATTATGCGCGCCTTCGATCTTGACGATCTGCGTCATGCGGCATTCCAGCGCTGCCGGTGCGCCAGTGACCCGCGCGCAGTCGATTTCGCGGCAGGGCGTTGGTGCGATACCGGCGTGTTCGAATTCATCAACCTCGCGCGCGAGTCCCTCTGATGAGGCATTCATCACGTTGCGCATTTCATATTCGACGATATTGACGCAGAAGACACCGGTTTCGCGAATATTGGCGACGGAGTCTTTGGTGTCGTCCCGATCTGGCTTGGCCGAAGTGGAGGCGAACATTACCTGAGGGGGCACATAGGCCACCGCGTTAAAAAAGGAATAGGGCGCAAGGTTGTTCGCCCCCGCCGCATCGCGCGTTGAAATCCATCCGATGGGGCGCGGCGACACGATTGCGTTGAAGGGGTTATGCGGCAGGCCGTGGCCTTCTTGCGGACGGTAGAACATAGTCACTCCTGATGGTTTGCAGGCGGCATATCCCATGTGATAGGGCCGGACCACCTGAAACACGACGCATCCCTCAAACGGCGCTTTATTCCTGTGTATACCCTGACCCATGAAACCGAGCAGGACCATCACGAGGTCGAAGCGCTTTATGATCTTTGCTTTGCGCCGGGCCGTGAGGCATTGTCGTCTTATCGGTTGCGCGATGATGTGCCGCCAGTTGAAAACCTCAGCCATGTTGCGCGCGACCGGGACGGGATCCTTGGTGGGGCCATCCGCTATTGGCCGGTGCGGATTGGCGAGGTGAGTGCGCTGCTTTTGGGGCCGGTTGCGGTACACCCCACCCGACAGGGCGAAGGGCTGGCATCGCTGTTGATCCGCAGCACACTTGATTTGGCCGCAGAGGCGGGATGGCAGCGGGTCATGCTGGTTGGGGACGCGCCCTATTATCAGCGGTATCAATTTACGCGCCTGAGCGATGTGAACATGCCCCCACCGACAAACCCCGATCGTGTGCTGGGGCGTGCGCTTGTGCCGGGTGCCTGGGACGGGGTGGTTGGTGAAGTGACGCGCTGGCGCGCGGATTGAAATCGCACCGCGCAGATCCCATCTTGGGACGTAGGAGAGCATATGGACCTGATTAACGTCAACGATTTGCCGGATACTGAGGCACGACTGGACGCTCTGGCGGAACGCTATCGGCGCGCTGGCGGCTTTGGGGTTGAAGTCCTGAACCTGATTGGCGGGCGTGCCGAAGGGTTGCTCGACCGGTTGCCATCGCCCGTGCGGGGTGGTTTGGAACAGGCCACGACCCGCGCGCTGGAGCAGGCCATGAAAGCAGCACATGGCAGTCGCGGCGTTGTGCCGGATCAAAAGGGATGGCTGAACTCCGCTGTTGGCGCGGCGATGGGGGCTGTTGGCGGGATGGGTGGGTTGCCGACTGCCCTGGCAGAACTGCCGGTGACCACGACGCTTTTGTTGCGCGTCATTCAGGGTGCCGCACAAGAGCAGGGTTTTGATGCCGCTTCAGAAAGCGTTCAGTTTGATTGCATCCGTGTCTTTTCATCGGCTGGTCCTCTGGAGGCGGACGACGGGGCTGATCTTGCGTTCATTTCCGCGCGCGTGACCCTGACGGGGGCCGCGGTGCAAGGGCTTATTGGCCGGGTGTCGCCACGGCTGGCGACTGTTTTGGGTCAAAAACTTGCTGCACAGACTGTGCCCATATTGGGGGCTGTGGCCGGGGCTGCGACCAATTACGCCTACACCAGTTATTATCAGGAAATGGCGCATGTCCATTTTGGGTTGCGCAGACTGGCCATTGACGCCGACGTTCCCGTTGAGGATCTGGTGGAACGTTTGCGCCTTCGGCTGGAGAAGAGGGCCTTGGTGTAGATGCGCCTGTTCTCTCAAAATGTGGTATTAACGCGCTTTTAACCAAGCTCACCTAGTGGTAGGCTGTATGAAATTGTTAGAAACAGGCCTTATGTTGTGGCATATGTATATTAACCGTTTGGTTTTTTCGGGTTTATGAGCACACATCAGCGAAATATGATAAAGCAACTCCCTATTTCTCTGCCAGATGGTAGAAAATCAGATGTGAGATCGCAGTTTGCCGCGCTTTGCTATCGGATACGCAAGGATAAAGTGCAGGTTTTGCTGATTACATCGCGCAATACCAAACGCTGGATTGTGCCCAAGGGTTGGCCCATGGACGGCAAGACGCCTGCGGAATCGGCGGCAATCGAAGCATGGGAAGAGGCTGGCGTGCGCGGACAGAGCGATGGGCGCTGCATCGGTATATTTTCGTATAGTAAGGAAACCGATACCCAAGGCGAACTGCCCTGTCTTGCAATGGTTTTCGCCGTAGAGGTCACGTCGCTGGCTGATGTGTTTCCCGAAGTCTCTCAACGCAAAAGAACCTGGGTGTCGCGCAAGAAGGCCGCGAAAATGGTCGAAGAGCCGGAATTGGCGCGCATTCTCCTTGATTTTGATCCGCGCATGTATCGCTAGCGCGGCTTGACCTTCGCGTCTGCAGTCGCCACTTTCTATGCAACAATGGAATGCGGAGTACCCTGCGCAGCATGATTCAATACGCTTTGAAATGTGATAACGGTCATCAGTTCGAAAGCTGGTTTCAATCGGCATCGGCCTTTGATGCGCTTGTCGGGTCCGGGCATTTGTCCTGCGTGCAGTGCGGTAGCACCGACGTGGCCAAGGCGATTATGTCGCCGCGTGTGTCCAGCAATGCGGAGGCACCGAAAACGCCGAGCTTGAGCAAGCCTGAGACGGACAACGAAAAAGCGCTCACAGCACTGCGAAAGCATGTTGAGGAAAACGCAGATTATGTCGGTGGTAATTTTGCCGAAGAAGCGCGTTCCATGTATCTGGGCGCAACACCAGAGCGTGCGATCTACGGCGAGGCGAATGGTGCAGAAGCAAAAGCACTGATTGAAGATGGGGTGCCCGTTGCGCCGCTTCCTTTTTTGCCTAATCGAAAGGCGAACTGAAAAATGACAGTTTTGATTACCGGCACCAGTCGTGGGATTGGCGCAGGATTGGCGGCGGCCTACAGGGCGCGCGGGGATGAGGTTGTGGGCACAACGCGCGAGGGTGACTGGCCGCTGGATGTCACAAATCCCGCCAGCCATGCGGCACTGGCACAGCAGTTAAGTGGCCGACCGATTGATTTGCTGGTGTGCAATGCAGGGGTTTATCTGGACAAGGCTGAAACGCTTGACGGTGGCTTTGCCGCTGAGCTTTGGGCGGATACCTTTGCTGCCAATGTCACGGGCGTTTTTCTAACCATTCAAAGCCTGTTGCCGAACCTCAAATCCGCAAATGCCGCACGGGTTGCAATTATTTCCTCAACGATGGCGTCAAGTGAACGTGCGCCCGGCGGCAGTTACATCTACCGGGCGTCCAAGGCGGCGGTACTGAACCTCGGGCGCAACCTTGCAACTGACCTTGCAGGTCAGGGTATCGCCGTTGGTATTTATCACCCCGGCTGGGTGGTGACGGACATGGGCGGGGCGGCTGCGGATATCTCCATTGACGAGGCTGTATCGGGTCTTGTCGCTCGGTTTGATGATTTGAACGTCAACAAGACGGGCGTTTTTGAAACCTGGGATGGTCGTCCGCACGCCTATTAAGCGCAAAATTGCTAACTTGCATCCCATCGGTGGCGACTGCGGAAGAGGCAAAGTGCTTGTGTGTTATGGGCGTTGCGCGTAAACCCGCCGCGACTGACGCAAGGGACACACAAATGCCTGTTCTGGTAATGAAATTCGGGGGGACTTCGGTCGCGACGCTGGACCGTATCCGGCGCGTGGCCAAACGGGTCGGAGTCGAGGTTGCAAATGGCTATGATGTCATCGTGATCGTATCGGCCATGTCGGGGAAAACCAATGAACTGGTCGGGTGGGTCAATGAAATCTCGCCGCTCTGTGATGCACGCGAGTTTGATGCTGTTGTGTCCTCGGGCGAGAATGTGACAGCAGGCCTCATGGCGTTGACCCTGCAGGAAATGGACGTGCCCGCGCGCAGTTGGCAAGGCTGGCAGGTGCCGGTCAAGACCACCAACGCGCATTCCTCCGCCCGCATCGAAGAGATCCCGACCGAAAACATACGTGCAAAATTCGCTGAAGGTATGCGGGTCGCCGTTGTCGCAGGTTTTCAGGGGATTAGCCCGGAGGGGCGCATCACCACGCTCGGTCGGGGTGGTTCGGACACCACGGCTGTGGCCTTTGCCGCCGCCTTTGAGGCTGAGCGTTGCGATATCTACACGGATGTGGATGGGGTATATACGACGGATCCGCGGGTCAGCGCCAAAGCGCGAAAACTCGATAAGATCGCCTTTGAAGAAATGCTCGAACTGGCGTCCTTGGGGGCGAAAGTCCTGCAAACCCGTTCGGTTGAACTGGCAATGCGCTACAAAGTGAAACTGCGCGTGCTGAGCAGTTTTGAGGAACAATCTGACACAGCGGGAACGCTGGTTTGTGATGAGGAGGAAATCATGGAAAGCAATGTAGTCGCCGGTGTCGCCTTCAGCCGCGATGAGGCCAAAATGACCCTCGTCAGCGTGGCGGACCGCCCCGGTATCGCGGCGAATATTTTCAGCGCGCTGAGCGATGCAGGTGTCAACGTCGACATGATTGTGCAGAATATCGCCGAAGAGGGGCGCACCGATATGACATGGTCCTGCCCCACCGATCATGTGGCGCGCGCCCAAAAAGCCGTGGAAAATGCAAAGTCTGAAGGCGTTATCAACTATCACGAGGCCATCGCGGACCTTGATGTTGCCAAGGTTTCTGTGGTTGGCATTGGCATGCGCAGCCATACGGGTGTTGCCGCCAAGATGTTTCAGGTACTGAGTGCTGAAGGTATCAACATCAAGGTTATCACCACCTCGGAAATCAAGATTTCTGTGCTGATTGACCGGAAATACATGGAACTTGCCGTGCAAGCCCTGCATGATGCCTTCGAATTGGAAAAGGCCGCCTGACCGTCACACGCAAAATGGCGTCGCGCATATGGGAAGGAAGCATACGTGGCTGAACGTCTCGAAAGTGAGTCGCGCAAATTACTGGGGCGATTGCGCGATGCGATGGCCGGTCTTGCTGCCGGGCAGGAACGGCTCGACGAGATCACATCGCTGATCGCAGACAGCATGGACTGCGAAGTCTGCTCAATCTATCTGTTCCGGGATGCTGAAACGCTGGAACTATGCGCAACCAAAGGCCTCAACAAAGAGGCTGTGCATAAAACCCGCATGAAGCTCGGTGAGGGCCTCGTGGGGCGTGTCGCAAAACGACGCGCCATTGTGAACACGCCGGATGCGCCGCAGGCGAAGGGTTTCCGCTATATGCCGGAAACGGGCGAAGAGGTGTTTTCCAGTTTCCTCGGCATTCCAATTCAGCGCCTTGGCGAAGCGCTCGGTGTGCTTGTGGTTCAGTCGCGCGCGGCACGGGAGTTTTCTGCGGACGAAGTCTATGCGCTTGAAGTTGTCGCGATGGTGCTGGCCGAAATGACCGAACTGGGCGCTTTCGTGGGCGAGGGGGCTGCAATGTCGGCGCGGCATTCGCAGCCTGCGATGTTTCCCGGAACCGTTGGGCAGGAAGGCGCCGCTGAGGGCCATGTCTGGCTGCATGAACCCCGTGTTGTGGTGACAAACCCGATCGCGGATGATCCTGTGCGCGAGGCGGAGCGTCTTGGCGAAGCTGTCGAAGAGCTGCGTGTTGGCGTGGACAAGATGATGCAGATTGCCGGAGGGCAGGACAAGGACCAGCGTCAGGTGCTGGAAGCCTACCGCATGTTTGCCAATTCCAAAGGGTGGATGCGGCGCATGCAGGAGGACATCTCCAACGGGCTGTCCGCAGAGGCGGCGGTCGAAAAAGAGCAGTCGACCGCACGGGCGCGTATGTCACAGATCACGGATGGATATTTGCGCGAACGCTTGAGTGACCTTGATGATCTGTCCAACCGACTTTTGCGCATACTGACCGGGCAGGGGGCCGACACGGGAGCCGAGATGCCAGCTGACCCGATCCTGATTGCACGCAACATCGGACCGGCTGAACTTTTGGAATATGGGCGCAAGCTCAAGGGAATCGTTCTTGAAGAAGGCTCTGTCGGCAGCCATGCGGCGGTCGTCGCGCGTGCGCTTGCCATCCCGCTGATCGTACATGCCCAACGGATCACTACCGAAGCCCTGAACGGCGATCATATCATGGTCGATGGTGAGCAGGGCATCGCACACCTGCGGCCAGACGAATCCGTTGTCTCTGCGTTTAGGGATAAAATTGCGATGCTCGCGGCGGCGCAGGAGCGGTATGCGTCAATTCGGGATAAATCCGCGATCACGCAGGACGGGTGCACCGTGACGCTCCACATGAATGCTGGGTTGATGGCTGATTTGCCCTCCTTGGTGTCCTCGGGGGCAGAAGGCGTCGGGCTTTTCCGGACCGAACTGCAGTTCCTCGTGCGAAATCAGATGCCACGACGATCCGAACTTGTCGCCCTTTACGACCGCGTTCTCGATGCCGCACAAGGCAAACGCGTCGTCTTTCGGACACTCGATATCGGCTCAGACAAAGTGCTGCCCTATATGAAACCGAACGATGAGCCGAACCCGGCGCTCGGATGGCGGGCCATACGTGTCGGTCTGGATAAACCGGGTATCATGCGTATGCAGTTGCAAGCGCTTATTCGGGCTGCAAATGGACGCCCGCTCACCGTGATGTTTCCCTTTGTCGCGCAGATGGAGGAATACACCGAAGCGCGTCGCCTGATGGATAAAACAGTGGCAGCCGAAGCGCGTTTGGGTCACGTATTGCCTGAAACGATTGAAATCGGCGCAATGCTTGAAACCCCGAGCCTTGCGTTTGCCCCCAACAAGTTCTTTGAAGACGTGGATTTCCTGTCGATCGGGGGGAATGATCTCAAACAGTTTTTCTTTGCAGCGGATCGTGAAAACGAGCGTGTCCGCCGGCGCTATGACACATTGAACATCTCGTTTTTGACCTTTGTGGAGCGGATCGTGGAACGCTGCGATGCGACGGGAACTCCTGTCTCTTTTTGTGGAGAGGATGCGGGGCGCCCGGTTGAGGCTTTGTGCTTTGCGGCCATGGGCTTGCGTAGCCTGTCTATGAGGCCTGCCTCCATCGGTCCTGTGAAAAACCTTTTGAGGCGCTGTGATCTTGGTGAGGTGCGTAAGGTAATCGCAGACTCGCGTCATCGTGGTGAGATGTCGGTGCGACCCGCGGTCATGGAATGGTTGCGCGGACAGGGTTGATCTATTGGAAGGTTTGCACGGAACGAGCGGAAAAGTAAGCCACTGGCGAAGCTACAAGAGGCGGTAAGACAAGGTGGGTTTTCTGGGCGATGGCGTGCTGCGGTATATAACCCCCTTTGCCTTTGCCTTGAGCGGTGTTTGGGTCTTCCATGTTTTCGAATTGCCTTTGCCCTGGCTGATTGGGCCGATCGCAGCCTGCCTGGCGGCGGCCCTGCTTGGTTTCCGAATGCGCGCGATCGCGCCGGTCAATGCTGCGATGCGCACCATTTTAGGCGTCGCCGTCGGCGCAACTTTCACGCCTGCTATCTTGTCTTCAATGGCAGGTATGTGGCTCACACTGCTGTTGGTTCCGGTGATGATATGTTGTGTCGCAGCGATAGGTGTGCCGTATTTCCAGAAGGTCTGGGGGTATGATTTTCCGACCAGCTATTACTCAGCTATGCCCGGTGGGCTGCAAGATATGCTCGTCTTTGGAGAGGAGGCGGGTGGTAACCCCAGAACATTGTCGTTGATACACGCGACGCGCATTCTGGTGATCATTACCGCTTTGCCCTTTCTTTTACAGTCTTTTTGGTCGGCAGATTTGTCAACGCCACCCGGCGCGCCGCTGACGGCCATTGACCCGGGGCAATTGCTGGTAATGGTCATTTGTGCGGCGTTGGGGTGGTATCTGGCAAACCTTGTTGGACTGCTTGGTGCGTCAATCCTTGGCCCGATGATATGTGCGGGGCTTGCGGCCGTGACGGGAATTCTGGTTGTGCGCCCACCGGCTGAGGCAATCTGGGCTGCACAGTTTTTTATCGGCATGACAGTTGGCGTCAAATACAGCGGTATTACAGTCAACGAGGTGCGGCGTGATCTTGCTGCGGGTTTGGGCTACTGCGTTATTCTATTGCTTATGACCTTTGTCTTTGTAGAGATTGTATATGTCACAGGTCTCGCACCAGGTCGCGAAGCGCTGTTGGCCTTTGCGCCGGGGGGGCAGGCTGAAATGGCGGTTCTCGCGCTGATCGTAGGTGCTGACATGGCTTTTGTCATTGCACACCATGTGTTCCGGATCGTTGTGATTATCATCGGCGCACCACTTTTTGCGCGCCTCTTCGCGGAGGTGAAAACCGACTAGATTTGAGGCTCGGACAGCTGCGCAAGTATGCGCATTGCATCGGCTTCTTTGCCCAGAGGTACAAACAAGTGATCGTGATAAAACCCTGAAACGGGATTGACGCCCATGCCCTCTTCGGCCAAAGCGCCGGAAATCTGCGCGATGAACCCCACTGCTTCGAGAGATGAATGGACGTCAAGCGTGATCATCTTGCACGGAAACTCATGTGGCAGATTGTGACGTTTCGCGTCACTCTGTTTCAGAATGTAAGTGGTACCTTCGTTTTCCTCAAACATCATGCGCGGCGTAATGTCTGCCGGGATTGTGTCAGAGACAAGTGTTGCGAATACGTAAACAGAAGCATCCAAGCGAGCCGTCATCGTTTGCATCAAAGTCTTTAGGTCAGTCTCGCCGCTCATATTCCGCTCATTTCGTGTCCAAAACAGGTGGGTCTCTTCAACTCCAGCCCACCGCGCTCGCCCTTACCGTCTCGTTTGATAAAGCATATAGAAAGCTTGCCGGGTCATTTGTACAGGTGGAGTTGTGTTTCCGCATTTGGTGCCACCATTTGAGTGAAACGTTGCAAATCTGTTGTTTTCAGCTTTCTTGCCGTGATGTTGCAGCAGCAGACTGAGAAATCAGCTCAATCTGTCCAGCGCGTCTGGCACCGCATGCTATTTTGAACGTGCGTTAAAATGCATCCCAGTCACTGAAGTTTTCGGCGCCAACCGCTGTCGCAGGCGTATTGAGATTTCTGTCATTCGTTTCGGTTTGACCAGAATCGCGGGGTGTGGATTGATGTGTGTTCTGCGACACACGAAACCTGGCTGTGGAAGCTAACAGATCGTTTGCTTCCTTGGCCAAGACATGACTGGACGCAGTGACCTCTTCGAATGCTGCGGCTTGCTTTTGGGTGTTGCCATCGACTTGTGATACGGCCGTTGAAATTTCCTTGATGCCGGCTGCCTGTTCGGACACGGCGCGTGTAACATCATCGACGCTCTGCGAGATCTTGATCACAGTCCTTGCGATATCGTCCAACGAGGCCTTGGCGTTTGATACGTTTGCGACGCCTTCTGTGACAGCTGCATCGCTTTGAACCAAAACGACCGAGATTTCCTTGGACGCTTCACTGGCGCGTTGGGCCAACTGCCTTACTTCGGAGGCAACGACAGAGAAGCCGCGACCGGCGTCTCCCGCGCGGGCCGCCTCGACGCCTGCGTTCAAAGCAAGCAGATTAATCTGGAACGAGATGTCATTTATGACCTCAGTGACCCGCATTATTTCTTTTGAGCCATTTGCGATCTTATCCATTGATTCTGTTGCTGTTTGTGCAACTTTTTCACTGGATGTCGCGGTTTCTTTCGCTTCATGCGCATTGTTGCTCACGTCGGAAATGCTGTCGTTGACCTGGGAAATGCTGGCGCTCAATTCTTCCAATGCTGCGGAGGTTTCCTCTACGGACGCAGCGTTTTGTTCGGCTTGACGTGACAGAACATCGGCGGTCTGACGCAATTCCGAGGCTGAGCCGGACAGCGTTTGACCACTTTCCGAAATCTCCGTGATCAGCCCTGTTAGCGCGCCCAACATGTTGTTCACATTTGTTTGCAACTCCTGAAAGGATCCTTTGAATTCCCCCTCCATCCGATGGGTCAAGTCTCCCTCCGCGACGCGGCTCAACACGGCACCTGTTTGTGAAAGCCCGTCGTCGACCGCTGACATCAACTGGTTAATGTTTTCTGACAGTTCCATGAGAATCTGATCGTCAAACTGTGCGTTGATTCTGTTCTTAAAGTTCCCGTTGCGTGCCGCGCGTACAACCTCTCCGAAGGACGCGCCAAGGTTGCGCATCATCTCATCTCGCATTTCCTTTGCTTCGAGGTCGGATTGTTCTTTCTCTTTTGCCAGTTCGATTTCGCGCTGCGCCGATTTTTCCCGCTCATCACTGAGTTCTGCCATCTTTTCGGCGGCTTTTTTCTGTTCCTTACTCATCTCTTCCATTTTCAGCGCATTTTGCCGAAAGACCTCTGTCTTTTGAGCTAACTCGCCAATTTCGTCCGTTCTGTCGGTGCCGGGAACCACCGTGTCCAAAGAACCTTCCGCGACTTCTTTGACGGCTTTTGTCAGGTGTTGCACCGGTTGGGAAATGCTGCGCGAAAACATAACTGCAACGACAAGCACACCAGCGAGTACCATACCTGCAATGGCGAGCGCGCGAAGCACTGCCGAGAACAGCCCAGCGTATACTTCTGCTTTGTCCAGTAGAATGACCGTCGCCCATTGCGTGCCAAGAATATTGATGGGCATCATGGAGCCAATGACGTCTTGCCCTCTTTGGCCCGTTGTTTCAAAGCTGCTTGTCGCGTTTGCCAGCAGACCGTCTTGTATCTCTTTAGATTCGACTTTTGTCGTAAGAACATCGTCGATCTCTGACTGGATTGAGTCCGACCGCATCAGCCCATCCGTCCCAATCAGAAATCCGTCTGCAGTTTCGCCAAGTCCGCCAAGGGTGCTGGCGACATGGCTCAACTCATCGATTGGCATCTGGTAAGCCAAGACGCCAAGTCGCGTACCCTGATCGTTGAAAATTGGTCTTGCGATGAAGGCCGCTGGTGCGTCTGCACTTGGTCCGTATGGTTCAAAGTCGACAAAAACGGATTGAGAATCTGCATCGCGCAGTGCAGCCTGACGGTAAGCTTCCGCCAATCCTGACGAAGCCCATGGGCCGTCAATCATGTTGGTGGCATAATCGTTCTCTTTGAAGACGCTATAGACAAGATTGCCTTCGTTATCGAAGAGAAAGACATCATAGTACCCCATTTGGTCCTGAAGGGCATCAAACCCGGGGTGATAGACAGCGTGAATAAAACCATAGCTTGATCCGGTATCGGCTTTTACCAATTGATCTTTTTCACCTAAGGGATGCTCGTTGTCTTCGATGTAAACCCTGCGCAGCACTTCTGGTGCATTTTCCAGTGAATTGTAGCCATCAGCGAGGGCAATCAGGGCAGTCGCTGTCTCTGGTGAGGCTGAGCGTAAACGAATGTCTCGTTCTATATCATTCAGGAAGTGTTCAACGCGCTTTGCCTTCAGGGCAGTTATACTCTCCAGCTTGTTTGTTGCAGAGTCCAAAATCAAATTTGATGTAAAGACGGCGTTGACTAAAGACATGATTGCAATGGTGAATGCGACGAGCAATCCCATTACAACTGGAAGTTTCACGCCAATTTTCACATTTCGAAGAGACATTGTCATATTGATTTACCCGCTATGATGCGCACTGTGTTTTTTCGAAAGCCCGACACAAAGGGTTTTGACGTACGGCCGTCGAAAGTTCTAATCTGACCAGTCATTATCAGGAAGGTCTTTGCAGATCGTAAATATCTGCTCAGAACATTTTGCGTAGCCCAAGGCTGCACTGAAACGTGGCACGTCAATCGTCGTTTAACGGTGGGGATTGACCAAAAATTGGGTGGGGATCTCGCAGAGACGTCTAGACAGAGACGGCTGCGTGTAAAAGGTCACGGTCAATCTGACCTGCGGTTTCGCTCAGCTTGACCTGCCCGCGTTCGAGCACGATGAACTTGTCCCCAAGCTCAAAGGCAAAGTCAAAAAACTGCTCCACAAGGATGATTGCCATGTCGCCTCTGGTGCGCAGCAGTTTGATGACTTCGCCAATTTGTTTGATGATATTGGGCTGAATGCCTTCGGTCGGCTCATCCAGCAGCAACAGCTTGGGTTGCGTTATCAAGGCACGGGCGATGGCCAATTGCTGTTGTTGCCCGCCGGACAGGTCTCCGCCACGCCGGGACAGAAAATCCTTAAGGATCGGGAAAAGGTCGAAAACCTCGTCCGGGATTTTATGATGCTGCTTGGGCAGGCAGGCAAAACCTGTTTCAAGATTTTCCCGCACGGTGAGGAAGGGAAAGATCTCGCGTCCCTGCGGCACATAGGCGACACCCATCTGAGCAAGCATCTGGGCGTTGGTTTTGCCGATGTCCTGCCCCTCAAGCGTATATGTGCCGGTACTGCGTGGATGGGTGCCGGAAATTGCCTTGAGGAGGCTGGTTTTGCCGACACCATTGGTGCCCATCACGCAGGTAACCTCGCCCTTCGCGGCTGACACGGAGATACCGTTGAGGATCTGGCTGCCGCCGTAATGCAGCGTCAGGTCTTTGATTTCCAGCAGATCAGCGGCCAAGATACACCTCAATTACTTTTTCATCCGACGTCACATGATCCAGCGACCCTTCGGCCAGAACGGACCCTTCGTGGAGCACCGTGACCTTGCAATTCAACCGGCGCACAAACTCCATGTCATGCTCGACAACAACGACGGCGCGGGTTTTCGCAGCCTGCACCAGAAGTTCCGTGGTGTGCTCCCGCTCGGCAGGGGTCATGCCGGCGGCGGGCTCATCCACCAGCAGCAGGCGCGGGTCCTGTGCGAGCAACATGCCAATCTCAAGCCATTGTTTCTGGCCGTGCGACAGCTCCCCCGATTTTCGGTGAAGTGCTGCGGACAACCCGATCTGATCAGCGAGATCCGCAACTTTTTCATGGTCTTGCGACGTTGGTTTGAACCGCAAAACAGCGAAAGGGCTGCGGGGTTTTTTCAACGCCATCATCAGATTGTCCGCGACGGACTGATCCTCAAAAACGGTTGGGCGCTGAAATTTGCGCCCGATCCCCGCCTGCGCGATCTTGCTTTCCGACATGGCCAGCAATGAGACGGATTTCTCGCCCCAGAGCACGTGGCCACTGTCGGGTTTCGTTTTGCCGGTAATGATGTCCATGAAAGTGGTCTTGCCCGCGCCATTCGGCCCGATGACCGCGCGCATTTCGGCCTCCGCGATCTTGAACGTCAGATTGTTGATCGCCCTGAACCCGTCAAATGAGACGGAGACGCCGGAAACCTCAAGCAATGTACTCATTTGTCCGCTTCCCTTTCCTGCAGGGCACCCGCATCCGGGCCAAGGTCTGCCCCATGCCGTTTGGGGCTGCGCCGGTCTGAGATCAGATCGATCAGGCCACCGATCCCACGCGGTGCAAACAGCGTGACCGCCACAAAGGAAAGTCCGAGCAGGATCGTCCACCAATTCACCCATTGGATGGTATAGAACCCGAGATTGATGTCGGGCGCTTGTCCGCCGGTGAACCAGGTCGAGAGCAGTGACACGAAAGCGGCGCCAATCACAGCACCATAGAGCCTGCCACGCCCGCCGATTGCCACCCAGACGGCCAGATATATCGAAGCGATCGGGGCAATTTCCGCCGGGTTGATGATGCCCGCCTGCGGGTAGTAGAGCGCGCCCGCGATCGCGGCCAGAATAGCGGTGAAGGTAAAGATAAAGAGTTTGTAGGCCTCTACCGAATAGCCCAGAAACCGAACGCGCGCCTCATCATCGCGGATGGCCCGAATGACGGATCCGAACTTACCCGATACGACCGCCGCGCAAAGCAGATAGCCAAGTCCAAGCGCGAGGGCCGAGGCCCAGAAAAACCACATAGAAACAGTCGATTGCGGCACATTGCTGAGCCCGGGCAGGTTTTGCAGACCAGACAGGCCGTTATTGCCGCGCAACCCGCTGTCGTTCTGAAAGAGATAGAGCGCGAGGGCCAATGTCATCGCCTGAGTCAGGATGGACAGGTAGACGCCCGTGACGCGGCTGCGGAATGCCAGCCAGCCAAATATCAGAGCGATCAGACCCGGCACTACAACCACTGCGGCCAGTTGCAGCGGCAAGGAATGCGCCACGGCCCAGATGGGCGGAAATTCGGATGCGCCCACTACACCGAAAATCTGGGTCGCGATCCCGTCTGAAACTTCTTGCGGGGTGGGTGGCAGGGGCGCGTTCGCGAGGCTTTCGCGCACGATAATTTCGGTGCGCGCATACATCAGCCACATCCCGATGGCGTAGCCACCGATGCCGAAAAATGCCATATGACCAAGTGAGAGGATACCGCAATAGCCCCAGACGAGGTCCATCGCCAGCGCCACAAGGCACAGGCACAGTGTCTTGCCGAGGGTTTTGACAAAACTGGTGCTGATCACCCCGACGCCAAAGCCTTCGGCCAATATGGTCACGCCGAGGGTGAAGAGCGCCAGAAGCCCGAGGAAAATCAGGACCGAAGGATGGCGCGCTACAAAGGGTTTGCGCGGGGGGGCGAGGGCGATGTCTGCCATGATTCAGGCCTCCGCCGCCCGGCCTTTGAGCGCGATGATGCCGCGGGGCCGGAACTGAATAAAGAGGATGATAAACAGGATCATATAGGTCTGCGCTGCAAGGGTGTTCGAGGGGTTCAGCCACTCAATGCCCTTTTGCAGCGTGCCCACCATCGTGGCCCCGAGCAGCGTGCCCCAGATGTTGCCAACGCCACCCACAACAACGGTCATGAAGCTTTGCACGATATATTCGCTGCCCATCTCAGAGGTGACCTTGGAATAAAGCCCGATGGCCACGCCCGCGATGCCCGCGATGCCTGAGCCAAAGCCAAAGGTCAGCATGTTGATCTTGTCCGGGTTAATGCCCATGGAGGCCGCCATGCGCGGGTTTTGTGTGACCGCGCGCACCTCAAGCCCCAATCGAGTGCGTTTCATCACAAAGAGAAACAGAGCCAGAAATAGCAAAGCGAGGAAAAAGATAGCGATGCGGATATAGCTGATCGACACGATATCGTTGATCACCCATGACCCATCCAGCCAGCCGGGGGCGGTCAGGGGGCGTGCTTGGGTGCCAAAGATGTTCTTGGCCAGTTGTTGCAGCGCAATCGAGACCCCGAAAGTCGCCAGCAACGTCTCCAGCGGGCGATGGTAGAGCCAGCGGATCACCAAACGCTCCATCGCGACACCAGCACCAAAGGTCACCATGAAGGCGAGCGGAATGGCCAGCAGGATCGACAGCGTGTAGTCGGGGATGAACAGCTGCACCACATAGCCTGTATAGGCCCCCATCATGATGAATTCCCCATGCGCCATGTTGATCACGCCCATCACACCAAAGGTGATGGCCAGACCTATGGCGGCCAGAAAGTAGATCGACGCGAGTGACAGAGCATCCAGCGCCAGATCAGCGGTCTGGTTGACGGCGACGCGCGTCTCAATCTGCTCAAGTGCGATCTGCGCGGCCTGCGCCACCGGCAATGGCGCGCCGGTGAACACCTCGAAGAACGTGAATGTCTCCAGCGCCGCATCGATATCGGCCTGTGTCACAAGCGGTTGCGCCACCCCGCTTGCAGCGAGCATTGCATAGGCCGATGCGCGCGCGTCATCCGTGTCGAGGGACGCGACCCGCACCCCGGCGACGCGGCCATCGTCAATATTCGCGATCAAGGCGTCGCGGATGTTTGCATGTGACACGCGCGGTGGTGCGAGGTCTTGAGCGATCAGGATGTCATAAGCGCTGTCACGGGGCAGGGCATCGGGACCAATTTCGAGCAGCATCGCGCCGTCGGGCAGTGTCTCTGCGACCTCGATGCGGGTGGCGACCAACGGGTTCAGGGCGGCGCGCAGATCCACACCCAGATCGCCGGAAAAGCTTTGGATCGCTGCGATCCGTGTTGCATCGTCTGTTTCGAACCGGATGGTCAGGAGGCGTTCCAGACGTTCTTTGCGCTGTTTGAGGGCCGGGTCGGTTTCCGTACCCGCAGCGCCGCGCAAGGCGGCCAGATGAGACGGGTCCGCATCGCGTTCGATCGCGCTTACGGCAACAGCACGTTCCGCAGGATCAGGGCTGTTCAGTTGAAATTGCACAAGTGCTGCGCCAATCATCCCACGGATGCCGGAATTTGGCTTGAGTTGCTTATAATTGCCCTCGTTGCCGTCCGCCAAAGCCGCACCGCCCGCCACGTCAAACCGCAACAGCACATCGCCGTCACCCGGTTGTGCAAAGACAAAGATGCCCGTCGTTTCGTTGTACCACATTTCCTTGTTTTGCCAGCGTTCCAGTATGCTCTTGGCATCCGCCATACCGCTGTTTGCGAGCGCATCAATTGCCGGGCCGATGGTGCGACGCGACGACTTCTGGATGATCTCAGCGTGGGTCTGCAGCAATTGCTGGATCGGTGCTTCGGTGTCCTGCGCCTGAACAGGACCCATGAGTGAAGCGAACAGAAGGATGCTCGCACAGCACCGCAGAACAACAGAAATCATGGGGGGAAATCCTTCGGATTTGGAAGGTGACGCGCGCCTTGTGGCACGCGTCTGTTTCAACGTTCAGGACAGATCAGTAATTGGATTTAATCTGTACACAGGAACTGGTTTCGGTGTTGTACATACCGCAGCCAAGCTCCTGCCAGTCGGACTTCAACACGGCGGATTCAGGCAGGAAATCCGTCCAGGCATCGCCGGGGACTTCTTCGGTCTGCGAGATGATATCAAACTGACCATCCGCCTGAATTTCGCCAATCAGAACTGGTTTTGCGAGGTGATGGTTGGGCAACATCACGGCTGTCCCACCGGTCAGGTTCGGAAATTCCTGCCCGTACATCGCCGCGCGTACCGCATCAACATCCGTAGAGCTGGCCGCTGTCACTGCGTTCACCCACATATTGAAGCCGATGTAATGCGCTTCCATCGGATCGTTTGTCACGCGCTCATCACCCATGCGGGCTTTCCAGGCGGTGACCCATGCATCATTGGCATCGGATTCTGCCGATTGGAAGTAATTCCACGCCGCCAGATGACCCACAAGGTTTGAGGTGTCGAGACCCGCAAGCTCTTCTTCACCAACGGAAAAGGCAACCACGGGGATGTCATCCGCTGAGATGCCAGCCGCTGCCAACTCCTTGTAAAAGCCCACGTTTGCATCGCCATTGATGGTCGAAATTACGCCGACCTTTTTGCCGTCTGCGCCCAGTGCCACAACATCTGCCACGATCTTGGACCAATCAGAGTGGCCAAAGGGCGTGTAGTTCACAAAGATGTCTTCAGCAGCGATGCCCTTGTCTTTCAGATAGGCTTCGAGGATGTTGTTTGTCGTGCGCGGATAAACGTAGTCGGTTCCCAGCAGCGCAAACTTTTCGACGCCCAGTTCCTCAAGAAAGTAGTCGGTTGCCGGGATCGCCTGTTGGTTTGGCGCGGCACCCGTGTAAAAGACATTCTTTGAGCTTTCTTCGCCCTCATATTGCACGGGGTAGAACATCAGGCCGTTCAGTTCTTCAAGAACAGGCAGGGCGGATTTGCGCGACACCGATGTCCATGATCCGAAAATCACATCGACGTTCTGCACCGTCAACAACTCGCGCGCCTTCTCGGCAAACAGCGGCCAATCGGACGCGGGATCCACAACGACCGCTTCAATCTCGCACCCCAGCAGACCGCCTTTGTCGTTTTGTTGCTCCACCAGCATTTCCATCGTGTCTTTGAGGGTCGTCTCGGAAATCGCCATGGTTCCGGACAGGGAGTGCAGCACACCAACCTTGATGGGGCAATCGGCCAGAGCGGGCAGCGTTCCTGCCATCACAAGGGCGGTTGTCGCGCCAAGCATTTTTCGTGACATCGTAAATTCCTCTCTTACGATGCGCGGCAGGCTTGTGAAGTCTGTTGACCTTCCCCATATCCTACACACGCAATTTATTGCGGCGTGCGGCGGCAGTATTGGTTCCTAGGCCATTGCCGTCGCACGGTTTTGAATGACTTGTTCAGTCAGTCCAGAAGCTATGTCGATAACGGGGGTGGGATGGAGTCGTCGCGTGTGATAATGCAAAGACACTGTGGCCGACTGCCTGTTTTTTGACCGCTGCGTCAAAAAGTGCCTAAAAATAAGGCGAGCGGTAAACCGCGCGGCGTTAGCTGTCCAAAAGCAGTTCCAGACAGGTTTTTCTGTATGCGGCGGCGAGGTGTCTGGCTCTGGTGACGTGTTCAGGATGCTGAGAAAAGGTGGCCCGTCTCAGCAATGAGGCATGGGCCATTTTTACATCGACCCGGTGGGCCAGGGCATCACGCGCCCGTGCCCTCGGCAGGGTTGCATCGAGCAGCGATAAAAACACGAGGCGTTGGTCATCATAAAGGTCAGCGTCAGGGTCACCGACCAGCCAAGCGTGTTCTCGCTCAGCAGAAAACCGCCCGGCGCATTCCGCAAATACCCGAAACAGCGCGTCATCGGCAGCACTCGGCCGCGCGAGAGGTAGCGCGACCAAGGCGATCAGTAAACAAGTTCTTAAACTGCCCATATTTTAAGCATCACTGTTTGGTTTGCGTCCGTCAAGCATAACGCAAACCCAATAATACAGTCTTACCACATCGTTTGTGCGCAAAGCAGACAGCGCAGCGCGGCTATTGGATCGCGCGCCGCAGCTGCCTGAAAACCTGGATAGAGTTGCGGCTTAAAGGATGCTTTCAAGCAAAGTGGTCGTGTTGGCCTTTGTCATCTCAACCGGATTGCCGCCTGTGCTAGGGTCATTGAGCGCGCCATCAACGATCCGTTCGACATCGGGGGACGTCACGCCAAGCTCAGCGAGAGATTTGGGGATGCCGAGTGCCGCATTCAACTCATTCACGAAATCACAGAAACCAACGAAACCACCCTCGATACCCAGATAGGCCGCAGCACCGGCAAGTGGGGTGGCAATCGCTGATTTGTTGAACTGCAACACCGCTGGCATGCATACGGCATTGGTGGTTCCGTGGTGCGTATGATGGATGGCGCCAATCGGGTGGGACAAGGCATGAATGGCTCCAAGCCCCTTTTGAAACGCGGTGGCCCCCATGGCTGCGGCTGACATCATCTGCGCGCGCGCCTCCAGATCGCTGCCGTCGGCATAGGCGCGTGGCAGGTAGTCTTTGACCAGCCGCATGCCCTCAAGCGCGATGCCCTGTGACATGGGGTGGTAATGCGGTGAGCAGAATGCCTCCACACAATGGGCGAAGGCATCAAGCCCCGTGCCTGCCGTGATGAATTTCGGCATGCCAACCGTCAGCTCAGGGTCGCAGATCACAACGCTGGGCAGGAATTTCGGATGGAATATGATCTTTTTCTCTTCGGTTTCAGAATTGGTGATGACGGAGGCACGGCCCACCTCTGAACCGGTCCCCGCTGTGGTGGGCACGGCGATGATCGGCGCGATGGCATCGGCATCCGCGCGCGTCCAGTAATCGCCGATGTCCTCAAAATCCCACAGCGGTCGGGTTTGGCCTGCCAGAAAAGCGACCAGCTTGCCCAGATCAAGGCCGGAGCCACCGCCGAAAGCAATCACACCGTCATAGCCGCCCTCTTTGAAAGCCTGAACACCAGCGGCGGCGTTCTTTTCGTTGGGGTTCGGGTCCACATCGGCAAAGATCGCGCGGCCAAGGCCCGCCGCCTCCATCAGGTCGAGCGTGCGGGTGGTGATGTCCATCTCTGCAAGGCCACGGTCCGTGATGAGTAGGGGTTTTTTGATCCCGGCAGCCGCACAGGCCTCCCCGATCTCTGAAATACGGCCTGCACCGAAGCGGATGGCGGTTGGATAGGACCAGTTTGCTGAAAGGGTCATGGGCTCAGGCTTTCTTGAGGTGGTAGGATTTGGGGCGCGTCAGATTGTGATAGCCGATCACCGACAGGCCACCGCCGCGCCCGGTGTCTTTGCAGCCGGTCCAGCACAGGCCGGGGTCGAGGTAATCGGCCCGGTTCAAGAATGCCGTGCCGGTTTCGATCTGGTCGGCGATTTCCTCGGCGCGGGTTGCATCGCGGGTCCAGATGGACGCGGTGAGGCCGAAATTGCTGTCATTCATCAGGCGGATGGCCTCAGTATCGTCCTTGACGGGCATGATGCCTACGACGGGGCCAAAGCTTTCGTCGCGCATCACGCGCATGTCGTGCCTCACATTGGTGAGGATTTGCGGCATGAGATATGCGCCCGCGTCCTGCGGGAACAGCGCGGGGTCGATATGCGCCTTGGCACCGGCAGCGATCGCCTCGCGGGTCTGGGCGCGGACCTCCTCGGCAAAACGTGCATGCGCCATGGGGCCAAGCGTCGTTTCGGGGTCCAGCGGGTTGCCCAGCGTGTAGCCGCTGACGATGGCCACCGCCTTTTCGACAAAGGCGTCAAAATGCTGCTCGGCGACGTAAATCCGTTCGATCCCGCAGCAGCATTGCCCGGAGTTGAACATTGCCCCGTCGATCAGCGTATCCACCGCCGCGTCGATATCGGCATCATCACAGACGTACCCCGGATCCTTGCCGCCCAGTTCCAGTCCGACTCCGGTAAAGGTGCCCGCCGCCGCGCGTTCAATCGCCTGCCCACCGCCGACCGAGCCTGTGAAGTTCACAAAGCCAAAGGATTTTGCGGCGATCAGGTCAGATGTCGTCTGATGATCGAGAAACACGTTTTGAAACACATCCCCGGGGATGCCTGCCGCGTGAAAGGCCTGCGCGAGGCGTTCGCCCACCAGTGGGGTCTGGCTCGCGTGTTTGAGCATCACCGCATTGCCCGCGATCAGGGCAGGGGCCACGGTATTAATTGCGGTCATATAGGGATAATTCCACGGGGCCACGACCAGAACAACGCCGTGGGGGACGCGTTTGATGACCCGGCGAAAGGCGGCGCTGTCTTCGATCACGATATCGGCCAGCGCGTCCTTTGCGATTTCGGCCATGTAACTCGCGCGTTCGTTGAAACCGCCGAATTCACCGCCGTAGCGGATGGGGCGGCCCATTTGATGCGCCAGTTCGGGCACGATCTCATCGTTCATGGCGCCCACATTGGCCACCGCCTTTTGGACAAGCGCGATGCGCTCGCTGAGCGGGCGCGTGGCCCAGTCGCGTTGTGCCTCTCGTGCGCAGGCCACGGCGGCTTGTGCGTCCTCCGTGCTCAGGGTCGGTCGCTGGGCATAGACGCTGCCATCAATGGGGGAGATACAGGTGATCATGCTTCAGGCCCTTTCAAAACCGCGTGCGACTTCCCAGTCGGTCACGATGCGGTCAAATTCTTCTTGTTCCCACGCCGCGCAGCGGGTGTAGTGGTCGACCACATCGTCGCCCATGGCCGCGCGCAGCATGGCGGAGTCGCGCAGAGTTTGCGTGGCCGCGCGCAGGGTTTGCGGGATATCGGCGGCTTTGGCGTCTTCATAGACGTCGCCAGTGGTGGGGGCGGGCAGGGGCATCCTGTCTTCAATCCCCTTGATCCCTGCAGCCAGCATCGCCGCTTGCGCAAGGTAAGGGTTCAGATCCGAGCCACCGATGCGACATTCCACCCGCACGCCTTTGGTGCCCTCGCCGCACAGGCGGAACCCGGCGGTCCGGTTGTCCACGGACCAGACGGTTTTCGTGGGCGCAAACGTCCCTTTGGCAAAGCGTTTGTAGCTGTTGATGTAGGGGGCCAAAAAGAACGTGTAATCGGGTGCATAGGCAATCAGCCCCGCCATATAGTTTTTCATCAGCCCCGACATGCCCAGCGGGTCGGCGTCGTCAACAAAGACCGGCGTGTCATCCTGCCAAAGCGATTGATGCACATGGCTGGAACTGCCCACGCGGTCATGGTGCCACTTGGGCAGGAAGGTCGCGGCATGACCCTGCGCCCATGCGATTTCCTTGATGGCGTTTTTGGCGATGGTGTGGTGATCGGCACACAGCAGCGCCTCTGAATAGCGGATGTTCAGCTCTTCCTGTCCTGCCTCGGCCTCGCCCTTGGAGTTCTCGATCGGCAGGCCAGCTGCATATAGATGGTTGCGGATGGGCCGCATGACCCCTTCTTCCTTGGTGGTCTGGAAGATGTGGTAATCCTCGTTATAGCCGCTGATTGGCGCCATATCGCGAAAACCGCTCTTTCGAATATCGTCAAAGGATTTCTCAAACAGGAAAAATTCAAGCTCGGTGGCCATCATCGCGTCAAATCCGAGCGCTTTCAGCCGGGCGATCTGCTTTTTCAGCATCGCGCGCGGCGAATGGGGCACCTCGGCGTGGGTGTGGTGATCAAGGATATCACAGAGCACCATCGCGGTGCCCTCCAGCCATGGCACGGGCCGGATCGTGTCCAGATCGGGCTGCATGACATAATCGCCATAGCCGCCCTGCCAGCTGCTGGCGGCATAGCCTTCGGGCGTTGCCATCTCAAGGTCCGTGGCCAGCAGGTAGTTGCAGCAATGGGTTTCCTTAAAGGACGTCTCCACGAAGTTGACCGCGTGAAAGCGCTTGCCCATCAGGCGGCCCTGCATGTCGGGAAAACAGGCCAGCACCGTGTCGATGCTGCCGTCGGTAACGCGCGATTTCAGATCATCAAAGCTGAGGGTGCCGGGCATGGGTGTGTTCTTTCGTCATCAGGGGGAGGTGGGGGCGACCGCAAAGCCGCCCCGCACGAAATCAGGTATAGCGGTACGGACGACCCGCTTTCAACATGTCGGAATTATACTGTTTGAAGATATCCACGACGCGGCGTTTGACGTCGGATTCCGCGGCGATCTCTTCCCAGAACTCCAATGCTGCGTTTTCGACGGTGGCCCATTCTTCGTCCGGGATGGTGGTCAGTTCCAGCTTGCTGCCGTTGACGCGCAGGTTCGCCTCGCCGCCCCAGTACCACCACTGGCGGTAATAATGCGACTGGTCACAGCACACCCGGAACAGCGTTTGCAGGTCTTCGGGCAACTCGTTCCAGCGGTCCATATTTGCAAAGAACGACCCGGCCCAGGCACCGGAGATGTTGTTGGTCAGGAAGTAGTTGGTCACATCCGCCCAGCCGACGGTGTAATCCTCGGTGATGCCGGACCATGCGATGCCATCCAGCTCGCCCGTTTGCATGGCGACCTCGATGTCTTCCCACGGCAGGTTCACAGGGACCACGCCGAACTGCGACATGAAGCGGCCCGCCGTAGGGAAGGTAAAGACGCGCTTGCCCTTGAGGTCTTCGAGGCTGCGAATGGGGTCTTTGGTCGCGAAATGACACGGGTCCCATGCGCCAGCTGAAATATGTTTCACACCGACGGCGGAATATTCCTCGTCCCAGATCTCGTTCAGTCCATACTGGTTGAACAGCACCGGCACGTCGAGGCTATAGCGCGACCCGAACGGGAAATAGCCGCCAAACACCGTAACCTCGGTGGGCGACGCCATGCTGTCGTCATCCGATTGCACAGCGTCGATGGTGCCGCGTTGCAAAGCCTGGAACAACTCGCCCGTGGGCACGATCTGATCCGCGTAGAAAAGCTCAATCTGCATGCGGTCGCCCGCAATCTTGTTGAACATCTCAATTGCGGGGTCAATCACATGCTCTGCCAGTGCCGCACCGGCATAGGTCTGCATGCGCCATGTTATGGTGCTTTGTGCCAGCGCGGGTGTCGCCAGCGCCGCCGGGGCGGCCACGGCGGCCCCTTGGATAAACTTACGTCTCGTTGTCATCTTCACTCTCCTTATTGGGTTATGTCAGGTTATCCTGATCTTGCTTTTCATTTTCCGTAAACGGTTTCGGGCAACCAAAGGGCAAGGCCCGGAAACACCATCACCAGGGCAAGGGCCACCACCATGACCATCACAAAGGGCGTGATGGAGGCATAGATGTCGCGGAGCGTAATCTCAGGCGGTGCCATGGCACGCATTAAAAATAGGTTATAGCCAAAGGGCGGCGTCATGTAAGCGATCTGTGTGGTGATCGTATAGAGGATACCATACCAGATCAGATCAAACCCCAATTCGCCCACCAGCGGCACATAAAGCGGGGCGACAATCACCAGCATGGCCGTATCATCCAGAAACGTGCCCATCAGGATAAAGCTCAGCTGCATCAGAATGAGGATCGTCCAGGGGCTGAGGCTGAGTTGCTCTGTGAAGAGACTCTCGATGGCTTTGACAGCGCCGAGGCCGTCAAACACCGCGCCAAAGGCAAGGGCCGCGAGGATGATCCACATGAACATACAGGTGATGCCAAGGGTATTGCGCACCGAGTTCTCGAACACTTCCCGGGTCATGCGGCCCTTGGACACAGCGGCGAAAAAGGCGGCCAGCGCGCCGATGGCCGAGCTTTCGACCAGCGAGGTCCAGCCGTTTACAAAAGGCACCATCATGACGGCAAAGATCGTGAGCGGCAGCAGGCCTGCGCGCAAGAGCGCCATCTTTTCCGCGCGGGGCATGTCGCGATCCTCGGCGCTGAGGGCAGGGCCCAAGGCGGGGTTCAACCGACAGCGCAGTGCAATGTAGATCACAAACATCGCTGCCATCATCAGCCCCGGAATGACCCCCGCCAGCCATAACTGCCCCACAGGTTGACGCGCGATCATGGCATAAAGGACCAGCACAACGGACGGGGGCACCAGGATCCCTAAGGAGGACCCCGCCTGTATCACGCCCGTCACCATCCGCTTGTCATACCCCCGTTTCAGCAACTCAGGCAGGGCGATCGTCGCCCCGATGGCCATGCCTGCAACGCTCAAACCGTTCATGGCGGAAATCAGAACCATCAACCCGATGGTCCCGATGGCAAGCCCGCCCCGCACGCCGCCCATCCAGACGTGGAACATCCGGTAGAGATCATCGGCGATCTTGCTCTCTGACAGCACATAGCCCATGAAAATGAACATCGGCAGGGTCAGCAGCGGATACCACTTCATCAGCTTCATCGCGGCAGCAAAACCAAGATCATACCCGCCCCGGTCCCCCCAAAGGAGCAAGGCGGCAATCACCGCAACAAACCCAATCGCGCCAAAGACCCGCTGACCCGTCAGCAGCATCAGCATCATGGTCGAAAACATCAGCGTGGCGATCAATTCATAAGGCATTAGATGGTCTGACCTTTCAGACGCAGCACGTCCTTGAACAGCTCAGAGACGCATTGCAGCAGCATCAGGAAAAACCCCACGATCATCACCGCCTTGATCGGCCACATATAGGGTCGCCAGGCCGACGATGATCGTTCCATCCGGCCGACTTCCTCGGTGCCGATCACGACGCCAAACAGATAGGAAAACGGCGCGTCTTTCCAATAGCCCAGTGAATAGGCCGTGGAACTGACCGCGCCATAAAGCAACACGCTGAGGTAAAAGATCAGGAAACACACGGTTATCAGGTCAAACCACGCTTTGCGCCGGATCGACCATTCACTATAAAGCAGGTCCATCCGCACATTCGCCCCCAGTTGGATCGAATAGGGCCCGCCTAGGACATAATAGCCGACCATCACGAACTGCGCCATTTCCAGCGTCCAGAGCGTGGGCAGAAAGAACGTCTTGCTGACCGAAGACCACAGCAGGATCGCCATCAACACGAATATCCCGTACATCGCCACGCGCCCAAGGCGATAGTTGACCGCATCAACGCCGCGAATATATCCCCGCATCAGACCCTGCATGAGATGTCCTTGCTTTGCGTGACTGCGTCCGCGACCCAACGTGACATCTGTATCGCCAAAGAGGTCTGCGCGTCCGCTGTTTCGATCAGATCGTTGCGAATTTCGATCATCACATTGCGGCGGCCCTGCGGCAGCGCGTGTTCTTTCAAGGTATGTGTGACTCCATCGGCAGGCCCGTAAGGATCATTGCGCCGGGTCACAAACGTGCCGGTTTCGACCTCCAACATCGCGTCGGCAAGCCGTGTATCCTGATCATACAGGATGCCGACCTCAACCTCTCTTTGGATGCCTTGGTAGATCGGGGTGAAACTGTGGATCGTCACCACAACGGGATCAGGCTTTGTGGACAAAACCTGCTTCAGCCGGTCATGAAAGGGGGTGTAGTATCTGGCCACCCGGGTTTCGCGGTCATTTCGTGTCAGTTTTTTGTTGCCGGGGATGTCGAAAACTTCGCTACGCTCCGGCATGGCGCTGGGCGCATCGGGCGGGCGGTTGCAGTCATAGACCAGCCGCGACACCTTTGACGCCACCAATGGTGCGTCTAATTGCCGGGCCATTTCACAGGCCACGGCCTTGGCACCGGGGTCCCAGGCCGCATGGCTGTGCCGCGCCTCGGCGGACAGGCCAAGATCATTGAGCGCAGTCGGAATGAACGCACTGGCATGTTCGCAAACCAACACAATATCCGAAGCGCCCGAGGCATTCAGCACCTCGACCACCGCGTCATTGTTCATCTGTTGCGTCTGATTCATCTACACCCCTGTTCGATAAAGTGCTTGCCACAGCGAAGATATGTCAACAAAATTGTGAAAAAAATATCACAGTCGTGCCGCTGCTGGTAATTTTGTGAACAATTTGGAGGGGCGTATGGCAGAAGCCGCGCAGACCATATCGGATCGTATCCAGCAAAAGCTGGAAGACCTCACGCGTGCCGAGCGGCAGTTGGCCCTCTCGATTCTCGAAAATTACCCGGCCTCTGGTCTTGGTCCTTTGACCGCGCTGGCCAAGGATGCCAATGTGTCGGTGCCGACGGTGGCGCGGATGGTGCAAAAGCTGGGGTACAAAGGCTACCCCGACTTTCAGGCCGAACTGCGCGAGGAATTGCGCGCCAAGGTCAAAAGCCCCATCGCCAAGCATGAAACATGGGCGGAGGCTGCGCCCTCGGGTCATATCCTCAACCGTTTTACCGATGCGGTGATCGACAACATCCGTCATACGCTGGGCCACATTGATCCGGCAGGCTTTGATGAGGCCTGTGCGCTGGTCGCCGATCCCGCGCGGCATCTCTATATCGTGGGGGGGCGGATCACGCATACAATGGCGGAATATCTTTTTCTGCACATGCAGGTGATCCGCCCGAACCTGACGCATGTGCAGTCCACATCAAACAGCTGGCCGCACTATTTGTTGAATGCGGGCAAGGGGGATGTCTTTGTGATCTTTGACGTGCGGCGCTATGAAAACAACACGCTGAAACTGGCGGAACTGGCCCATGCGCGCGGCGCGCGGATCGTGCTCTTTACCGATCAGTGGCGATCGCCGGTGCATCCGCTGGCCGATATCACGCTCAGCAGTCGTATCGTTGTGCCCTCGGCGTGGGATTCAGCCGCCACCACATTACTGTTGGTCGAAACGATGATTGCCGCCGTGCAGGGGCTGCATTGGGACGAGACCAAAGAGCGCATGCAAGAGCTGGAAGACATCTTTGACAGCACCAAGCTGTTCCGAAAATTTACCTGACGCTGCGGGATTAAAAGCCAATGGCGCAGCCGTCTTTGCGTGGGTCGGAGCCGGCGACATACCCGCGCCCCGGCTGGCGGTGAATGAGCTGCGCGCCGCCAAAACCAAAGGCATTGTCCGGGGTTTCCAGCGTGATGTCATGCCCCATCGCGCGCAGGGTCGAAATCGTATCGGGGGCCATGGTCGTTTCGCATGCGACGCCGAGACCTTGCGTCACGCGCCAGCGGGGGGCATCCACCGCCATCTGTGGGTCCTGACCCCAGAGTTGCGTACGCAACACCATCTGAACATGCCCTTGCGCCTGCATGGGGCCCCCCATGACCCCAAAGCTCATCAGGGGCGCGCCGTCGCGCATGAGGAAGCCGGGGATAATCGTATGAAACGGGCGTTTGCCGGGGGCGATGTGATTTTGATGTGATGGGTCAAGAGAAAACCCGAAACCCCTGTTTTGCATTGATATTCCGGTATTCGGCACAACCACGCCGGACCCAAAACCCATATAATTAGATTGAATGAATGAAACCATCATCCCACTTGCATCTGCTGCGCTCAGATACACGGTGCCGCCGCGTTTCGGCGCGCCTGATTTAAAGTCGCTTGCGGTGTTCACATTGATTTCCGCCGCCCGCGTTGCGAGATACGCATCGTCCAGCAAGTCCTGTGCGGTGACGGATGTCATGTGATCCGCATCCGCCACGAAGCCTTCGGCGTCGCGCAGGGCAAGTTTCATGGCCTCAACCTGTAAATGGAAAGCCTGCGCGCTGTCAGGGTCAAGGTCACGGATGTTGGTCTGGGACAGGATACCCAAGCCCATAAGCGCCGCGATGCCCTGACCGTTTGGCGGGATTTCATGCAGCGTTACCGCGTCAAAATCGCGCGCGATTGTGCCGCACCAATCTGCCTTGTGCGCCGCCAGATCCGCCGCCGTCAGCGCGCCGCCATGGGCCTGCGCATGCGCCGCGATTTCCTCGGCCAGCACACCTTCATAGAACGCTTTCCCCTTGGTTTCGGCGATCAGTCGCAATGAACGGGCGTGACCGGCACTTTGGAAATAATCGCCTGCGCGCGGGGCGCGGCCACCGGGAAGGAAAGCATCGGCAAAGCCGGGCTGAGCGGCCAGTTGCTCTGCCGCGCGCTGCCATAATTTTGCAATGACGGGCGAGACAGGAAATCCGTGTTCCGCATAGCGGATCGCTGGTTCAAACAAGGCCGGAAAGGGCAATTTGCCAAAGCGGTCCGACAGCGCAACCCAGGCCGACACCGCCCCCGGTACAGTGACAGAGCCCCAGCCGTGCATCGGTATCTGATCAAGCCCGGCAAACCGCTCAGGTGTATAATCGGCCGGCGCACGGCCGGATGCGTTTAACCCATGCAAGTCCTGCCCATCCCACAAAATGGCAAAGGCATCTGAGCCGATGCCATTGCCTGTTGGCTCAACGACGGTCAGCGCAATCGCGGTGGCAAGGGCGGCATCCACCGCATTTCCGCCCTGCGCCATCATGGACACCCCGGCTTGCGTGGCCAAAGGATGCGAGGATGACACGATGTTATCTGCCGCAACAGCAGAGCGTCGCGAGGGATAGGGGTGATGTGCGCTGAGTTCCATGGGGTGGTCTGTCCTGCGTGTTGGTCATTGTACCAAGGTCTGTGGCCTGACGCGCGCGGAGTCAATCGGGGTGGTTGTGTTTCCAGTGATGCCGTGCTGGTCTTGAATGGCCCTGTCTAAAGCGCCAGCCCCAGTATACCGTCAACATCCGCATGGGTTTCAAGATGCGTCGCCAGAGCGTCAAGGGTGGTTTCAACCGTCGCCGTGTAGGATGCGTTCTGCGTCACATCGAACTGTGCAAGCCATTGCGCCCTGAACGCATCATCCGTGAACATACCGTGCAGATAGGTGCCCATGACCCGCGCGTTCTGACTGATCGCACCATCGGGTTTCCCGTCAACATAAGCAAAGGGGCGGGCGCAGTCGGGCCCTTCTGTGCGGCCAACGTGAATTTCATAGGCGGGGAACATCGCGCCGCTCTGCGCGTGTTTCGCTGTGATCCGGGCGACCCGTTTTTGCGGCGTCATGACCGTGGTGATGTCCAGAAACCCCAAACCCTCCGTCGTGCCGGGGGGGCCTTCTATGCCATCAGGGTCGACAATGGACTGCCCCAGCATCTGATACCCGCCGCACAAGCCCAGCACATGGCCGCCACGGCGCAGATGCGCGGCCAGATCAATGTCCCATCCTTGCGCACGCAGGAAGGCCAGATCACCCCGCGTTGATTTGCTGCCCGGCAAGATCACGATATCCGCATCCGCAGGCAAAACCTCACCGGCGCGCAGCATGGTCATCTGTACGTCCGGTTCATGGCTCAGCGGGTCCAAGTCATCGAAATTTGCGATGCGAGACAGGTGCAGACACACGATGTGTAGGCCGTCTTTGCGAGTTGGCGTTTTGATATCATAGGCGTCTTCAGCCGGGAGCTTCCAGGCATCAGCAAACCACGGCAGCACGCCAAAGCCGGGCCAGCCAGTATGGTTTTTTATGATCTCATAGCCTTCATCAAAAAGTTTCGGATCGCCGCGAAACTTGTTGATAAAAAACCCTTTTATCATTCCTGCGTCAGCGCGCGATATCACTGCTTGCGTACCTACCACCTGCGCGATCACACCGCCTCGGTTGATGTCTCCACAAAGCAGCACGGGAACCTGCGCCGCCTCAGAAAAGCCCATATTGGCGATATCATTGCTGCGCAGATTCACCTCTGCCGGGCTGCCCGCGCCTTCGACGATGATCAGATCATATTGCGCCTTGAGCCGGTTGAAGCTGTCGAGCACAGGGCCGAGCAATTTCGGTTTCAGCTTTGCATAATCGCCCGCCGCAACGGAGGTCATGCGCTGGCCCTGAACAATCACCTGCGAGCCGGTTTCGGTTTCAGGCTTGAGCAGGATCGGGTTCATGTCCACCGTCGGGTCAAGCCCGCAGGCAAAAGCCTGCAAAGCCTGCGCGCGGCCGATCTCGCCCCCGTCTGTCGTGGCTGCTGCGTTGTTGGACATGTTTTGCGGCTTGAACGGCGCGACAGATATTCCGCGACGCTTGGCGGCGCGGCAAAGCCCTGCCACCAAAAGCGACTTGCCTACATCAGAGCCTGTGCCCTGCAGCATGATCGCGCGACCCATGCGCGTTCCCCTAGAACTCGATGCCTTTTTGGGCAACGACACCATCTTTGAAAGGGTGTTTCACCAAAGTCATCTCGGTCACGAGATCTGCGGCCTCAATCAGTTCAGGCTTGGCATTGCGCCCGGTCAGGCAGACGTGGGTCATGTGAGGCTTTTGCGTCAGCAGGAAATCGACCACCTCGTCGATGTTCAGATAGTCATAGCGCAGCGCGATGTTTATCTCATCCAGCAGCACGAATTGAATGTCGGGATCGAGGATTTGTTCTTTCGCGATCCGCCAGCCATTTTCCGCCGCCGCAATGTCGCGCGCACGGTCCTGTGTTTCCCATGTAAAGCCTTCGCCGGAAACGAAAAACCGGCATTCATCCGCATAATTGTCACGCAGGAACGACTTCTCGCCCGTGTCCCAGTTGCCCTTGATGAACTGGACCACGGCGCAGGGAATCTTGTGCGAAATACAGCGCATGATCATCCCGAAACCAGACGATGATTTCCCTTTGCCCTTCCCGGTATGCACCATGATGAGACCCTTTTGTTCGGTCTTTTGCTCCATCATCTTGTCGCGTGCCGCTTTGATCTTACGCATCTTGGCGTTGTGACGTTCGTTTTCTTCAGACATGCTGAAATTCCCCGTGCTGGTGTTGGCGCAGTTAGTGCATTCCCACTGAGCAGCGTCAACCACCACCGGATCGAATTCGCAGCACCGGGCGGGATAATTCCGATGTCGGCCGCTCCGTCATGTCTTGCCCCTTGCGCGACACCATGAGGGCCGCAATAAAAGTACCAAGCATCACAACCAAGTGGGGAGAAGTCGAAATGCATAAGGTCCTGGCCATTTCCATCATTGCGTCAATGATTGCCGTGGGCGGCGCGCAGGCGCAAAGCTGCCACGAGGGCAAGACCATCAGCGCGGGCAAGCTGACCATCGCCACCGGCAACCCGGCCTATTACCCTTGGGTGCTGGATGATGCACCGGAAAGCGGGCAGGGGTTCGAGGCGGCAGTGGCCTATGCGCTGGCGGGCAAGATGGGGTTTATGCAGGGCGACGTGATCTGGACCCGCACGTCATTTGATCAGGCGATCCAGCCGGGGGCAAAAGACTTCGATCTGAACATGCAGCAGTTTTCCATCACGGAACAGCGCGATAAAGTCGTGGATTTTTCACTGCCTTACTACACCGCACCGATGGCAGTGCTGGTGCGTGGCGCGGACGGGCTGACCGCTGATATGGCAACATTGAAACGGTTGAAATGGGGTGTCGTCGCGACCACGACCGCGCTGCCGGTGGTCATGGAAAAGATCGCGCCTGAAAGCCCTCCGCTGATTTATGACGACAATGTCAATGTGGTCGAGGCCATGAAAGCGGGTCAGATAGATGCAGCACTCTTTGATCTGCCCACCGCGCTTTATCTGGGGGCGGTTGTGTTGGAGGGTGGGCAAGTGCTTGGCCAGTTTACCGCGGATGAAACCAAGAACCCTGATCATTTCGGCGCGCTTATGACCGAAGGCAATCCGCTGAAGGAATGTGTTGATGCGGCACTTACGGAGATGAAGGCCGATGGCAGCCTTGCCGCTATCGAGGCGCAATGGTTGCAGGAAGCGACCGGTGTGCCACTGATCCAGTGAGCCGGTGGTGAACCGCAGACAGGCATACGAGGCCCACCAGCGGCGTCGGTCGCTGAGCATTGCGGGCGTGAGTACGGCGCTTGTGCTGGTCGCAATGATCCTGCTTGTGCCGCTTGCGCCGGGCTGGCAAGCTGTCAAGGCCAGCTTTTTTGACGCCGCCGTGTTTGCCGAAACCTTCCCGACGCTTTTGCAGGCTTTCATGATTGATGTCATGATTTTCGCGTGGTCGGTGCCGCTGATCCTCGGACTGGGGCTTGCCATTGCGCTGGCGCGCGGCGCACGCGCGCCCGCCCTTTTCCCGCTGCGGATATTCGGTGCCGTCTATGTGGATGTGTTTCGCGGCGTGCCGGTAATCCTGACCATCTATCTGATCGGGTTTGGTATTCCGGGGCTTGGTCTGCCGCGCCCTTGGAATTCGCCCTACATCTGGGGAACGGTGGCGCTGGTGCTGACCTACTCGGCCTATGTGGCCGAGGTGCTGCGCTCCGGCATCGAGAGCGTGCATGCCAGTCAGCGCAACGCCGCCATCTGTCTGGGCCTGTCGGAGCGGGACACCATGCGCTATGTCGTGCTGCCGCAGGCCATCCGCCGCGTGGTGCCTGCCAATATGAACATGCTGGTGGCCCTTCAGAAGGATGTGGCATTGCTCAGCTTTATCGGCCCGGTCGAAATATTGCGTCAGGCGGGCATCTACAAAAGCCTGCTGGCCAATTTCACGCCTTATCTGGTGGCTGCAGTGATCTTTTTGATGGTGACCGTGCCCGCCACGCGCTACGCCGACTATCTGTTGAACCGAGACCGCAATGCCCGAAGCTAAACTGTCGCTGCGCGGCGTGCAGAAATCCTTTGCGGACAATCAGGTTCTGTCCGGTATTGATCTGGATGTGCATGCGGGCGAAATGATCTGCCTGATTGGCGCGTCGGGGTCGGGTAAATCGACGCTCCTGCGCTGCATCAACCAGCTTGAAGCAATTGATGAAGGGTCAATCTGGCTTGACGGTGTGGATATCTCGGAACCGGGGATTGATCTGGCCCCGATCCGACGGCGCATTGGCATCGTCTTTCAATCATACAACCTGTTTCCGCATATGAGCGCGATTGAGAATGTGCAACTGGCGCCGCGCCGGGTGCTGAAACAATCGGCGGATGCCCGAACCGACAAGGCCGAGGCGTTGTTTAACCGCTTTGGCCTCGCGCAGCATATGCATAAGTATCCCGACCAGTTGTCAGGGGGGCAACAGCAGCGTGTCGCCGTGATCCGTGCGCTGGCCATGGAACCCGAAATCATGCTGTTTGATGAAATTACGGCGGCCCTTGATCCTGAACTCGTGGGCGAGGTGCTCAGCGTTTTGCGCCATCTGCGCGCCGAAGGTATGACGATGTTGCTTGCGACCCATGAAATGGGCTTTGCTCGCGAGGTGGCGGATCGCATCTGCTTTATGGATGGCGGGCGTATCCTTGAGCAGGGGAAACCGGAGCAGATATTCACGGCACCGCAAAAACCACGGACCCAAGCGTTTCTGAAAGCAGTGCTGCGATAACCCTTTGCGCTGCCGTGCAGAGGTTCGGCCGAATAAACGGTTGCAAGTTCCGGAAGCGCCGTTAACGTCGCAACTCCAAAAAGAAGATTTCAAGGGAGGAAACAAATGTTCAGAAATGCAATATTGGGCGCTGTTGCGTTGAGCGCCGTGAGCGGTGCCGCCATTGCGCAGGAGAAAATGCGCATCTCGTTGCAGCTGCCACTGACCAGCCACCTGGGTGAGAACCTCGTTCTGTTCGAAAAAGAGGTTGAGGAAAGAACCGGCGGCGCGATTGACGTGGAAATCTACGACAGCGCGACACTCTACAAAGACAAGGAAGTTCCAGCCGCTGTCGGTTCTGGTGCTATTGAAGCTGGGGTTGCGTCCCTGACGCGCTATGTCGGCGATGCGCCTGTTGTTGACGTTTTCTATATGCCGTTCCTGTTCAACACTGAGGACAAGGTGCGTGCCGCCGTGGCCGAAGGGTCGCCCGTGCGGGCTGTGCTTGAAGAGGAAATCGCCAAAACCGGCGGTCAGGTTCTCTATTGGCAGGCCTATGGTGGTGCGATCTTGCTGTCACAAGGTGGCCCGATCCGCACTCCCGAAGACATGAAGGGCAAAAAAGCGCGGGTGTTTGGCAAAACGCTTGGTGACTTTGTTACCGCAGCGGGCGGGGCGCCCACATTGATTTCCGGCTCGGAGCAATATCTGGCCTACCAGCGTGGGACGGTTGATGTTGGTATGACCGGCATATCCGGTGTCAAATCCCGCAAGCTTTGGGAAGTGATGGATACAATTACCAAAACCAACCACGCAAACATCGAATTTGTGGTTGTCGTGAACAACGACTGGTGGGACGGCCTGTCACCCGAGTTGCAGGGCCATATCAAGGCAGCAGCACAAGTGGCGCAAGACGATGTACGCGACCGCATGAGCGGCATCGAAGCGGCAGCCTATAAAGCCGCTGAGGAGAACGGGATGACCATTGTGGACCTGTCAGATGCTGAACTGGCCGCATGGCAGGAGGTCGCACAGCCTGTTTATGATTCCTACCTTGAGGCGACGGGTGAAGCAGGTCAGAAGATCCTTGATTCTTTAGGTGCAGGTGGCTCCTGACGTCTCTGTAAAATAAGGGAAAAGCGGATGGCTTACCGGCCATCCGTCTCTGCAAAAAAATGTCAGTCATAAATAAAATATCATGGGCGTTTTGTGCCATTGGGGCCATTTTGATGGCTGCCACGGGTGCCATGCTCACCTATGAGGTGATCGCCAGATACTTCTTTGTCAAACCGACGATCTGGGCCGCTGAACTCAGTCAGCTTTGCCTGATCTGGGGGTGTTTTCTGGCGCTGCCGCATCTGTTGGTTTTGCGTCGCCATATTACGGTGAACGCTGTCACCAACCTCTTGCCCGAGGGCGCGCAGAAGCTCTGCGCCGCTTTCGCGCTGGTGGCGGTTATTGTGTTTTCCTCGATCGTCGCGATTTACGGCTGGCATATATTCTACGAGAGCTTTTCACGTGGGCGCACGACAGGGTCGCTGCTGAACTTGCCGGTCTGGATTGCCGAACTGTCCGTACCCGTCGGGTTCGGCATGCTCGCCTTGCAAGGCCTTGTTGAGTTGATCCGTCTGCCGGGTGCTGGCACCACAAGCCTTGGAGCGACGCACGAATGACGATCCTGCTTATTCTGGGGTGCCTTTTCGGGCTCTTGCTGGTCGGGGTGCCGGTCGCCTTTGCGCTGGGTGGCATGGGGCTTGGCATGCTGCTGCTGGGCGGCTTTTCACCGCTCATGGCGCCGCAATCGCTGCTCTCGACCTTGGATGGCTTCATCCTTCTGGCGGTGCCGCTGTTTCTGCTGATGTCGAACCTGCTGCTCAAGGGCGGCGTCGGGCGTGATCTATTCGCCGCCGTTCAGGCTTGGGTCGGGCACTGGCCCGGTGGCCTTGCGGTCGCCACGATCCTAAGCTGCGCGCTCTTTGCCGCCATTTCCGGTTCTTCAGTTGCGACGGCTGCCACGATTGGCACGGTGGCCATTCCGGAAATGATAAACCGCGGATATGAAAAACGCTTTGTCTACGGGTTGCTGGCGGCGGGCGGCACGCTGGGCATTCTCATACCGCCCTCCATTCCGATGATCGTCTATGGTTTTGTGACCGAGCAATCGGTGATTGCGCTGTTTCTGGCAGGCATCGGGCCGGGGGCTGTGCTGGTCACACTCTTTGTCCTTTTTGCCATGTTGCATGCGCGCCTGTGGGGCGGGTACACGCCGGTGCCCAAGGCGTCGATGCGCGAACGCGCGACAGCCTCAAAGCGCGCCCTGCCGTCTGTGGCGCTTGCGGCTCTTGTCATCGTGGGTCTCTATTCCGGGGCGTTCACCCCCACAGAAGCGGCTGCGATTGGCTTTGCTGCGGCCCTGTTGATCACCGTATTCTGGTTGCGCACCATGACGCTGGCCAAATTCTGGGAAGCGGTGCGCGAATCCGCGATCACCACAGCGGCGATCCTGTTGATCGTGGCGGGGGCGAAAATCTTTGGCAAGGCCATCGCCCTGTATCGCATCCCGCAGGATATTTCGGCATTCCTTGCCCAGACCATAGACGGGCCGATCATGTTCATTCTGGTCGTCTCGGTCGTGCTGTTGTTGATGGGGCTGGTGTTTGAAGCCCTGTCGATGATCCTGATCATGACGCCGGTGCTGCTGCCCGCGGCGATGGGTCTGGGATTCGATCCGATCTGGTTCGGCATCTACATGGTGATCATGGTGGAATGTGCCCTGATCACGCCGCCGGTGGGTCTAAACCTCTATGTCATACAATCGGTTGCGCGCGCCACCTTGGCGGATGTTGCACGCGGGGTCTGGCCGTTCCTGATGCTGATGTTGTTCACGGTTGGCATCCTTTATGTGGTGCCGGATCTGGCGCTTTATATCCCTTTCAAATGGTGAAGTCATGAATGCTGCGAAAACGCTCCGTACCTTGCTGGCGCAGGATAAATGCCATGTGATGCCGTGTTGTTTTGACGCGCTCTCGGCCAAGCTGATCGCGCAGGAGGGGTATGATCTGACCTTCATGTCCGGCTTTGCCGCCTCCGCCAGCCGGATCGGCGCGCCGGATCTGGGCTTGATGAGCTATGGCGAAGTCGTGGATCAGGCCCGCAACATCGCCAATGCCATCGACATTCCGCTGATCGGGGATGGCGATACGGGCTATGGCAATGCGATGAACGTGCGCCGCACGGTGACGGGGTTTGCGCAAGCCGGTTGTGCGTCGGTGATGATCGAAGACCAGCTTGCCCCGAAAAGATGCGGGCACACGCCGGGTAAGGCCGTCGTGGCGCGCCAGGAGGCATATGACAGGATCAAGGCGGCGGTGGATGCGCGCGATGCCTTGCGCGAAGACGGCGGCGACATACTGATCCTTGCCCGCACGGATGCGCGTCATGAACACGGGCTGTCAGAGGCGATCGAACGGGCGGCGGTCTTTGCCGAACTTGGCGCGGATATCCTGTTCGTGGAGGCCCCTAAATCCACCACAGAGATGCAGGAGATCTGCTCAAACCTGCCCGGTCCCAAGATGGCGAATATCGTCGAAGGTGGGGAAACACCGGATTTGCCAAATGCGGCCCTGCATGACATCGGCTATTCCATCGCGGCCTATCCGCTGTCGCTGATGGCGGCGGCGATGCAGGCGATGGTCACATCGTTGCGCGCAATGCGCGCGGATCAGCGGCCCGGATTGATGGATTTTGGCGAGCTGCGCAGCCGGATCGGGTTTGACGATTACTATGCAGCGTCGCAAGCCTATGCGTCCTCAAAGCGCGACTGAGTGTGCGTCGGGGTCGCCGGATGCGTGCTCACAAGTCCTTGACCAGCCGTAGGGCGTCGTAAATCGCCGCATGTGTGTTGCGGGCCGAAACCGCATCCCCGATCCGGAAAAGCTGAAACGCGCCATCGGGGTTGGTGTTCACATTCTGCACCCCGCCCGCGATCAGCGCGTCATAATCCACCGCGCCAAGGTTGCTGCTGTTTGGTTTCAGCGCGTGGTAAAGCTCATCCAGCGGGAAGGTCCCATAGTTCACAACGATCTGGTCGTAATCGGTCTGATAGCTGTGATCGCTGTAATCCGTCCCGATTGTGGCACGTAACTTGTTGCCATTGCGCGCCACATCCAGCAGGCGGCGCGTCACGGTAAAGGTGACGTCCTTGTCCTGCAGCGCGCGCATATAAGGCGTCAGGTTCATCGCCATGATGTCGGGCGCAAACACGCGATCAGGCGTCATTACCTCGACTTTTGCGCCCGCTAAGGCGGCTGTTTCGGCGGCTTGCAGCCCCGGATGGTCGCCGCTTTCATCATAGATCAAAACGTGATCGGCCGGTTTCACATCGCCTGCGATCATCTCCCAACTGCTGATCACATGGGGTGTGTCGCGGCCAGCCTCGAAAAGTTCGGTGTTTGGCAGGCCGCCCGTCGCCACGATCACCACATCCGGATTCAGGTCGGTGATGGTTTCAGGTTCGGCCCATGTGTTGAAATGAAAACGCACATCGCGCGCGGCACATTGGGCCATGCGCCAGTCGATGATTGAAATCATATCGCGGCGGCGCGGGTTCTGGATGGTCAGCCGGATTTGCCCACCGGGATCGGCTTGCGCCTCAAAGACCGTGACAACGTGCCCGCGCTCGGCGGCGACACGGGCGGCCTCAAGCCCTGCCGGGCCTGCGCCGACAATCACAATATGGCGTGGGCCAGGGGCCGGGGCTATGACGTGCGGCATGGAGAGTTCGCGCCCGGTGGCTGCGTTGTGAATGCACAGCGCCTCGCCGCCCTGATAAATCCGATCCAGACAAAAGGTGGCCCCGACGCAAGGGCGTATATCGTCCTCGCGTCCCTCGCGGATCTTCTGGACAATATGCGGGTCAGCCATATGCGCCCGCGTCATCCCGACCATATCGAGCAGCCCGTTTGCCACCGCATGTCGCGCAGTCGCCACATCGGGGATTTTGGCGGCGTGGAATGTGGGCAGGCCGGTCGCCTTTTTGACCGCCCCGGCGAAATCAAGATGTGGCGCATTGCTCATGCCCTGCACCGGGATCACGTCGACCATCGCAGGGTCCGTGTGTATGCGCCCCCGGATCACATTCAGGAAATCGAGACGCCCATCATCGGCGAGGATTTTTGAAATGCGCAGGCCCTCTTCGGGGGTAATTCCATCTTTTTGCACCTCATCGGCGGTAAAACGAAAGCCAATGATGAAATCTTCACCCACGCGTTTTCGAATGGCCCCCAAGACATCCAGCGGAAACCGCATCCGGTTTTCCAACGTGTCGGCACCGTAGGGACCGGACAGATCGTTCGTGAGCGGTGACCAGAACTGGTCCATCAGATGGCCATAGACCTGCAATTCGATCCCATCCATGCCACCGGCCTGCATCCGCTCGGCTGCGTCGGCGAAATCGGTGATCACCCGGTCAATATCCCAGTCTTCGATCAGTTTGGGAAAGGCACGATGCGCAGGTTCGCGGTGGCGCGAGGATGAAAGGGAGGGCAACCAGTCGCCTTTGTTCCACGTCGTGCGCCGTCCAAGATGGGTTAGCTGGATCATCACAGCACAGCCATGCGCATGGCAGGCATCGGTCAGATCGGTGATCCATGGCACCACCTCATCCTTATAGGCCAGAACGTTGTTGAACACCGGCGGGCTGTCTTTGGACACCGCCGCCGAACCTGCGGTCATCGCAAGGGCAAGCCCGGCCTTGGCGCGTTCTTCGTGATAGGCGCGGTAGCGTTCCTTGGGCATGCCGTCTTCGGGATAGGCAGGTTCATGGCTGGTTGTCATGATGCGGTTCTTCAACGTCAGATGTTTGAGTTGAAAGGGTTGCATCAACGGATCTTTTGACATCGGCTGCACGCTCCACCTGTCCTGTTGCGTCACATCATGGCGACGTTTCAACGCGCAGTAAGCCGCATATCTAGAGGCTTGGCCAGATCAAAAACGCTGGATAACGGGGGATCAGATCAGCGGGTGTATCGCCGCACCCATTAGATGCGGCGATGTGGTGTTACAGGTTTCCGGCGGACATCTCGCGCGCCATGTGATCGGCCTGCCGGATGGCCAGTGCCACGATGGTCAGCGTGGGGTTTTCGGCCGCCCCCGTCGTGAACTGCGAGCCATCAGAGATGAACAGGTTCGGGATGTCATGGGTCTGACCCCATTTGTTCACCACCCCGTCGCGGGCATTTTCCGACATCCGGTTGGTGCCAAGGTTATGCGTTGACGGATATGGCGGCGTCGGGAAGGTGCGCGTGGCCCCGACCGCATCATAGACGGCCTGCCCCTGCTGATAGGCGTGATTGCGCATCGCGATATCATTGGGGTGGTCATCAAAGTGCACATTTGCCACCGGCAGGCCGTATTGATCCGTGACGTCGTGGTTGAGTGTCACGCGGTTGGTTTCCTGCGGCATGTCTTCGCCCACAATCCACATGCCTGCCATATTCTCATAGGCATCAAGCGCGGAGGTAAACTCGCGGCCCCATGCGCCGGGATCAAGGAAGGCGGCCATGAACGGCAGGCCGAGCGCGAGCGTCTCAAGCTCATAGCCGCCGACGAAACCGCGGCTTGGGTCATGGCGGGCTTCGTCCTGAATGATGCCTGCCATGGTCGTGCCGCGCCACATCTTGACCGGCTGATCAAAGGTTGCATAGACCGACCCTGTCATGTGACGCATGTAATTGCGCCCCACCTGACCGGAGGAATTGGCCAGCCCATCCGGGAACATCGACGTCGCCGAGTTCAACAACATGCGCGGGCTTTCGAACGAGTTGCCTGCAACACAGACGGCGCGCGCCTTTTGCATTTGCAGGTTGCCGTCCGCGTCGAAATATTCAACGCCCGAGACTTTGCCTGCGTCATCGTGCAGGATGCGCGCCACATGGGCCCGTTCGCGCACTTCGAGGTTGCCGGTCGCTTCACCTTGCGGGATATCGGCATAGGCCGTTGACCATTTGGCCCCCCATTTGCAGCCTTGAAAGCAAAACCCGGTTTGCTGACACGCGCTGCGTTCGCCACCATCTGTCGACTGGATCGCCATGCGCCCTGTACTCACTTCGGTGTATCCCAGCGCCTTGGCGCCCTTTTCGAACACAAGGTAGTTGTTGTTGCCCGGCAGGCCCGGTCGGTCGCCGGTGCGTGTCACGCCCAGCTTTTCCTCGGCCAGCGCATACCATGGCGCCATTTCCGCCGCATCAATCGGCCAATCCAGCAGGCTTGCGCCCTGCACGTTGCCATAGGTGGTCGCAGCCTTCCATTCGTGTTCCTGAAAGCGCAGGCTTGCCCCCGCCCAATGGGTCGTCGCGCCGCCCACCGCTTTGACGATCCACGCAGGCAGGCCGGAAAAATCCTTGGCCACGCGCCAGTCGCCCGATGTCGTGCGCGGGTCCAGCCAGGCCAGTTGCCCAAAGCTTTCCCATTCGTCGTTGACATAGTCCTCGGGCAGGTAGCGCCCGCCAGCTTCCAGCGCGACAACGCTGATGCCTTTTTGCGCCAGTTCATTTGCCAGAACGCCGCCGCCCGCGCCTGTTCCGATGACGACAATAACGCTGTCGTCGGTGAGATCAAAAGGTGCCGTCATGGTGCCTAATCTCCTTTATAGCCAGTTGATGTCATTGAATCCGCGGTCGATATAGCCGCCGAATTCATAAGAAGAGCCCTCGTAGCCAAAGATCGGCCAGACCGCTTTCTGATTATAAAGCCCGGTCACAAGGCCGCCGCGGACCTGCTGAAAGAACGCGCTGTCCTCCATGCCGCGCAGGATGTCGACCCGGTCGCGTTCCCAGCCAATGTCGAGGTAACTGGCATGCCCTTTGCCTGCCGCCGCCGCATTCAGCGCGGCAATGCCGTCTTCAACCGCCTGTGCGGCCTCGGCGGTGTCATAGCCTTTCACGGCCACCACGTAAAAGGCATCTCCCACCTTGTCATGCGGATAGATATCGCGCGCCATTTGCACCAGTGTCGCAAAGGTTTCCGGTTGCAGCTCGGTCGTTTCCATCGCCCATGCCCCATCGGGTGCGGCAAGAAACCCCGCGCCGACAACAAATGAAGCCCCCGCAGCTGTCGCACGTGACAAAAGCTGGCGTCGGGTAAGCCCTTTCGGGCCGGTTGTGGTTGTCATGTTATCCTCCCTTTGAATTACAGATAGCGCCCACCGCGCTCAAGCACTTCGATCTCGTAGCCATCCGGATCGGCCACAAAGAAAAAGTGCGCGATGACTTCCCCATCGGGCGCAAATTCCACGATCTTTCGCGGTGACAAGCCTGCCGCCTCAAATCGGGCGTGTTCGCTTTCGATATCCGTGACCGACACCGCCAAATGGCCATAGCCATCGCCAAGGTCGTAAGGTTCTGTGCGGTCTTTGTTTACTGTCAGTTCAAGTTCGAAACTGGTTTCCGGATTGCTGAGATAAAGCAGCGTGAAATTGGTGAAATCCAGCCGGTCTGCGACTTTCAACCCGAATGCGGTATCGTAAAAGCGAACGGATGCAGCTTCGTCACGCACCCGGATCATGGAATGAATGGCTTTGGCCAAAGTGGTCCCTCCCGTTGTTCACTATAAACATCGTGCAGGAGGGCCGCAGAGCTTGGGTAGTATTCCCGTACTACCCCGTATTTTTTCTTTGGCCTATCTGGCAGCCGCTATTCAGCAGCCAGCGTCAGGCTTTTGCGGTCCGGGTTCATCTCGGTGAACTTCAGGCAGGCGCAGCGCAGCAGTGAGGTGAAATTCTTTGGTTCCCCGCGTTTTTCCAGCACTTCGGTGTGCAGCTTTGAAATGAAACAGGGGGCGGTTGTGCCCTCGCTCTGCGCGATTTCGTCAATCACTTCCCAGAAGGCATTCTCCAGCCTGATGCTGGTGCTTTGCCCATTCAGCCGCAACCGGCGTGTGGTGCAGCTATATCGTTCCGGATCCTGTCCGGCAAAAACGTCGCACATAAGGTGCCCTCCCATTGGTCCGCTGCGCCAGTGATGTTGTTCTGGCGGTCGGATGTTTGGTTTTAAGGTTAAACATCATGGGTATTGTTGTCTATTGCCTTGCGGATGTGCCATTTGGCCGATGCACATACGTTGACGTGTGTTTGACGTCTTAGAGGTCTGATATTATTTACCAATCTGTGCCGCCACATGCCACAGTAGTGCATCAGGGCATGCTTTTTGCGCCGCTGGCCGGGGGCAGGGGGTGCGTATCACGTGCTTGCTGCCCAACCCCGCGCACGATGGCCCCAATCTGCATCAGCTGGTCGGACAGGGGGTTGGTTTTGCGCCAGACCATGCCAATGGTGCGCGACGGGCCGGGTTTGGGAAAGCGCGCAACCGCCACATCCGCAGACCGCGTTTCCAGCGACAGAGCCATTTCGGGGATCAAGGTGACACCGATGCCCGCCCCGACCATCTGCACAAGCGTCGAGAGCGAACTGCCCTCCATCATCTGGCGGGGGTGCGCGTCGACCGATTTGCAAAAGGACAGGGCCTGATCGCGAAAACAATGACCCTCTTCAAGCAGCAACAGGCGCATCTCCTGCAGCATTTCCGGGCTTGGGACGGGTTTTCCTGCATCCTGCGGCGGGCGGACCAGCACGAAATCCTCTTCAAAGAGCGCAAATTCCTGCAGCGCCGGTTCCGAAATCGGCAGCGCCACAATTGCCAGATCCAACCGGGCCTCCAAAAGGTCCTGAATCAGGGCTTGCGTCACGGATTCGCGTAATTCGACATCAAGGTCGGCAAACCGCTCTGCAAATGACGTCATGATCGCAGGTAAAAGATAGGGGGCGACGGTTGGAATGACCCCGAGCCTGAGCCGACCCGCAAGCGGGCCTTGGGCCGCGCGGGCGAGTTCGTCCAGCTCATCGATACTCAGCAGAATTTTGCGGGTCCTGGTGATGAAATCCGACCCCAAGGCCGTCAGGCGAATTTCGCGCGTCGCCCGTTCAACCAGCGGCGCGCCCACCAATGCTTCGAGCTCCTTGATCTGCAAGGACAGGGCTGGCTGCGTGATGGCACAGGAGTCAGCGGCCCGCCCAAAATGTTTGTGGCGGGCGAGGGCGTCGAAATATCTGAGCTGTTTCAGGGTGAGGCCAATCATAAGAAAAACTTATCACTATGGTCAGAATAATCAATTAGTGTCTTTGCCGCGCAGTTGTTAGAACCGTTCCAAACTGAAACCCCAACCAACTTTGGAGAGACTGTGATGGACGGAAATAACGTAGATCCAACCGGCGGATGCCCTGTGATGCATGGCGGTAACACGGCGATGGACAAGCCCGTGACCAAATGGTGGCCCAATGCGCTGAACCTCGACATCCTGCACCAGCATGGTGCGCGCACCAACCCGATGGACGCGGACTACGACCATCGTGCGGCGGTCAAGGCGCTTGATTTCGAAGCGGTCAAGGCGGATGTCAAAGCGCTGATGACGCAGGATCAGGATTGGTGGCCTGCGGATTGGGGACACTACGGTGGCTTGATGATCCGGTTGGCGTGGCACTCGGCGGGCACATACCGCATGCAGGATGGCCGTGGCGGTGCGGGATCGGGGAACATCCGCTTTGCGCCCCTGAATTCATGGCCTGACAACGCCAGCCTCGACAAGGCGCGTCGCCTGTTGTGGCCTGTCAAAAAGAAATACGGCAACGCGCTCAGCTGGGCCGATCTGATCATCCTGTCCGGTAACATGGCCTATGAATCCATGGGCCTGAAGACCTTTGGCTTCGGCTTTGGCCGCGCGGACATCTGGGGCCCGGAGACGGACGTTTATTGGGGTGCTGAAAACGAATGGCTGGCGCCAAGCGAAAACCGCTATGGTGATCTGGACGATGCGTCCACCCTGGAAAACCCCCTGGCGGCGGTTCACATGGGTCTGATTTATGTGAACCCTGAGGGCGTGAACGGACAACCTGATCCGGCACGTACCGCACAGCATGTGCGTGAGACCTTTGCGCGCATGGCGATGGATGACGAGGAAACCGCAGCCCTGACATGTGGCGGGCATACCGTGGGCAAGGCACACGGGCGCGGTGCTGTCGATGGCATCGGCGTTGAACCCGAAGCGGCCGGGCTTGAAGCGCAGGGCTTTGGCTGGTCAAACCCCGGGCATTCGGGCAAGGCGACAAACGCCTTCACCTCCGGTATCGAAGGGGCGTGGACCACGCATCCGACGCAATGGGACATGGGCTATTTCAAACTGCTCTTCGGGTATGAGTGGCAGTTGACCAAATCCCCCGCCGGTGCATGGCAGTGGGAGCCGATCGACATCAAGGAAGAAGACATGCCGGTCGATCCGACCGACCCTTTAAAACGTCACCAGCCCATGATGACCGATGCGGATATGGCGATGAAAGTCGACCCGATCTACAACGAAATCTGCCAGAAGTTCATGGCCGATCCGGAGTATTTCGCGGACGTCTTCGGACGCGCATGGTTCAAGCTGACGCACCGCGATATGGGACCAAAGGCGAACTACATCGGTCCGGATGTGCCTGCAGAAGACCTGATCTGGCAAGACCCCATCCCGGCAGGCAGCACGGACTATGACGTCGCTGCCGTCAAGGCGCACATTGCCGACTCCGGTCTGTCTGCGGCTGATATGATCGCAACCGCGTGGGACAGCGCGCGCACCTTCCGCGGTTCTGACAAGCGGGGCGGTGCCAATGGCGCGCGCATTCGTCTTGCGCCGCAAAAGGACTGGGCCGGCAACGAGCCTGAGCGTCTGGCGAAAGTGCTCGGCATTCTTGAGCCGATCGCTGCGGAAAGCGGTGCCTCTGTTGCGGATGTGATCGTTCTGGCCGGGAATGTGGGGCTTGAGCAATCCATCAAAGCCGCAGGGTTTGACGTTGACGTACCTTTCGCCCAAGGACGCGGCGATGCAACGGCAGATCAAACCGATGCTGCATCCTTTGATGTGCTGGAGCCGCTGTGCGATGGTTTCCGCAATTGGCAAAAGGTGGACTACGCAGTCAGTGCCGAGGAAATGATGCTGGACAAGGCGCAATTGCTGGGGTTGACAGCTGCGGAAATGACCGTCCTGGTGGGTGGCATGCGTGTGCTGGGCGTCAATCACGGCAACGCGAAACATGGTGTCTTTACCGACCGTGAGGGGCAGCTGACGCCTGACTTTTTCACCAACCTGACAGATATGGCCTATAGCTGGCATCCGGTGGACGGGGAGAACACCTACGAAATCCGCGACCGGGCCACGGGTGCGGTGAAGTGGACAGCGACAAGCGCAGATCTGGTGTTCGGTTCTAACTCGGTTCTGCGCGCCTACGCCGAGGTCTATGCACAGGATGACAACGCCGAAAAATTCGCGCGTGATTTCGTTGCAGCCTGGACCAAGGTAATGAACGCGGACCGCTTCGATCTGGCGGCCTAAAACCAACGGCACCGGGCGCGTGATGCGTGCCCGGTGCCATTTCTATCTACGATGAATCAGTGGCTCATCAGAACCGGAATCTTGGCGTGTAATGCGATGTCATGCGTCACACCGCCGATCAGGCCCTCGCGTAGAGGCGAGTGTTCGTAGGCCCCCATGATCAGCAATCCCGCCCCTGACGTGTCACAATAGTCCACCAGCGTGTCCGCGATGGTTTTGCGGGTGCGATCGAGCTGCTTGATGGACACATTCACGTCGTGGCGATCCAGCACCATTTCCACGTTCAGACCGGGCAGGCTGCCTGCGAGCGGCGAACGGCCCACGGATACGATTTCCACCGACACTTCGGTCTCAAGGATTTGCATGGCATCCGCCAATGCGCGCGCCGCCGCCCGCCCGCCATCCCATGCGACCACAGCCTTGTTGTTGAAAACCGAGCCGCGATACCCGGCAGGAAAGATCATCACCGGCCGCCCACTGTCGAATGTGACCCGGTCGGGGTAAATTTCGATATGCGACTGGCCGGGCTTATCGGACGTCTCATGCATTCCGATCACGGTAATATCGAACAGACGGGCATAGCTTGCGACCGTCTGCTGAACCGGCCCGTCGCTGTCAATCCAATGCAGTTTATCTGCTGGAACGTCGGCACATATCTCTCTGAAACTATTCTCTATTTCTTCATTCGACTGGTTCTCGACCTCCATGATCGCCTCTTTGACCCGCTTGGGCATCCAGGGTTTGATCTGGCTCGAGAGTTGAGAGCCACCGTGTGCAAAAAGGCCGGTCAAATGCGCATTGAAAAACTTTTGCATCGTGACCGCGCCGTGAAGGGCCGCACCGGAACCGGGCAGCCCGTTATAGGCGACAAGAACATTCTTGATGGACATAGCGACCCTCCCTCAGGCGTAAAGCCCGGCCGTTTTCGCGCGCAATTTGGTCAGCGCAAGCACCGTGTCAATTGTGGGCGTAGGCGTCTGCGTCACCTTGCCCAATTCGTGGACCGAGCCGAGCAAAGCGTCGATTTCCATCGGGCGACCTGCGGCGAGGTCTTGCAGCATGGATGTGCGATGCGCGCCCACGGCCGCCCCCCCGTCGATGCGGCGATCCACATCAATCGGGAATTTAACGCCAAGTTTCTCTGCGATTTCCTGCGCTTCGACCATCATGCCGCGCGCAACGGCACGGGTGCCGGGGTCGGTGCACAACACATCCAGCGTTGCATGGGTGAGCGCCGAAATCGGGTTGAACGACAGGTTCCCCCAAAGCTTGACCCAGATCTCGTCGCGCAGGCGGGGGCGCACGGGGGCTTTCAGTCCTGCGGATGCGAGCGCTTTTGACAGGGCCATCGCGCGGTCGGACTTTGATCCGTCCGGTTCGCCGAGGGAAAAGCGATTGCCTTCGATGTGCTTGATCGTGCCGGGCTCAGAAACCTCTGCGGCTGGATAGACCACGCAGCCGAGCACGCGGTCCGGACCGAACCCGTCCCATTGCGCATTGCCCGGATCCACGCTGCTGAGGCGTGTGCCTTCCAGCGGGCTGTCGATCTTGTGAAAATACCACCACGGCACGCCATTCACGCCGCTGACGATGGTCGTGTTCTCACCGATAAGCGGCTGCATTTTATCCACTACCGGGGGCACAGAATGCGCCTTGAGGGTGACGATCACGTAATCCTGCGGTCCAAGATCCGACGGGTTGTCAGAGGCGGTTACCTTGACGGTGCTTTCGCCGCTTTCCTCGATCAGCGTCAGGCCTTTGTCCTGCATGGCTGCAAGGTGCGGGCCCCGCGCGACAAGGCTGACGTCCGCGCCAGCCTGTGCGAGTTTTACGCCCATATAGCCGCCGATGGCGCCCGCTCCGAATATGCAAATCTTCATGGTGTTCTTCCTTCAGATCCCTTGCAGCGCTCAGATCATACCACCGCACTGCCAAGGGTTTGTCTGTGTCAATCAGGTTTGCAAACCTGACCAACACGTCTTGCAAAGTGACCGATCAGGCACTTTCGACGAGACCGAGCTTTTCCGCCATCCCGATCCGTTGCATTTTGCCGGTGGCCCCTTTGGGAATTTCATCCAGAATGATGACTTTGCGCGGCACTTTGAAATCGGCCATCCGCTCTGCGGCAAAGTTGCGGATGTCACGCTCGGTTGCTTCTTCTTTCAACACAACGGCGGCTGCGACCTCTTCGCCAAGTTTCGGATGGGGCAAGGCAAAGGTGACAACCTGTGCAATTGCCGGATGATCCAGCAGAACGCCGTCCACTTCGAGCGGGCTGATCTTTTCACCGCCCCGGTTGATGATCTCTTTGAGGCGTCCGGTCAGATGCAGGTATCCATCCTCGTCAAAAGCACCCTGATCGCCGGTGCGGAACCAACGGTCGCCGTCGGCCTCAAAAAAGCTCTTGGCGTTGGCCTCGGGGTTGCCCTCATATCCGGGCGTGACGTTGGGGCCGGAAATCACAACTTCACCGGTCCCTTCGGTCAAGCGATCCTCGATCTCATGGGCGACGCGGACCTTGGGGCCTGCCTCAACCCCCACGGCTCCCGGCTTTTGTGCGCGCGGGGGCAGGGGGTTTGACGCCATCTGATGCGCGGCCTCTGTCATGCCGTAGCCTTCGATCACCGGCGCGCCAAAGGTATCGGTCAGTGCGTGCATGACCTGCGCAGGCAGTGAGGCGGAGGACGAACGCAGGAACCGCAGGGGCACAGTTTCGATGATCTCTGCGTTGCGCCCCGCGCGCGTCAGGATTGCCTGATGCATCGTGGGAACGGCGGTGTACCAGGTCGGTTTGGCATCGCGCATCCAGCCAAAGAACTTGAGGGCGTCAAAACCGGGGGTGCACCAGACCGACGCGCCCGCCGCCAGCGTGGCAGAAACAGCAGCAAGCAGCCCGTGAATGTGAAACAGCGGCATGACGTTCATGCAGCGATCATTTGGCGTCAGATCAAGTGATGCGCGAATATGTTCTGCCGAGGCGGCAACATTGGATTGCAAGAGTGGTACAATTTTCGGCCGCGATGTCGTACCGGAGGTGTGCAGTATCAACGCCACATCATCCGGGCCGGGTGCTGCTGTATCGGCCTGACCGGTCGCGTCGGAGGACAACTCAAAAGTGCCGGCAGCAGCACCGTCAGGGACGCTGACGCGCAGAATGGCGATGTCCAACCGGCGTGCCGCCTTAACAGCAGGACCTTCGTCGCCTGCCATGACCATCAGTGCTTTGGCCTTCAAATCCTCAAGGTAAAAGACATATTCATCCTCGCGATAGGCGGGATTCAAGGGGGCCGTAACCGCCACCTGCGCCACGGTAATGAAAGCGGCGGCCATTTCGGGGCCATTTGGCAGCACGATGGCAACGCGGTCGCCCCGGCCAATGCCAAAACCGTGCAACGCGTCGCGCACACTCGTGCTCAGCTTGCGCAAGCCTCCATAGCTCAGCCAGTCTGCTGTGGGGGAGCCGAAGGCAGGCGCGGTATCCGCATGACCTGAAATGAAACCAGACACTGTTGTATGCATCGCTATAATCCTTGGTTTATTAGACTTCCGGCTCTGATCAAGCCTTCTGCGAACGGTTCGACTTTTTGACGTACTTGAGCAAGGGCAGCAAGAAGAAGACGACACTGATCGCGATAAAGGTGCCAGAAAGAGGCCGCTCGATAAAGGCCATCATGTTGCCTTGTTCGGAGATGAGGGTTTGACGGAAGCTCTTTTCCATCAGTGGGCCAAGCACAAGTGCCAAGACCAGAGGCGCCATCGGGTAGTCCGCCTTGCGCAGAAGGTAACCCGCCACGCCGAAACCGATGATCAGCCACACGTCATGCATTTTCTGACTCGGCGCGTAGCCCCCGACAATGCAGAGCACCAGAACAAGCGTGCACAACACTGTGAAAGGCATCCGCAGTGCCCAGACAAACACCGGGATCAACGCGAGGTTTACCAGCACCGCAGCAAGGTTGGCGGTATAGAGCGATGAAATCAGCCCCCAGACAAAATCGGGTTGTTCGATGAACAGCATCGGACCGGGCACCAGACCCCACATCACCATCCCGCCCAGCAACAAGGCCGTGGTCGGGGAGCCGGGAATGCCCAGCGTCAGCATCGGCAGCAGGGAGCCGGTCGAGGCGGCGTTATTGGCCGTTTCGGGGGAGGCGACGCCCTCGATGTTGCCTTTGCCAAAGGTCTCGGGTTGTTTGGACATCAGCTTGGACAAGCCATAGGACATCAGCGCGGCAGGCGTGGCCCCGGCTGCGGGGAGCATGCCTACGAAAAACCCCATGGAAGAGCCAAAACAGAGGGTCTTCCACAGTTTGCTCACCTCTTTGATGCCAAACCAGAGGTCGCGAAAGGTCAGACGCGCGGGGGTGACGGAAGGAGCGGATTTTGACGTCTCTATCGTATACAGGATCTCTCCCACGCCGTAGATGCCAATGGCCAACACCAGAAAACTGATGCCTGAGTAAAAGCCGGGTTGGTCAAAGAAAATCAGGCGCGGATCACCGGAAATCAGGTCTAGCCCAACGGTTGAGAGCGCAAGACCAAGACAGATCATGATGATGGTCTTGAGGATATCATCGCCGCCTAACCCCACGAAAGTCGTGAAGGCCAGCAGGACCAGCGCGAATTCTTCGGCCGGGCCAAAGGCAAGTGCGACATCGGCTAGTGGGGCGGCAAACAGAGTAAACAGGACCACCGAGATTGTGCCACCGACAAAGGAGGCAACAGCCGCCGCAATCAACGCCAGACCCGCACGGCCCTGCTGCGCCATAGGCCGACCGTCGAACGTGGTAGCCACAGCCGTGGACGCGCCGGGTATGCCCAGCAGGATCGAACTGATCGCGCCGCCGTACATGGCTCCATAATAGATCGCACAGAGCAGGATAATCGCCGAGGAGGGCGGCACGATAAAGGTCATCGGCAGCACGATGGCCACGCCATTGACTGAACCGAGGCCGGGCATCGCCCCGATGAACAGACCCGCCGTTACACCGATGATGACGATGAAGAGATTGAGCGGTGACAGGGACGTGGCAAAGCCGTCCGAAAGATGACCAAGAAGTTCCATGGGTCTGCTTTCCTAGAAGAACATCGCGTAAAGCGGAAAAAAGAGAGGCTCGGTCAGACCCTTGGGCAGCAGGATCTTCAGCGTGACCTCGAAAAAGAAGAACAGAAAGACCGGCGTGCAGATGCACAAAGCACCAGTCAGCGTCCAGCTGTGTTTGCCAAAGATCTTGAGATACCAGAACATGAACAGCGGCAGCGCGATGTAGGAACCCGCTATCGGCATAAGAGCAATCGTAACGGCGAGTGCGATCGCGACGCTCACGACCCAGGAGAGTGTCTCAGGGTCAAAGAAATTGCCGGAATAGTTGGTTTTGCCGCGCAGGCTGCGCATCAGAATGCCACCCGCACAAACAAACATGATCGCTGACAGCCAGAAAGGGAAGGCGCCGCCGCCCGGGCCACCGGTCATTCCGTTCCAGCCAATGGACAGCTCTGATGCGTGCCACATGAAGTAAAGGGAAAGAGCCATTATGGCCCCGGCGATCACTCTGTCAGCCATCAACATGAGGTATCTCTTTGAATTTTAGGAGGGTTAGAAAAGGGGACACTTGCGCGCCCCCTTTTTGGTTCGTTTTTCGGAGGATAAAAAGGGTTACGACCCTTCGCTCATCGAATTCAGAAGGTCAGCGTGCTTGGAGCGTTCTTCGATGAAATAGGCCTGTAGGTCATCGCCCGTCAGGAAGTCAGCCATCAGGGCCTTTTCCTGCGTATATGTCTGCCACTCTTGCGAGGCGGAAAGCTTTTCAAACATCGTTGTGTAGTAAGCGATGGCAGCCGGGTCCATGCCCTTTGGGGCTACGAACGAACGCTGCATCCAATAGACCAGATCATGACCGAGTTCGCCCATCGTCGGGGTGTCGGGGAAGACCGAAATCCGCTCAGGCGTGAAGGCTGCGATCGGGCGTACTTTGCCCGCATTGTAAAAGCCGAGCGCTTCGGACGGATTGTTCACGGAACTGTCGATGTGTCCGCCAACAAGGTTCTTTGCAACGTCGCCGCCGCCTTTGAAGGGCACGTAGGTCACTTCGATGCCAAACTCGTTCTCAAGCATGGCCGTGACAAGGCTGTCTTCCTGACCTGTGCCTGTGCCGCCCATTTTCCATGTGCCGCCCGCATCTTTCACGGCCGCAACGTAGTCATCCAGCGTTTTGATGTCGCTGTCTGCATTCACCCAAAGAACAAACGTGTCGAGCGCCATGCGCGCAACGGGCGTGAACTCTTCGATATTAACGCCGATGTCTGTGCGCAGTGGCGTGGTGTAGTAGCTGTTGAGCGTCGCCATAATGACATGGTTGTCGCCTTCTTTATCCTTGAGATAGCGCAGTGCTTCCGCGCCGGACCCGCCACCTTTGTTCACCGGCAGGATCGGCATGGAGGCAAGATTTTCCTTTTGAATGATCGACTGGAACAGGCGCGCCAGACGGTCCGCACCACCACCTTGGCCGGCCATAATGACCATCTCGACCGGTTTTTGTGGTTTCCAGTCACTGGCAATAGCGGGTGCTGCCGTCATCAGCGCCGCCGTGGTTGCCATGGCGAGTGCGATGCGCCGTGTAAAGCTGTTAGTCATGTAGTGTCCTCCCTAAGACCGCAGTGGGGTATTCACCCCTTATGAACGTGACGAAAGGCAGTTCCCGACCTTTCCTGATGCAATCAGATAGGTGAGCGAAATAATATTTCACGAAAATACGTGTTCCCATGTTAATTATTGCATTAACGAAATTAAAAAATGTAAAGTTGTTAATATGAGAAAAACACTTGTTGGCCCGCAGTTGCGACAACTCAGGCGGTCGTTTAACCACACACAGGCTGAAATGGCGCGCCAGTTGGGCGTCTCGGCCGCTTACATAAATCTGCTTGAAAACAATCAACGCAGCCTTTCCGTCAAAATGTTGATGGAATTGACTGAAAGCTATGGCATTGACTGGCGTGCCCTCGTCAATGATAGCGAAATCACGCATTTGGCCGATTTGCGCACGGCGGTCCGGGATCCCATTTTTGAAGGGGATACGCCGGATTTACAGGAAATGCGCGCGGCCCTCGATCATGCACCCAAGCTGGTTGATCTGTTTTTGCAGCTTTACCGCAATCACGCGAAACTACGCGAGAATATGCGCAATGTGGCGGCGGCAGGTGGGGTGACGGAAATGATGATGACCTCGCCGGAAACGGCGATTTATGACTTCTTTCGCAACCATTCCAACTACTTCAGTGATCTTGAACTGGCAGCGGATTCTGCGCGTAGTGCCGTTGGCGGGCGTCAGGACGACCTTTACAGCACCCTCAAACGACACCTCAAAAACGCTTTTCGCATAGATGTTGAAATCATGAGCGTGGACAAAATGCCCGAGGCACTGCGCATCTTTGCCGAAGACCAGCGACGCGTAGAGCTGTCCGAAGCGCTGGACCAGATCAACCGCAACTTTCAGCTGGCCCACGTTCTGGCGCTGGTCAGTTGCGCGGGCCTGTTGGATCAGTTGTCTGCCAGTGCGCAGATACCGACCGAAATGGGTCAGGCGCGCTGCCGGGTTGAACTCGCAAATTACTTCGCCGCCGCCTTCCTGATGCCTTATGATGAAGTGCTGCGGGTCGCTCAGACGACGGATTATGACATCGACCGTATTGCCACAACCTTTGGTGTGTCATTCGAACAAGCCTGCCAGCGGCTCACCACGCTGCAGCGCAAGGGCGCGCAGGGCGTGCCGTTTTTCTTTCTGCGCACGGACACGTCCGGCAATGTCACGAAACGGTTCAACGCGACGGCCTTTACCCTCGCAGAGCAAGGGGGCGCATGCCCCGTGTGGAATATTCACAGCGCGTTTATTTCGCCCGGTCGCATCGTGGCGCAACTGGTGGAATTGCCGGATGCGGGTCAGTTTTTCACCATCAGCCGAACGTCGGACAGACCCGTGGTCAGCCGCCACACCCCGGACCGGCGGCGGGTGGTCACCTTGGGCTGCGAGCGCGCGCATGTGGGTCAGATCGGATATGCAGCACCGCTGAACATCGAAGATCGTACGAACATCGCTAAGATCGGCATCAATTGCCACATTTGTCCGCGGCAGGCTTGCTCGGAACGCGCACATGAGCCGCTTCACATCAATCTGCCGGTGGATGCCAACCGGCGCGGCTCCACCCGCTATGAAAGCTAACTGCACGGGGTGGGCACAAAAAAGCCCCGGCGGTGTCGCGCGCCGGGTCTTTTTCAGCGGTCAATTCGTGGCTCAGGCAATGATTTTGTTCAGAACCGGTGACGGCTGCATCACGGCAGCGGTCTTGGTGTCATCGGTGTGATAATAGCCACCGATGTCTGCGGGCGCGCCTTGCGCTTGCGCAAAATCAGCCACAATCGCGGCCTCATTCTCGGCCAGTGCCGCCGCGATGGGCGCAAAACTGGCGGCAAGCTCCGCATCATCGGACTGCGTGGCCAACGCCTGCGCCCAATAAAGCGCAAAATAGAAGTGGCTGTCGCGGTTGTCAGGCTGACCGACCCGGCGGCCGGGTGATTTGTTGTGATCCAGAATGCCTTGGGTCGCCACGTCTACAGCCTTGCCAAGCACACGGGCCTTTTCGTTGCCTTTGACATCTGCCAGAAACTTCAGGCTTTCGCCCAATGCGCAGAACTCGCCAAGACTATCCCAGCGCAGGTGGTTTTCCTCGACCAGTTGCTGAACGTGTTTGGGCGCCGAACCACCCGCGCCGGTCTCAAAGAGACCACCACCTTGCATCAGTTTGACGATCGACAGCATTTTGGCCGATGTGCCCAGCTCAAGGATCGGGAACAGGTCCGTCAGATAATCCCGCAGCACGTTGCCCGTTACCGCAATGCTGTTTTCGCCTTTGGCAATGGTCTCGAAGGACAGGCGCGTGGCGTCGCGGGGGGTGAGGATCTGGAATTTATCGGTTGCGCCTGCGGCGGCGAGCAGAGGTTTCACATAGGCGATCAACTCAGCATCATGCGCGCGGTCTTCATCAAGCCAAAAGATCGCCTGACACCCTTCGGCCTTTTGACGATCGATGGCCAGTTGCACCCAGTCTTCAATCGGCGCTTTGCGCGTCGAGGCGGAGCGCCAGATGTCACCAGCCTCAACCGCATGTTCGTGCAGAACATCGCCGTTGGCAGCGCTCATCCGCACACTCCCGTCATGGGGGATTTCGAATGTGGTCGGGTGCGAGCCGTATTCTTCGGCCTTCTGCGCCATCAGGCCAACGTTTTGCACGGTGCCGACGGTTGCAGGGTTGATCGCACCATTGGTTTTGCAGAAATTCACCGCCTCTTCGTAGACTGCGGCGTAGGAGCTGTCGGGTATAACGCAGTTTGCATCCGCTTCGGCCCCATCCGGGCCCCAGCCTTTGCCGCCTGCACGGATCAACGCGGGCATGGAAGCGTCAATGATCACGTCGGAGGGGACGTGCAAATTGGTGATGCCCTTGTCGGAATTCACCATGTACATCGGGGGCTGCTGCTGCATCAGTGCTTCCACTTTCGACAGAATTTCAGCACCTTGCGGCAAGTCCTTGATGCGGTCCAGCACCTCGCCCATGCCGGAATTTGCATTAATACCTGCGGCTGCAAAAGCATCGCCATATTCGGCAAAGATCGGTTTCAGATAGGCTTTGACCGCGTGACCAAAGATGATCGGGTCGGACACCTTCATCATCGTGGCTTTGAGGTGGATCGAGAACAACGTACCCTCTGCCTTGGTGGCCTCAATCTGCGCCTCAAGGAAAGCCGAGAGCGCCTTGGCGGACATGAAGGTGGCATCGACAACGGTGCCTGCCGGAAAATCAATGCCGTCTTTCAGAACTGTCACAGAACCATCCGCGCCGATCAGTTCGATTTTGGCCGGGCCTGCCTGCGCGGCGCTCAGGGTCACCGAGGTTTCATTGGACCGAAAGTCATTCGCGCTCATGGTGCTGACGCGGGTTTTGCTGTCCTTGGACCAATCGCCCATGGAATGCGGGTTGGATTGGGCGTAATTTTTGACGGCGACCGCGGCGCGCCGGTCAGAGTTTCCTTCGCGTAGCACCGGATTGACGGCCGAGCCCTTGATGGTGTCGTAGCGGGCACGGGCTTCTTTTTCGGCGTCAGTTTGCGGGTTTTCCGGATAATCCGGCACTGGATATCCTTGTGACTGAAGTTCCTCTACGGCGGCCACCAGTTGCGGAACTGAGGCAGAAACGTTCGGCAGCTTGATGACATTTGCGCCGGGGGTTTTGACCAATTGGCCCAGTTCTGCCAGATCATCGCTTTGGCGTTGATCGGCTGACAGATGCGCGGGGAAAGCGGCGAGGATGCGCCCGGCGAGCGAGATGTCCTTGACCCCCACCGAAACGCCGGCGGCGGCTGCAAACTTGCGGATGATCGGCAAAAGCGACGCGGATGCGAGCTGCGGTGCCTCGTCAACTTTGGTGTAGATGATGTCGGGAGTCGTTGTATCGGACATAGATTCCAAGCCTTTCATGTCAGTTGGCGTTGATTAACCGACCGTTCTGCGCAGGTCCACAGCGTCTTGTCGTAACAGAGCGGATAAGCCGCACCCCATGGTATACAATTGAGCAATTGTGTCGATCTGATCGCATTGGTGACGCCTGTTTTCTGCCTGAGGCGGCAGGGCATCCTCAGGATTACTCGGCTGCAACCCTGATCGATGCACCTGTTGGCGCGCTGTTGCGGCTGGCGTCCTGCGTTTTTGGGCGGGGTGCGTAGATCAAGGCAAACATCGGTGGCACGAAGTAGAACGAAACAACGGCGGACAGCAGAACGCCCCCGGCAATCGCCACGGCAAAAGGTGGCCAGAACCCGCCGCCTGCAAGGATCAGCGGTAAAAACCCGCCAAAGGTCGTGATGGTCGTCGAGATGATGTGCCGACTGGACCCGGTGACGACCTGCGCCATGGCGTCGGTATCGCCCATCGCGGCGCGTGCATTCCCCTTGAGGCCCGTGAGGATTATGATCGCGGCATTGATCGACACACCGATAGACCCGATCACGCCGATGATCGCATTGATGCCAAAGGGAAATTGCATCACGGCAAGGGCCAGCATCGACAATCCGGCAGACAAGACGCACACGATCAGGGCCACTGCGGTCAGGCGGAACGAATTGAACGTCAGCGCAATCGTGGCAATGGTCAGCGTCACAATCAGCCCGACAGAGGCGAGCAAGTTGCCAATCGTATCTGACCGCGCATCGGAATCGCCGCCCAGTTCGATGCGGTAGCCGGCGGGGGTTTCGAACCCCGCAGCCTCAAGCGAGGCGAGCACGGATTGCAGCGCCTCTTCGGGCAAGACGCCGGGCACGATATAGGCCTGCACGGTGTTGACGCGTTCCCCGTTGCGCCGGGTTATGACGCTTTCTGCCGCCTCAACCACAGGGCGGGCCAGTTCTGACAGCGGTACCGCAGGGTAAAGTCCCTGCGCGGAAAGCTCAGCCGCATTCGGCATCAGGATCGGCAGGTCTGCCATGGCGGATATTTCGCCCTGCACCGCGTCAGTGAGACGGACGCGGATCGGCATTTGGTCGGTGCCTTCGACCATGCTGCCGCCCGTCACACCAACCAAAGCGGCCTGAAGTTGTGCTGCAATATCGGTGATATTCAGCCCCAGCAGCCGCGCAGCGGTCTCATCAATCTCAAAGCGCAGTTGCGGCGCACCGCCCGTCACGCCGGAGCGGACCTGTGTCACAAGGGGCAGATCCACCATCAGGGCGCGGGCCTGATCGCCCAAAGCGCGCAACACATCAAGATCCGGGCCGACCAGCCGGATTTCAACCGGGGCGGCAACGGGGGGGCCTTGAACCAGGTCGCGCACGATGATGCGCGCCTTGGGGTGCGCGCGGTTCAGGGCCTGTTGCAACGCTGGCACCAACCGTTCAGCGGCGTAGGCGTCTGTGGTTTTGACCATGGCCTGCGCATATCCGGGCTCTGATGAGCGGCCACTGGTGATGTTATAGTAAAATGCCGGGCCGGATTTTCCGATCGACCAGTAGACGCGATCGATGTCTTGTTCCGCCGCAAGACGCGCATCAATCGCCCCGGCCACTTTGGCTGTTTCAGAGATGGCCGTGCCGGGGGGCATTTCCACTTCGATGTAAAACTGATCCCTCTCAACGCCGGGAAAGAATTGCGCGGTCAGCGTCGGGAAAGCGCCGAAGCCCATGGCTGGCAGGATCAGGGCCAGCGCAATGGATTTTATCGGGTGGGTGACGGACCATTGAATGGTCTTTTGAAACGCGCGGCCCAGCACGGGGATGGACAGGCCACTGCCCGTACCGCGCTTCATGAAACGTCCGGCGAGTGCGGGCGTGACGGTCACGGCCACGAACAGCGACCAGATCAACATCAACACCACGGCAATCGCGATGGCGCCAACGAAATCACCCGCAGGCCCCGGCAGCAGGATCATCGGCGTGAAGGACAGCGCGGTCGTGACGGTCGATGCCAGCAGCGGTGCCGCCAACCGGCGCGTGGCGTCACCGACCGCATCTATGCGTTCCATCCCGCGGGCGAGGCGCTGGCGCACTTCGTCGACCATCACGATTGCGGCGTCCACCAAAAGACCAAGTGCCACGATCAACCCGGTGACGGACATCTGGTGGATCGGCAGGCCGAGAAAGTTCATGCTGGCCAGCGTCGCCAGAGACACAACGGGCAAGACCACGGCCACAATTGCCGCCGCCCGCACACCCAGCGTCACAAACAACACGGCCACAACGAGAGAGACGCCGATGGCCATATTCATGCCGACCTCGGCCAGCCGATCCGCGGTATAGGTGCTTTGGTCAAACATCAGTGTTTCGGTGATGCCATGGGGCAGGGCGTTTTGACCGCTTTGCAATTCTTCGCGCACGAAAGACATCCAGCGGTCAATCTGCACGCCATCCTGCGCCAAAACGCCCACCAGCACCGCCGGTCGCCCCAAGGCCAGTGCCAGTTCTTCCGGCGGGTCGGCCACGGTGCGTTTGATCTGCGCAATGTCGGAGAGCACCACGCTCGCACCGCCCTCGTTTTCGCGCAAAACGACAGAGCCGAGCCGGTCCAGCGTTTCGATCTCGCCCGAGATGTTGATGGTCAGATCAACGTCCCTGTTCTGCAACCGCCCCGCCTGCACCTTGCCATCGGCGGCGGCGATACGTGCTGAGATATCCGATGCGGTCAGACCCAGTGCAACGGCCTGCTGGGGGTCAACCTCAACGCGGATTTCGTCCTCCGGTTCGCCAAATAGATCGACGGCACGCGTCGAGGGGATCGTGCGCAGCCGGTCCGCGAGCGCCTCTGCATGATCGTGCAGGATCGAGGCGGGCACGCCATCATGATCCGACGTAACTGCGACAACGGCAGAATAGGCGGAGATGCCTTCGGCGTTGAATTCTGAGGCTTCGACACCGGCAGGAAAAGTGCGGCGGGCGTCCTCAACCGCATCCCGCGCCTCGGACCAGACCTGTTCGATCGTGGCCTCATCAAGCGTTTGCAACAACTCAACAGAGACAACCGAAACTCCGGATCGTGACACGGATTCGATCACATCCACTTCGGCAATCTCACGTAACTCTTCTTCGATTTCCGCCGTGACCAATGTTTCAACGCGCGCGGGGTCGGCGCCGGGAAAGGGGGTCGTGATCGTCGCAAAGAGGTTGGTGATGGTCGGGTCTTCCTGACGGCCCAGCGACAGGAACGAAGACAATCCAGCCGAGACAAGGACCAGAATGATCAGTGCGACAAGCCGGGGGTGGCGAAAGGTCAGCGTTTCCACGCGTTAACCCTTCTGCGCCAGAATGCTGACGGTCTGGCCGGGCACCACGCGGTGCGCGCCTGTGGTGACGAAAACGCTGCCCTGCTCGAATGTGCCGCGCACAAAGGCGCGCTGGTCTTCAATATGAAGGATTTCCACGGCTGCCGGTGCCAGCTTGTCCTCGACCACCAGCATCAGTGTCCAAACGCTGCCCTCACCGGATTGCAGCGCATCGACAGGCACCCATGCGCCTTGCGCCGAGATCTCTGATCGCAAAACCAGCGACGCGCTTTGCCCGAACAGCATATTGCCCGGCCCCTCCAGCGCAAACAACGCGGTGCGTGTCCTCGTTACAGGATCAATGTCAGGCCGGATACGCGATAAATATGCGGGCAGAATCTGCTCTCCAAAGGATACTTCCACTGATCTGAGTTCATCCGCCGCGATGTCGAGGGGCAGGCCGACCCGCAGTTCAGGGGCGGAGGTTTCCATCAATCGGACAATAGGTTGACCGGCCTGAATCGTCTCGGCAGCGTCCACGTTTTGTGCCCCGACCTGCCCATCGAAGGGCGCATAGATCACTGATTTCTCAAGATTGATCTGCACCGATTTCAGTGCGGCATCAGTCTCGGCGATGCGGCTGGTCAGCTCATCGCGCGCGGCCAATGCATCATCGAGCCCGGCCTGACTGGTGAAACCCTGTCTTTGCAGTTCAACGGCGCGTGTCAAACGGGCCTCTGCCGAACTCAATTGCGCGGCAACCGCCCCACGGGACGCGCTGAGCCGCGTCGCCTCAGCATCAAGCAGATCCGTATCAAGACGGGCAATTTCCTGCCCCGCTGCGATACTGTCGCCCTCATCGACCGACAGGCTGACGATGCGTCCGCCAAGCTCAAAGGACAGGGACACATCTGCGCGCGCTTCGATCTGCCCCGTAAAGCGACGTGGCGTAGTATAGCCCTGTTTCATGTCGATTGTTTGAACCTGAACGGGCAGGGGGAGCGCGGCGTCCGGTTCCGGCACAGCGCCCGCTCGGTCGCTCAACAGGCCGACGCCCATAACGACGGCAATGCCTGCAATACCAATGACACTGACGGTCAGGATCATGCGCGTCATTAAATTCAGCACCTTCATCGTCCACGTCTGTTTTGTTGTACGGGCCATATGAAACCTCACCTAAGTTAGCACCTCTAACATATGTTAGAGTCTCTTACTTTGACAAGGGTTACGTATTCTGAAAAAGAATGGATCATGGAACAGAGTAAAAATGCCGGAAAACGAGATAGTTATCATCACGGGGATCTCAGGTCTCAGCTGATTGAAGCCACACGCGCCCTTGTCGAGGAAAAAGGACCGGATCATTTTTCGGTGTCCGAGGCGTGTCGTCGTGCCGGTGTGTCCACGGCGGCTCCCTACAAGCATTTCGCGGATAAAAGCGGTATGCTGCGCGCGGTCGCCATGGAAGGAATGGTGCGCCAGCGCGAACAGCTTCTCGCTGAATTGCAGAAATACGAGCCCGGCACTTTGGGACGCATCGTTGGTATGGGCCGGGTCTATGTCAATTTCGCTGTGGCCGAACCGGGTGTTTTTCGCCTGATGTTTGGCCTGTCCGAAGACCACGGGGATCACAGTGATCTCGTCGAGATGGGTGATGACACGTTTTTGGTCGTCAAAAAAGAAGTGGCGCGGTGCCGTGGGGCGGACGAGGTGTCCCCGCAGGACGAGCATCAGGCGTTTCTGTTGTGGAGCTTCGTGCATGGTCTGTCTTTTTTGACAATTGACGGCAAGCTGACCGAAAAAAGAGTGACTGTGGATCTGGAGCCTCTCCTTGAGGATATCGCCCGGCGTGTCGTGACCTCGACGATGGGGTGACATCGGTACATGCAGTGCGGATCGGCAAGACCCCGCCGAGTGGTAAAACCTCTTTGATTTCAGCGGATAAACGGTGGACTGCAGGGCTATTCACTGTAAGTGTCGCGCCAAACGAATTTAAGGAGAGTGACCGTGAACAACCGAAGTCAGGCAGCCGTTGAAATTGCGCGGATCGGGGGCGAACTGGCGCTGGAGTACTATCGGCGTCTCGGGTCCCTCGTCATCGAAGACAAAGGCCCACAGGATTTTGTGTCTGAGGCTGACAAGGCGGTCGAAACGCACATCCGCAACATGATTATTGCCGCTTTCCCGGACGATGGCATTGTCGGCGAAGAAGACGCGCCAAAACCATCATCGACGGGCTATACATGGGTCATTGACCCGATTGACGGGACCACAAATTTCATCTCCGGCATTCCCGCTTGGACAGTCGTCTTGGCTGTCGTGTTCGAAGACAAAACGCAGATCGGTGTGATTTTTGATCCCGTGCATAACGAGATGTTTGTGGCCAATCGCGGCGCGGGGGCCACTCTGAATGGTGCGCCTATGGCCTGTGCGAGCGACGCGCCGATTACCCGTGGGACCGTTGGCACCGGCTATTCAAGCCGGATTTCCGCGCAGGCCTCTGCCGATGTGGTGCTGGCCATTCTGGAAAAGGGTGGCGTTTTTCACCGCAATGCGTCCGGCGCGCTGTCGCTGGCCTATGTGGCGTCGGGTCGGTTGCTTGGCTACATCGAAGAGCACATGAACGCATGGGATTGTTTGGCCGGCCAGTTGCTGATTGCCGAAGCCGGTGGGCAGATCGAGGATCAAAGTGCTAACCAGATGATTGCACAGGGTGGCCGCGTGATCGCTGGTGGGAATGCTGTTTTCGATGACCTGTTGAAAATTGCCGACACCACGTACAAATAGACCGTCGTGCATGGGGCACGGTCTAAGGGGCCGGTTTCTCGTGTATAATGCAATCAGGGGTCAGCAACGCGTTACGTGTGGTTTCAGCGTTCGGCATATCGTTTTGTTCGACCTTTGCCTGCGCATCCTCACGTGAAAACCCATGATCGTGCCAACGGGTTAGCAGGCGGTCGCGCAAAACATCGGGTGAGACGGACACATAGACGGCGAAATCCCATAGGGCGCGTAAATCGCGCCAATAGGGGGCGTCCAGAAGCAGGTAGTTGCCTTCGACAATGACGGTGGTCGCGCTGGCCTCAGCGATGCCAGCGCCTGCCACGGCGCAATCAAGATGGCGGTCGAAGAGCGGGTAAACGACGTCGTCTTCGTTTTGTAAGCGCTGCAACAAGTGCTGCAGTCCTGCAACATCAAAGGTTTCGGGCGCGCCTTTGCGCGCGATCAACCCGCGTTCCCGCAGTATTCTATTGTCGAGATGAAACCCGTCCATCGGCAGCGCGCAGCTGTTGGGCAGGTGATCTGCCAATGCATGCGCCAGCGTTGATTTCCCACTTGCAGGCGGACCCGCTAAAGCAATCAGCCGCCTTTTGTTGCGAAAGGGCAGCGCCGTGATCCGCGTGGCGAGCGCCTCTACATCCCAGTCAAGCTGCATGGGCTCCGTCCGGCACGGTGGCCCCGGTCATATAGGCCACGGCATCCGACATGGAGTGATCTTTGGGGTCAACAACACAGAGGCGTTTGCCCAGACGGTGCACGTGAATGCGGTCTGCCACCTCAAAGACATGCGGCATGTTGTGACTGATCAGGATGATCGGGATGCCCCGGCTTTTGACGTCCTGAATGAGCTCCAGCACGCGGCGGCTTTCTTTGACGCCAAGGGCGGCGGTCGGCTCGTCCAGAATGATGACCTTGGAACCAAACGCCGCAGCGCGTGCAACCGCCACACCCTGACGTTGTCCACCCGAGAGCGTTTCGACCGCCTGATTGATGTTCTGGATCGTCATCAACCCCAGTTCGGTCAGCTTTTCGCGCGCGATCTCTTCCATCTTTTTGCGGTCAAGCTGGCGTAGCACGCTGCCGCGAAATCCCGGTTTGCGCAGCTCGCGTCCCATGAACATATTATCGGCAATAGACAGGGCAGGTGACATGGCAAGTGTTTGATATACCGTCTCAATCCCCGCATTGCGTGCGTCGATGGGCGAGTTGAACCGGACCTGCGCGCCTTCCAGTTCCACGACGCCTTCATCCGGTGTTACGGCACCTGAGACCGCTTTGATCAACGTGCTTTTGCCCGCGCCATTGTCCCCGATGACGGCCAATATCTCGCCCGGCATCAGGTCAAAATCGCAGTGATCAAGGGCTGTGACCTTGCCGTAGCGTTTGACCAGCCCGCGGCCCTTTAAAATCGGTTCCATTACGCGGCCACCTTCCTGATCCATTGGTCTACCGCAACAGCGGCGATAATCAGCGCGCCAATCAGCAGGAACGTCCATTGCGCATCGGCGCCGAGCAAACGTAACCCAAGGGTGAACACCCCAACAATCAGCGCCCCAAAGAACGTGCCGAGGATCGACCCACGCCCGCCAAAGAGTGAAATACCCCCGATCACCACGGCTGTGATGCTTTCGATGTTCAAAAGCTGTCCCGATGTGGGCGAGACCGAGCCGATCCGCCCGATCAGCGCCCATCCGGCAAAGGCACAGATCAAACCGGCCAGCGCATAGACTGAAATCAGCGTCTTCTTGACGTTCACACCAGACAGGGCGGCGGCTTCAGGATCATCGCCCACCGCATAGACGTGGCGGCCCCAGGCGGTGTGTTTCAAAACATAGGCCAGCACAAGAACGAGGAGGAGCATAAACACAACCCCGAAGGTAAAGATGGCACCGCCAATGTTGAATTTCGTGCCCATCAATTGCAGCAAAGGGGCTTGTTCCGCGATGTCCTGACTTCGGATCGTTTCATTTGCGGAATAAAGGAAGTTGGCCGCCAGCACGATTTGCCACATGCCCAGCGTCACAATGAAGGGGGGCAGTTTCATAACGGCAATCAGCCAGCCATTCACAGCACCAATCATCGTGCCAAAGGCCAGACCGCACACAATCGCGACTTCGACGGGCAGTCCATAGCGAAAACTGAATTGTCCCATGACCACGGATGAAATCACCGCGATGGCCCCGACGCTCAGGTCAATACCGGCGGTCAGGATCACCAGGCTTTGCGCAGCGGCAACGATCCCGACGATCTGGACCTGTTGCAGGATCAGTGTCAGCGCGAAGGGGGAAAAGAACTTTGTGCCCAGCAGAACGCCAAAGATGGCAATTGACGCAAGCAAGACAATCAGGGGCACGAGGGCAGGGGTCGTGTGCAGCGCATGATGAAAACGGCTGACAAACCCCTTGCTGCCCGTATCGAACGAGGCAATCTCATTCGCAGCATCTGCGCTGGCGGCTTCGTAATTGTCGGGTCCGGACATTGTTGGCTCTCCTTTTGAGATGCCGTGACATCTGGTTTAAAACAACCAAGGGGGGCGGGTTAAAACGCGCCCCCCTCTAACGTGAATTGAGATTATTGCGGCTGCAGGATCAACCCCAGCAAAGGTCCATGCCTTCTTTGGTATCGATGCTCTCCACACCATCTACAGGCTGGTCCGTGACAAGTGCGACGCCGGTGTCAAAGAACCCTTTGCCTTCTGTCGCCTCTGGCTTGCTGCCATCCTTGGCCCAGTTGGCAATCGCTTCGATGCCTTTTGAAGCCATCAGCAGCGGATATTGCTGAGACGTTGCACCGATCACCCCGTCCGCCACGTTCTGCACGCCGGGGCAGCCACCATCGACGGAGACGATCAGGACGTCATTTTCCCGGCCAATTGATTTCAAGGCTTCATAGGCCCCCGCTGCCGCAGGTTCGTTGATCGTGTAGACCACGTTGATCATCGGGTCCTTGGCGAGCAGGTTTTCCATGGCGCGACGTCCGCCTTCTTCGTTCCCGGCCGTCACATCATGGCCAACGATCCGTGGGTCTTCTTCATCGCCCCAGCGGTTCGGGTCTTTGACGTCGATTCCGAAACCGGTCATGAAGCCCTGATCGCGCAGAACACCTACGGATGGTTGGCTCACCGCCAGATCCAGCATGCCGATCTTCGCCGTTGCAGCGGCATCACCGAGGGACGCAGCCGCCCATTTGCCGATCAACTCACCCGCGAGGAAGTTATCCGTGGCGAATGTCATATCCGCAGAATCGATTGGCTCCAGTGGTGTGTCCAGTGCGATAACCAGCAAGCCCGCATCCCGCGCCTGCTGTACCGCAGGGACAATCGAGGATGTATCGGACGCTGTGAGCAGGATACCGTTCGCGCCGTTGGCAATGCAGGTTTCGATGGCTGCGACCTGCGTTTCATGGTCGCCATCCACTTTACCGGCATAAGAGTTCAGCGTGATCCCCAGTTCTTCCGCCTTGGCGGCGGCACCTTCGCGCATTTTAACGAAGAAAGGGTTCGTATCTGTTTTGGTAATCAGACAGGCGGAAACCGAATGCCCGTCCGCGGCGGCAGTACTTGCAGATGCAATCAGAGCGAGTGCGGTGCCAGCAATAAATCTTTTCATGTGATCCTCCCAAACCATTGTGTGAACACGTTGTGTGACGTGCTTGACGCCGGACGGTGCTCTAATTCGCAGCGCGTGTCAATTAATAAGTAAACTTGATTTATTAACTCCACTCCTGCAGCTTACTTCGGGTAATGCGAGGGAGCGGGATGACCCAGTCACCTGTCATCAGGGCGTTGAATCACGGGGCCAATCAAAAGGGGCTGCGCGATTACAACGAGCGATTGATACTGTCGGTATTGCATCGCCACGGGGATTTGCCAGGCAGCGAGATTGCCCGAAAGACAAAGCTCTCGGCGCAAACAGTCTCCGTTATTCTGCGCAAACTTGAGGGTGACGGTTTGGTCACCAAGGGACGTCCCTCCAAGGGGCGCGTGGGTAAACCATCTGTTCCGATGGCGTTGAATCCAAAGGGTGCAATTTCAGTTGGATGTAAATTGGGTCGACGCGGCAGTGATGTGTTGCTGACCGACCTGAACGGGCAGATCTTGTTCAGAAAACACATCCAGTATGATCTGGCCTTGCCGCATGAGGTGTTTGCGTTCTTCCGGGATGCATTTTCTGATGGGGTGGGACACATCGGCCCGGAACTTGCCGGCAAACTCTGTGGTATTGGGATCGCCGCCCCGTTTGAAATCTGGAAATGGGGCGCTTCGGACGGCAATACGCCCGAGGAGTTTCTGTCGTGGAAAGATGTATCTTTTGAAAGCGAAGTGGCGCAATTCACCGATTTGCCGCTTTACATGGTGAATGACGCGACCAGCGCGTGCTGGGCCGAACAAATCTATGGTCGTGGCAAGGCCATGGACAATTTCGCCTACTTTTTCGTGTCGACTTTCATCGGTGGTGGCATCGTGCTTGGAAATTCGGTCTATGAAGGCAAGCTGGGAAATGCGGGGGCGTTTGGGCCACTTCGGGTCGGTAATAAGGCCGGGCAGACGCGGCAGCTGCTGGATGTGGCCTCCCTTCATGTCCTTGAAACACGGCTGACACAAACGGGCCACGATCCTAAACAGCTCTGGTCGCAGCCTCAGGACTGGGATAAATTCAGCACGCACGTCGCTCCCTGGATAGATGAGACCGCACATGGCATCGCGCAGGCCTGCATTTCAGCCTGTTCGGTTATCGATTTTGAATCTGTTTTGATCGACGGTTATTTTCCGGACTGGGTGCGCAGCGCGTTGGTTGAGGCCGTCGCGGCTTATGTAGGCAAAGAAGATAGCCGAGGTCTTATTCTTCCGAACATACTTGCGGGGCAGGTCGGTAGCGAGGCGCGCGGCATCGGTGCTGCATGCGTCCCAGTGTTCTCTCAGTATTTTCTGGTTTCAAAACCCATGGTGTCGAACGGCCACTTTTGATTGTGTCGCACGTCACGGTTAACCTATCGCGGTACTGAACGTGAGAAAGCAGGCAATTCATTGCGTATTTTAACAATTCATCCGCAGATTGGGCACATTCTTAACACTTTCCCACCCGATTAGACTAGCATATTAATAAACGTTAAGATCACTGGTAAGGGGAACTTTTGTGCCGTTTCAGCAGAACCGATCAGCAAAAATGATTGAACGCCTCGGCGCGACCGAGAACCTATCGATCGCGCGCAGTGTTGCCCTTGGACGAGATAACGCGAAAGGGTTGTTGCTGGGTTTAGCAGTTGGGGTTGCGCTCGCGCTGAGCACTATACCGGTCGCTGCGGCTGGGAATGGAGGCAGCGCGTTTCTTGTGGCTCAGAAGCCGGTGAAAGCGCCGTCCGGGTTTAACGGATTGTGCGCACGATATGATTGGGTTTGTTCTATGTCAGGAACGGGCTCTACACTCACATCCAAGCAATTGGAGCTCGCAAAATCTGTAAACCGGGCCGTGAACAAGGAGGTTCGAGAGATCGAAGACCTGCGCCAATACGGCAAGGAAGAGTATTGGGCATTGCCATCATACCGTGGCGGAGATTGCGAAGATCTGGTGCTACTGAAAAAGAAAATGCTGGTCGAACGAGGCGTTCCATCCAAATTGCTTTTGATCGCGACCGTTCTTGACCGTAAGTTGAAAAGCCATGCAGTTTTGGTATTGCGAACAAAGAGCGGTGATCTGGTGCTCGATAATCTGACCAATAAGGTCAAGCCTTGGAAAGAAACCGGCTATACGTTTCTGAAACTCCAGAACCCCAAGTCGCTAAGCCGCTGGGATGCAGTTCTCGCGGGCGGCGTTATTTCGGACCGGCCGACCGCCTCTCGTTAAAGGTAAGAGTTCACGTTCCGTGATGCAAAAAAAGGGGCACACAAATGTTTGTATTTGTGTGCCCCTTTTTATTTCCAGCGATAAGCGCGCCGGCGTAAATCTGAGTTACCCAGGAAGTCCGCTGCCGTCACCACCACTCGGACCATTACCCGGGTTTCCGGTCTGTCCACCGTTTTGACCATCGGAAGAATCTCCACGATCTCCGGGCGTGCCTGGGCTGGTTGAGATCGTAGCGGTTGGCCGATCTGTGAGCGACAATGCGCTGTCAGGGCAGGACTCAAACATGCGCCGCAAAATGTCATCATAGTCTGCGCGATTGGTAATCCGTTGGACTACATTCGCAGGAATTTTCTCCCAGTTGCACATATCCCATCTGTTGGTCTGCTCTGCGCTTGCCGAAGCCATAGAGGCAAGCAGGAGGGCTGAGGACAAAACGGCGGCTTTTGAGTAAACAGAGATTCTCATTTTAATTACCTTTCGGGTCGTATTTGTGGGTGGGGGGCGTGGTATTGACGATGCGTCAGTTGGAACCATGCCCCATCAAGTGTGTGTGGGCGATCTGAATGTGTCTGCGTTCTCACGGTGAAAACGCTTGGTTTCGGACAGTTACATGAGCAACCGCCTCGCGTTTTATGCGGTTTTTTGTTTGAAGCGCCGTGCCAGCAAAAAGCTGCCAAAACCCGACAACATCAGCCATAGCCCTGCAGGCAACGGAACGGCTGCAACAGAGGCGTAAACGCCTATCGTCGAACTGCCACCTTCACGGTTTACCCACAAACCTGTGGACTGATCGTAGGTGCTGCCAGATGCCTGTCCATTGTGGAGGAAACCCGTTTGGGTGCCGGGCGTGCCTGCATCGTCCAGACGGAAAAATATGTCCATGACCTTAATCCCGCCATCCAGCGCAATGGGAAGATTGAGATTTGACGTATCTATATAAAAGCCGCTGATCTCATCAGGGCTGTTGCCGGTTCTTTCGTTCTTGCTGGTATCTACCGAACCGTCGATAGAATTGTATGTGTTGAAGCCAACCTGCACGGAGCGAGATTCACCGCCACCGATTGTGTCGAAGTCCAAGTCCAGTGACAACACGCTGCTCCATCTCCGTCCAGCGAACCAATTGGAGTGGTTTACCCATGAAATCGATCCCAGCAGGATTTCGCCTGACTCAGAAACCTTATGGTCGAATGATTGCCCATGCACAGACAGCACACTGGAATCTGACTTGTTTACTTTTTTCGCGGTGCTGTTTGGAGTGCCCCAATACAAGGTGTCAGTGTTCTGACCCTCTATTCTTATCGGTGTCGTATGGGTCCCGCGTGGGTCCGATATCGTACCGCTGAAGTCTCCGGAAATTGTGCTTGCGACGGACGACGTCGCGCATAGAGCCGCTGCACAAGCGGCAAACATTACATAACGTACCATATTTAACTCTTTTAAACTATTTACAACTCGACTCACTTAGCCCCCCTTTCATAACACCACAACCCTCCTAATTTCGACGATTTTGAAGCATTTTGATTAATTGTTCGTTTAAAGGGCGTTAACTAATGAAAAATTTACCAATTGTTTTCAAAACGGAAACAAACGTCAACTTTCAGTGAGTCGCTGACGTTGAATCAATGATCTACACATCATTTGTTGCGGTGCGGTTCCTCGAGCGCGCTTAGCCTATCGGGCTGCGATCAGTTGGCACGGCTCTAAAGGTTAGGGTCAAGGCATCGTCCTGACTGGCCCCACCGGGCCTGTCGTGTTTGATGCTGCTATCTTGGTATCATGTACCGCACCAAAGAGGAGATACACGGCAGTGATGCGGGTGGGTTCGGCGCGCGGCTGCGAATAAATTGATCGCAGCATTTACATGAAGCGCACGCAGAGAACACTGATCCGCAGCCCTTACCGGATGAATGTGCAGAGTTGATGAGATATAGGCTGTCGCGCAAACGAGCCCATACATCATTGCGCGGTGTCTAATAGCGAAAGTTGGGCCTGAAGCCACCGCAATAAACGGTATTTGATGCGTCCAGACCCGGTCATTGCCTTTCAGAGTATTGCACCGCGGATCGCGGGCGCCGACGGTGTTTACCGAAGCTGATCCGGAATTACTTTTGGCAAAAAGCGACGTCATTGACGCATGCCTCCCACAATGGTAAACGACGTCAAAAGCCGGGCAGGCGTGTATTCTGATGCGAGCACGAACGGCCTTGGCAAACGCAGCGATCTTTTCGGCATGTCTTGCTGCGCATGCGTATCAACACGGTAGGCTGTTAGCCTGTCTGTTTCCTCTTTTCTTGCGCCCGTTTGCCTTTAATCAGGAAGTCTGTTGTTTGCCGTGCGTCTACAGGTTTGCTGTAAAGATAGCCTTGAACTTCATCGCAGTTCTGCTTGCGCAGGAACGTCTCATGTGCGTGCTTTTCCACGCCTTCAGCTATGACTTCAAAACCGAGGCTGTGACAAAGGCGTATCAAGCCGCTTGTCAATCGCGTATTGGCCGGGTTTTTATGCAGATCTGTTATAAAACGTTGATCGACTTTGACCCTGTCCAATGGAAATTGCATCAAAGAACTGAGGGATGCAAATCCAGTCCCAAAATCGTCAAACGCAATTGTTATGCCCAATTCGCGAATGGCCTCCAGCACAGAGGTGATTTTCTCCACGTTCCCCAAGGCGACACGCTCGGTCACCTCCACTTCGATCATCGTGGCAGCGGTTCCATGCCGGGTCATCGCATCGTCTAGAACCTTGGGCAGGTTATCCCCATAAAGCTGGCTGGCAGACACATTGATCCCGACGCGTACCGGTGTGCCGAGATCCTGCCATATCCGCGCTTGTTTGCAGGCAAGATCGATCACTTGCTGACCGGCTGGAATGTCAAAAGCGGATGTTTCAAGCGCATTCAGGAACTGGTTGGGATACAGCAACCCCCGTTCAGGGTGATTCCAACGAAGCAGACTCTCGACGCCGACAATAGTATCGTTTGAAAGCCGCATTTGAGGCTGAAAATGCAGCTCGAACTCGTTATTCTGCAATGCCCGTTCAAACTGCGCCGTGAGAGTTATGCGACTGTCGTTTTCCTTGCGCATGCTTGGGTCATAAACGACGTGCCGACGCCGTCCTTGGAGCTTGGCCGTGCGCAGCGCCAAATCCGCATCGACCATGATCCGATCGCATTCGTGTTCCTGAGGGCCCACAAGCTTTATGCCAATCGACAGCTCAACGTGCAGGTTATGCCCATCAATCTCGAACGGCCGTGTCATGGCCTGCAAGATGCAATCGGCCGAGCGCACTGTTTCCTCGTTCGTGCCCTCGATTAAGAGCGCAAACTCATCTCCTCCCAAGCGCGCTGCCAGCGATGTTTTCACCGAACAGTTCACAATTCGTTTTGCGATATCGATTAGCAGACGATCACCGACCGCATGTCCGAGCGCGTCGTTTATGTCCTTGAAGCGGTCTACATCAAACAGCAAAATGCCAGTGGGTGGCACCTTGTCCACGTTCAGTCGGTCGCGCAGCGCGGTGTTCCAACAGCGGCGGTTGGCAAGGCCTGTAAGCGGGTCCGAATTGGCCAGCCGCTCCGCCTCAAGTCGGGACTGTTCCTGCTCCGTGACATTCTGTGTTGCACCCCGATAGCCAAGAAACGTGCCGTCCTTGTCGAAAACAGGGCGGCCGCTGACGGAAAAATGCATGAGTTTTCCGTCAAATTCCTTGGCATAACGCAAGTCGCGAAAGGGCTTTCGGGCGTCCAGCAGTTGTAGGTGAGATCGCCATGGCTCGCGGGTCGTATCCACGTTCAGGATGTCCCATCTTTTGTGCCCCACCATGCTTTCAAGCCCAGCATCCCAAGGATTGGCGCTCGCGGACACGCCAAGCATTGTTTCGGAGGACAACCGGGTAAATCGATGCTCGACATCCGTTTCCCAGAAAATATCCAGCGATGCCGTCGTGAAATCCTCCAGCTTGCTTTTTGCCTCCAAACTCGCCTGGTGGCTCGCACGGCCTTCCATCAGGTCCACAACAAGAACCGCCAGTTTCGCAAGGAGTGCGCGGTCTTCCGATCCAAAGTCCAGATGCGGAACCCCATCAACCAGACATAACGTCCCTACGACGAAACCGTCCGTCGTGCGCAACGGCGCGCCTGCATAAAAGCGAATGCCGTCGGGCGCTTTTACAAGTTCGTTATTCGCGAACCTAATATCTTTGGTTGCATCAGGGATGACCATCACATCGTTCTGGCGCACGGCGTACGTGCAGAACGAAACATCAAGGTTCGTCTCGCACAAATCCAATCCGACCTTTGCCTTGAACCACTGTCGGTTAAGGTCGATCAAGGAAACAAGAACAATGGGGACCGAAAACACACGTGAGGCGATTTCAACTATATGATCAAAGGCAGCTTCGGGGGCGCTATCGAGGATCTTGAACCGCTGTAGCGCCGATACATTTTCAAGATGAAATGCGCGGTTGGGATCAAGGTGGATCGGGACATTGTTCTCAGGTGTCATATGCACTGACCTCGTGTCGACAGACCACAGGACGCATTCCACACTGGACCCCATTCCGGGAATGATACGATATACGTCGTGCTGATCTGTGAACTCATGAGTTTCCCCTCTGCTCCGGCCAGCAGATTTCCCATCAAAGCTCTAATTTTCTCTGAAATTCCCGTTGTCAAAAGGCATTTGATCGCGTGCTTTTACATCAAATCAGAGTCAACTGACTGGAGGTGTCACGCTGTGCTTCGCCGTCTGAAATTATCAAAGCGGTCAGGTGAAATTCCCCGCCCGACATATGCAGCGTTTGAAAGAAATCACCGTAGTTAGCCAGTGTTTCGTTGCCCGCTTTCACAGGCCCCTGTCCCCGCATTGATCATGTTTGGGTTTGTCATCTGCAGCCTCAGACGGGCAGGCGGGCCCGTCAAATCAGCGTTTGCGGGCGCGTCTTGCAGCGTAGCGACGGTCGCGCTCTGCCTTACGCTCGGCCTCGAGCGCTGCAAAATCCTCAAGTTCTTTTTCTGCGGCCTTGGCACGCTCCGCCGCAAGCGCCGCTTCGCGCTCTACCGATTGCGCGGCCTCCCGCTCGGCATCCGCGGCTTGTTGCAGCGCGAGAGCCTCTTGTTCCTGACGCAGCTTTTCTGCATCGGCCTTGCGTTCTGCCTCGCGCGCCACAGCCAATTCGTCTCTCTCAGCTAGCTTTGCCAGCCTCTCCGGGTCGCTTGCAGCAGCCTTGAACCGTTTAAGCAGGTCCTTTTTTGCTTCGGATGCATTTTTCAAGCGTCCGTCAAAGCGATCGCGATTGGAGTTTTTCATATTTTCTCAGCTCACATTGGTGTGGTTCAAGGGGGTGTCGGCGTTGCCAGCCGCATTGGCACTCCAAACACCGTGCCAGTTAACGCACCGATCTATGTGTAGCAATAGGCAAGCGTGCTCTCTTTTCGCCAGCCTACTGGCAGTTTGTGGACTGCCCGCACCCCTTACGGGTCTGCTTGAGAGGGCATCGAACGTTTCGGCGGCGGGGCCACGGGCCATCACGCCGTGTATCGAAAAAATGTGACAGGCTATTCCGCCAGATGGCAGGCCACACGGGTATTGTTCAGTGTCCGCATGGCAGGGCGTTGCGTTTTGCAGATGTCGGTGGCAATTGGGCACCGCGGGTGAAAGGCACATCCGGCCGGTGGGTTGATGGGGTCCGGTATTTCGCCCTCGGGCAGGGCGGCCTCGCGACCAAAGGCGGTCATGCTTGGCGCGGCTGCGAGCAGCATTTGCGTATAGGGATGTTTCGGGTTGGCAAACAGATCCTCCGGGCTGGCTTCTTCGACGAGGCGGCCGAGGTAGAGCACACCGATGCGATCCGCCATATGCTGCACAACCGTCAGATCATGGCTGATCAGCACGTAAGTCAGGCCGAAATTATCCTTCAGATCGCTCATCAGGTTCAGGACCTGCGCCTGAACGGAGACATCAAGTGCGGATGTCGGCTCATCGCAGACGATCAGTTTGGGTTCGGATGACAAGGCCCGTGCGATGCATATCCGCTGGCGTTGACCACCTGAGAACTCATGGGGGAATTTGCCCGCATCCAGAGCGGACAGGCCCACTTGTTCGAGCAGTTTTTCCGCCAGACCGTCCGCGTTACCCCCCCGTGCCACCACAGGTTCCACAATGATGTCGCGCACGCGCCAGCGCGGGTTGAGCGAGGCGAATGGGTCCTGGAAAATCATCTGAATGTCAGAGCGGATCACATCGATCTTGCCCGCGTCCGTTTCACTGGCAAGGTTGACGCCGTTGATCTCGACCGTGCCGGCGGTGGGGGTCAAAAGCCCGACCAGCATGCGCCCGATGGTGGACTTGCCGGACCCGCTTTCGCCGACCAGCGCGTAGGTGCTGCGTGCTGCGACTTCGAAATCCACCTCCGAGACGGCCGTCAGCAGGGATTTGGGGCGCCGTTCCAGCACGCGGTTCAACCAAGGCTTTGAGACGTCAAAGACGCGGGTGAGGGATTTGACGGAAATCAGGGACATCAGGATACCTTTTGTGCGGCCATCGGGAACCAACACGCCGCAGCACCATCCGTGATCTGCGGCCTCGGGGCGGCGCTGCATTTGGCTTGCGCATAGGCGCAACGGGGATGAAACGCACAGCCCTCGGGGACTTTGTTCAGCCGGGGCATCGCGCCTTCGATCTGGTGCAATCGGGCCTTGCCCTGTGAGGCAAGCGGGGTCGAGGCCATCAGGCCAAAGGTATAAGGATGGCGGGGGGCAGTGAGGACATTGCGCACGCTGCCCAGTTCCGCAAGCCGACCCGCGTACATGACGGCCACACGGTCGGCGGCTTCGGCAATCACGCCCATATCATGAGTGATCAGCATCACCGCCGTGCCACGTTCACGACAGAGCCGCTTGAGAAGGGCGATGATTTGCGCCTGCACGGAGACATCGAGCGCGGTCGTGGGCTCATCTGCGATGATCAGGGACGGCTCGGCACATAGAGCCAAGGCGATCACCACGCGCTGGCGCATACCACCGCTGAATTCATGCGGATAGCTGTCGATGCGTTCGGCGGCCCCGGGGATGCCGACCTCTTCCAATGCCGCAACCGCGCGCTTGTGTGCCTCGCTGCGGCTCACATCGAGGTGGGTCAATATGGTTTCGGTCAGCTGATCGCCGATGCTGAGCAGGGGGTTCAAAGAGGTGAGGGGGTCCTGAAACACCATGCCGATCTGCTTGCCGCGCAACCGGCGCATCTCTTCGCCTTCAAGACCATCAATGCGGGTGCCATTCAGCCAAATCTCACCGGCTGCCACATGCGCAGGCGGCGTCAGCAGACCAATCACGGCATTCCCCGCCATGGATTTTCCAGCACCACTTTCACCCACAACGCCGAGTATTTCGCCAGCATGGATGTCATAACTGACACCGTCCACCGGTTTGACCGTTCCGCTGCGGTTGGGGATTTCGACCGACAATCCCCGGATCGACAAGACAGCATCCGACATCAGCGTAACCTCGGGTTCAGCGCATCGCGCAGCCAGTCGCCCAGCAGGTTGACACTGAGCGCGAGTGCCAGAAGCGTCACGGCAGGGAAGAGCAAAATCCACCACTCACCCGAGAACAGGAACCCCTGACCAATGCGGATCAGTGTCCCCAGCGAGGGTTGTGTGGCGGGTGCGCCCACGCCCAGAAAACTCAGCGTGGCCTCGGCGATAATCGCAAGCGCCAGCGTGATTGTGGCGATCACCAGAACGGGCGACAGGACATTGGGCAGGATGTGCCGCAGCATGATGGCAAAAGGCGTGCGGCCAATAAGACGGGCTGCTTCGACGTATTCCTTGCGCTTTTCCACCATCGTGGCACCGCGCACGACGCGCGCAAACTGCACCCACTCCCCCAGCCCGATGGCGAGGATCAGCACCCAGATGGCCATCTGGTCGCGATATTCGACCGGTGTGATCCCCTTGGCGACGCCGAAAATCAGCATGGCCACAAGGATCGAGGGAAAGGTCAGCTGCACATCAGCCGTGCGCATGATGATGGTTTCCGTCCAGCCGCCCACATAGCCGGAAATCAACCCCAGCGTGATGCCCAGCACCATCGCCAGCAACACCGCAGCGACACCTACGAACAAAGACACGCGCATCCCGTAAAGAATGGTCGAAAACACATCCCGCCCCTGATCATCGGTGCCCAGCAAAAAGCTCTCTCCGGTAAAGGCATTCGGGGTCATCGGCCCGGTGAAACCATTCATCAGGTTGAGGGACGAAGGATCGAACGGGTTGGTCGGGGCAATCAGCGGGGCAAAAACAGCTGAGAGCACAAGGAGGCCGAATACGATTGAAGAGACCACGGCAACAGGCGATTTCTTGAACATGTAGAAAACGTCGCTGTCGAGGAACACCCGCAGGCGTGATTGCTCTGCCGCCTTTATTGGCAAATCAGTCATCAGTGCCCTCCCGCACGGTCAACCCGCAGGCGCGGGTCGATAAAGAAATAAAGGATATCCACGATCAGGTTGATCGCGACAAACATGACTGAAATCAGCATGAGGTATGCGGCCATAACGGGGATATCGACAAATTGCACAGCGTTGATGAACAACAGACCGACGCCCGGCCATTGGAACACTGTTTCCGTGATGATGGCGAATGCGATGATCGCGCCAAGCTGCAAACCGATCACGGTGATTACGGGCACCATCGTATTTTTCAGCGCATGGCGGAAATTGATCGCCCGTTCGCGCAGGCCCCGCGCGCGGGCAAAGCGGATGTAGTCCTGGCGCAGCACCTCCAGCATCTCGGATCGCACCAGTCGCATGATCAGCGTCATCTGATAAAGACCCAGCGTGATGGAGGGCAGGATCAGCGCCTTGAGGCCGGAACTCGTGAGCAGCCCCGTGGACCAATTACCGATCTGCACGACCTCGCCGCGCCCGAAACTGGGCAGCCATCCTAGTTCAACAGAAAAGATATAGATCAGCAGGATCCCGATCAGAAACGTCGGCAGGGAGACACCGATCAGCGAGGCGGACATGATGAAATTGGCCGTGAACCCCTTGCGCCGGATCGCCGTGAACACCCCGAAGGCAATGCCAAAAGCGATGGCAAGGATGCCGGACACGGCGGCAAGCTCAAGCGTGGCGGGCGCGCGTTCGAGCAGGATTTCCGCCACGGGCCGTCCCTGACGATAGCTGACACCAAAGTTGCCCTGCGCCGCCTCCTGCAGGAACCTGTAATATTGAACGGGAAACGACTGATCGAGGCCCAGTTGTTCACGCAGCCGTTCGATATCCATCGCCGTGCGTTCCTGACCCAGCATGTTGTCAATCGGATCGCCGATAAAGCGAAACATCGAAAAAGCCGTCAGCCCCACGATCAGCAAGACAAGCGCGGATTGCAGGACACGCCGGATGATAAAGGCAAGCATGATGGTGACTATCCCAATTGCCGCCGGGCCTGATCGCCCCGCAGATGTTCCTAGTTAACGCTAACCCAGCGCAGAATAAAGAAGTTGTCGGGCCGTTGCACCAGATCGATATGCGCACGGGCCCCCCAAACGAGCGGCTGCACATAAAGTGGCACATAGGCCGTGTCCCGCTGCAGGATCTGCGCCACCTCATCCAGCATCGCCTGACGCGCAGGCTCGTCAATTTCCGACTGGATCATTGGCAGCAATTCATCGACGCGCGCACTAGAATAGCCGCCGAAATTCCAACTGCCCAGACGCTTTTCCTCATTCGGGGTCGCGGCCAGAAAGCGGATCGGGTGTTCAGCGTCAAAGGTGCCGGGCGACCAGCCCAGCAGATACATGTCGTAATTATCCGCGCGCAATTCGGGCCAATAGGTCTGCACGGGCATCGCATCGAGCGTGGCGCGCATGCCGACCTGTGCCAGCATGGCCGTGATCGCCTGACAGACCGCTTCGTCATTCAGATAGCGGTCATTGGGGCACTTGAACCCGAATGAAAACCCATCCGGATATCCGGCTTCGGCCAACAGGGCACGCGCGGCATCGGGGTCATAGGGGGGCTGCCCGGCCAGCGCATCGGAATAGCCGCGCATGGCGGGGCTGACCAATTGGTTCACCGCTTCGGCGTTGCCGCGCATCGTTGTTTGCAGGATCGCGGGCACGTTGATGGCATGGGCCACGGCGCGGCGCACGCGCGGGTCGGTGAAGGGATTGGCGTCCGGTGTCTGCGCAGAATATTTCAACGTTTCTGCCTCATGCGGAAAGCCTAACATGATCACACGCGCCTCGATGCCCTGGATCACCTTGATATTGGTGTCCTGCTGCAAGCGCGCGACATCCTGCACCGGCACCGGGTTGATGAAATCGACATCCCCCGACAGCAATGCCGCGATGGCGGTGGCGGGGTTCTGGATGGGCGTAAACTCTGCCCGGGTGATGTTATGGGTCGCCGCACCCCACCAGCCTGCGTGCGGTTCAAGCACGGTGCGCAGGCCCGGTTCACGGCTCGTGATCGCAAAGGCCCCGGTGCCATTGGCATGCAGCGTGGCATGGTTGCCGCGTTCCTTGTCCGGGCGGGTGGCATCGTTTGCCATGGCCCAGTCGCTGTCCATGATCATCCAGTTTGCGATGCTGTCGGGAAAGATCGGATTGGGCGCGGTGGTCATGAAATCGACCGTAAAATCATCGACAAGGATCACATCCGAGACCGGCGCGAACCAACTGCTGGTATCCGCCGCATCGCTGGCGGCGCGCTCATAGGAAAACAGCACGTCCTGTGCGGTGAACTCAGCCCCATCCTGAAAGGTAACATCGCGGCGCAGGTTGAAACGCCAGCCCTCACCATCGCCAATCGCTTCCCAGCTTATGGCGAGTGCGGGTTCGATGGCCATGTCCTGACCGCGCCGTACAAGACCTTCGTAGACGTTGTTGAGAAACCCCAGAACAGGCGCTGAATTGACCGCATGCGGGTCCATGGTTTGCGGGTCTGTCGTGCTGGCCCATGTAAATTCAGCCGCCTGCGCAACAGGTGCCAGAACAGCGAAGAGGGCGGCAAAGCTTAAATTTCGTAACATTCTATCCCTAAAGCGGGCCAAAGCGGTGGCCTGCGCTGAAGCAAACAAACAGCGGCGCGCCCAAGGGCAGGGCGCGCCGCGTTTCGTTTAGTTCATGGTGAAGTATTTCACCTTCGGCTGATCTTCGGGATCAACCTCAATGCCGACGTTTTCTGCCATACCCCAGTTCAGAACCTGGTGATGGATCGGGATATACAGTTGCTCATCCTGAACGACCCGCCAGATTTTGGCGATATCCGCATTGCGGGCTTCCAGATCGGTGTTGGAGGCCAGTGACTTGATCATGGTATCCAGTTCCGCATTGGCGAAACCCGTTCCGTTCCATGTGCCGATTTCAGATTCGCGGGAGTGCACAAGGAAATTGAATACATACTCGGAATCATATGTCGGCACGCCCCAGCCCAACATGTAAAAGTCGGTCTTGCCATCGGTGATCAGCGGGAAATGCTGCGCCTTTGGTTTGGCATCAAGGTTTACCGTGACGCCGATCTGACCCAGCATCCCGACCGCCGCCTGACAGATGCCTTCGTCGTTGACATAGCGGTCATTCGGGCAATCCAGCCGGATCGAGAAGCCATCGGCATATCCGGCCTCGGCCATCAATGCCTTAGCGCCTTCAATATCCGTTGTGGATTCCGCGTCCATGTCCGCCGTCCAGCCATTGACGAAGGGTGGCGCAATCATGCCAGCCGGCGCGCTTTGCCCGCGCATCACGACCTGACGGATTGCATCGCGGTTGATCGCCATCGACATGGCCTTGCGCACGCGCACATCGGCCAGCGGGTTCGCGCCGTCGATGCTATCCGCCTCGATGTCATCCGCACCTTGGTTCATCCCAAAGAAGATGACCCGGTTTTGCGGTGCTTGTTTGACCACCAGCCCATCCACGTCATTCACGCGCACGAGGTCCTGCACTGGCATGTCCTGCAGGAAATCAATTTCACCCGAAAGCATCGCAGCCACGCGGGTTGCCGCGTTCTGGATCGGCGTATAGACGATTTCCGTCACTTCCATCGGGAACTGATCGATGCCCCAATAGGCGTCATTGCGCGTCATCACGGTTTTCACGTCCGGCTCGCGGCTGGTCAGCACGTAGGGCCCGGTGCCGTTGACGTTGGTGGTCGCAAAAGTGATCTCGCCACCCTCGAAATCCTGCACACTGACGGTGTTGTTTGCCTCGGTCCAGTCCTTGTCCATGATGAACAGGTTGGTTAGATTCGACGGCAAAATCGGGTTCGGCCCGTCGGTCACGATCTCGACGGTGAAATCGTCAACGGCGCGCACTTCGGTGATCGAACCGATCAGTTCCTTCATGTCGGAATTGGGTTGCTTGGCCCGTTCAAAGCTGAATACCACGTCTTCGGCGGTAAAGGCCGCACCATCGTGAAAACTCACGCCCTCGCGCAGGTTGAACACCCATACATTCGGGTCATCGGCCTTGGGCGCCCAGTCCGTGGCCAATGCAGGCTCAAACGCGCCGGTGACGTCGCGGATGATCAGCGGTTCATACATCTGATGGCGGATCGTGTGGGTCGGCCCTTCGTTCTGGGCGTGCGGATCAAGCGTCAGCGCATCGCCGGAGCGCGCCCACCGCAGTGTTTCGGCGCTGAGTGGTGCTGCGGTTGTCAGCAGCAGCGCGCCGATCATGGTTGCTATTGTCGGTTTCATTCAGAATCCCCGTGTTTGTTATTTTTACGCTGCAACCTTGGGCTATTTTCTGCCAATGGCAAGAGCCTGACCGGATTTCCCGACCCAAATTCACCATTCGCAAAACCTGTGCTCATTGGCTACCCGCCAATGGCTTGGGCCGCTGGACCGGGTCGGGCCATCCGTGCGTATTCTCTTGTATCCGACGGCGCCATGCAACGTGAATGGTATGCCAAACGGTTTTGCAGCATGTGTCGCACCGGTTTCAGGCGCGATGAGCCGTCTCTGACGGCAGGCCGGTGCACGCTTTGCCGAGGCGTCGCACATCACTTGACCAGCTGACGTCGTCCAGTGCCGGTGACGAAAGGGCGTGCTTTGGTAACAGACGGTTGGGGTGGCTGTTCATCTAGAAGATTTTTATTGCCGGGTCGCAAAGGTGTGTCATGATAATTTGATCGCAAAGAAGGCAATTTTTCCGTCTAATCGGTATTGCATAACAGAACATCCTCGCCTAAACGATGCGTCGCGAATATTGAGAATTCTGAGGGCGGTTACAAAGTAATTGCATTTTAGGATTTCTAAATTACGCCATGACCTGATAGCTTAGCTGCTTTCGGTCTGCCCCTATAGCTCAGCTGGTAGAGCAATTGATTTGTAATCAATAGGTCCGCGGTTCGAGTCCGTGTGGGGGCACCATTTTACCAAATAATATCAATACGTTGAAGGTCGCCAGTCAGGGCGACCATCGTTGTGTTTTTATGCTCTGCAACAGCTCTGCAACATTCAGACAGTGATAGACGCGGAATCGTTCACTGCTTGTTTCTAGGCAGCACTCTTGGCCAGTTCTTCTTCGGACCAAGCGTTTTGCATATTACGCAATTCTTTCGCAGCCATTTCCCAATAGGTCACAGCGTAGCCGAACTCAGCGTTCGTCATCAGTATTTCAAGTACGGCGCGGTCATCATCAAGCGTGAGATTCAAACGCTGGCCGCGAACCGAGATAATGTTGCCACGACATGTGAAGTCGTCTTGGTCGGGGTGTGTCGCAAGTATCGCAAGTGCGCGGGTCAGGTTTTTGTCTTGGTGGGTCATAGTGTAGCCCTTTCATGGCTGTTGTGGTTAGCTGCCTTCATCATGAACAGCAGCTTGAGACCATTCATATGAAGGCACTTAGACCAACGCAGTTGTGCAAAAGCCGGAGATTCTCAACTTGACCGACAAAGAAGCTGTTGACGCTTACGATGCGTGGGCAATCCTAGCTGCGAACCTTAAACATCTGCCCGCAGGCGCGAGGCCGTACTTTGAAAGGCTTTGCGCTAAGGTCTATGAGTTTGATCCGCACGAAACCGATGAGTTAGCTATGACCAAACATCTTGAGGTTCCGGTCATTCGAGCAAAACCGCGAAAAAAATTGGGCGCTAAGTCCAAACACGACTATGCCCAGATTTTTGATTGGGTGGAGGCGTGGCGGCGAGAAGCCGACGTCGGACTTGAGGCGGCACTGATCAAGTACGTAGAAGTGTTTGATTTGGAAGTTGGCTATGAAACAATCAAATCCACCTATCACAAGGTGCGAAAAGCCCGAATTGCAAACATGTAGCAGACCAAAGGTGAAACTTAGAACTTGCTGAAAACGTTCTGGAGCAGCGTCTCGATATGAGCCGCCGACTTGTTTGGGCCTACGTGTAGTGAGTTTGGGTGGCCACAACCGTTTCTTAGGTCAAGGGCAGCTTTCAATTGGGCCTTTGCGTTCTTGCCGATGATCGACAACCCCTCAAGCCGGTCGAGGAAATCGCTTTCACCCATCTTGCCAAGATCATCTGCGGTCACCGCCTTTTTCCACTTCTTCCCGGCGATCCTGAAAGCTTCGGCGTTGAAAGGAGCAAGGTGGTTTGCGTGAACGTGTTTATGCAGCACATCCATCGCGCCAAGCCATGACATCACAATTGCCGACCGATACAATTCGGCCTCATGACACTTGATCGCTTCTTCCACGAAGTCGCGAGTTTGGGAATCCGTGATATTGTCGAGATGCGCCCGAAGATCGACGGCCACCTGCATGGCTGCTGGGCTAACTTTTGACACACCCATATTGCGCAAATGCATCTTGCCTGCGTCGGTTAACTCCCAACCGTCAGGAGCACGCACAGCTTTTCCTTTGCTCGATCCAAGTATTTGGGACTCGTTCCACTTTGTTGGGATACGAAAACCCGCTTCCTTGGCCCGTTCACGGATATCTACCAGTTGGACCGCGCAATCAAAACTAGCTAAAACAAGTAGTAATTTCTCCAACCTGCCGAGGTCTTTGTGCAACCAATTTTTGAGTTCACTCTAGGCCAGCAAGCTGTTTCTCTGCGTTCTGCTTTTCGCTGGCTGTTAGAGAGTATTTACCGCCATGTAGTTTGTTCAGCTTCTTATTTTTCAACAAACTAGCAAAAGCTTTTTCAAGATTACCGCCACGCATACTAACTTTACAGAAGTTATTGGCTTCCTTCATCGCCGCGATTATTTCTTTACGTGTGCATCCATCTTTTCCCTGGACCATTTGCAGCTGAATTACCGAACATAGGAGCAAGTCAGCTGCGCTCTTTGAATCGTACTGCGTTGCAATTGCGTTCGTCGAAAAGTTGTAAGTCTGTCCACCGTTGTCGGTGTGTGTCGTAGCAGCTGCCTCGTCGTAATCGGGCCCATGCTCGTCTTGCTTACTATCTTCAAATTGGCCCGAGTGGTTGCTCAATTCTCCCATCGTAACAAGCAGTGTTTCAATGCCACCATCCAAGAAAGCAGGATCGCCTTCGTACTCAATTTCCATTGTTCCAACTTTTATCCGAATTTTGGCGTCTGCCATAATCAACCTCAACAATGCGCATAATTCGTCAACACTGCTATTAGATGTAGTGGCAGGCAAGATTTTGCTGATCCCAAACTGCACAAGCGGAGTAAATGCTCGTCTAAGGCACATTGTGGTACGCGGGCGGTGAGTGTTTGGGAAAGCCCGACCACCGCATGAGCGCCTCGTTTTTGCCGGGTCGCTCGTCGATCTGACTGCATGATGATGGGCGCGATTTTCGTCAGCGCGACGACAAACGTCACCAGTACCCCTTAAGCTGCGACTGACCGACGATGGCACCGACGGAGCGGTGATCGGACAGCCAAGCCGCGAGCGCCGTTGCGATGGCGGCATCCGCGTGCGAGAAATCCGTGCCCCCGTCGATTTTCATGCGACCAGCCGCCGTGATTTCGGCCTCAAAGGATTCCAGCTCCTGCACGAGTTCAGACCGTAGGGGGAAATTGCCAAGCGTCAGGTCGCCCGTATGGAGCGCCGAGTTGAGCCTCGGACATCTCGCGCGGAATGGCGAACTCTACCTCCTTGGCCAGCTGCGCATCGCGCCTGACCTCGACCGCCTCGACGGCGTTCCAGAGCTGTTCGCGGTCAGACCAGACCTCGGGCGCGGTTTCCGGCAGCAGCACCTCGGAATGCACGACACCGCGCTTGGCCGTGAAGTCATGGGGACGGTCCAGCCGCTCGTCTCGCAACCACGATGCTGCGCGGTAGGCAGCGGACGCCACCGCGCTGGAACCAGCTGCGCGCCCGATGACCTTCACGTGGAGATGATAGATTGCCATGATGGCGCAATCATCTACACAAGAACGCCCACGTCGGAACGACGTATAAGCGCGCCCTCCCTCAATAAAATCTCGGGAAGGACCGGCGCATCCCCGGCCGTCCTGGCGACTCTGCTGCCTTCTTCAAGATGCCCCGCTATCCTCGCTGCATCAACAGGTTATGGAGGCAGGAATGCGCAAACCACGGGATTATGATGCGGAACTGAAAGGACTGGAAGCGAAGGCGAAAGAGCTGAAGTCCCGCAAGGTGCAGCAGCTTGGCGAGCTGGTGATTGCCACCGGGGCCGATGCGTTCAGCGCCGACGAACTGGCGGGCGCACTGATCGTGCTGGCCGAGACCACGGACACCGGCAAAAGGGAGGCATGGGCAAAACGCGGGGCCGCGTTCTTTCAGCGCCGGTCGCGGCGATCTCAGAAAAGGGCTGACCGCAACGCGAAAAGCACTCCGGCGCAATCGAGCGGCACGCAACCGGCATCAGGCGACAATGGCGCGGCGTGATATGCGCAATTGGCAGGTCGAACGCCGCAAGCGCACACGGCATCTGATCGAACTTGGAGGCCTTCTCGTCAAGTCGCGCGTCGTGGAGCTCACCGGTGACGACCGCGCTCTGATCTACTGCGCGTTGCTCTGGATGGCAGAAAAGCTCAAGGGCGAACAAGGCGATCATGCACGAGAAGTTTGGGCCGAGAAGGGGAAAGGGGCGTTCGAAGACGCTCAGAAAGGAGATGGGCCCTTGGGCCGGTAGTGGTCCAGAGGTCAGCGGCCAGCGACGTGTTAGCTGCATTGCCCCGTGCAAATCTTTGCCCACCTCTCCATCAATGGCCGCCGCTGATCCAGGAAGTCGGTCTTGCGATAAGTCCGCACGACCTTGCTGTCTGAGACATGCGCCAGCACCATCTCGGCGACCTCATGTGGCGCGTCCGTCTGGTCTGCGAGCCAGGTTCGCAGGCTTGTTCTGAAGCCATGCGGACGGGCTTCAAGCTCCCTGCGTTCCATCAGCCGCGCCATGGTTGCGTCACTGATGACGCCCTTGCGAACCGACGGAAACAGATACCCATCGCGCTCTTAGGGACGGGCAAGCTCGATAACCCGTTGCGCCTCTTCGCTGAGAGGAACGCGGAAGTCCTCCGCAGCGCCGAGGCGTGCCTTCATGTTCTCTGCGGGTACGATCCAGATATCCCCTTCGATCTCGTCCAGCCGGGCGAAGCGCACGGGTGCAGAACGCAATCCGGTCAGGATGAGCAGTCGTAGCGCGAGATGTGTGATCGTCAGCTCACGCAGGGAGGCATAGAAGTCCAGAACACCCTCCCATGGCATGCTTGGGATCGACGTGACCTGGTGCCGTTGCCGCCCCAGGAGTTGCTTCGCCTTGGCAACCGCCTGCAAGTCGACATCGAGGCCCAGAGCGGCTGCGTGATCCAGAACGATCTTGAGGCGATTGGCGGCCTTCGTGGCAGTTGCAGCTTTGGCATGCCAGATCGGGGCCAAGGCGTCCCGGACATCGCTTTGGGTGATCTTGGTGACGGGCATGCGTCCAAGTTTGGGCAGCACGTGATGTTCCAACGGGCTATACCATCGTCCCGCAGTACCGTCCCCCTTGAGATCGGCTTTGCGGCTCTCGAAAGCGTCCATGGCGATGTCCTTGAGGAGATGGAGGTTGCGCATGGCGTCTCGGCGTTGCTTTCGCCGGTGTTCAATGGGGTCTTTGCCTTTGGCGACCAAAGTCCGATACTCGGAAGCCAGTTCCCGAGCATCCTTTAGGGGGAGTGCCTTCAGTCCACCTAGGCCCATCTCCCGACGCCGCCCGTAAAGCGTGTAGCGAAAGACCCATTGACCGCCGCCATCCTTGCGCTTGATCAGTCTCAGCCCATCGCCATCCTCGTGCTTGCCGGGTGGCGCGGATTTGATGAAAAGGGCTGTTAGGTTCCCCAAGAATGTATCCCCCAAATTATCCCCCATAGGTTACGGGATTTGCTGAGATGGCGCAAGAACTCCTGAGAGCGCTGTTCCAAGGAAAACCTATTTATTCCAAAAGTTTAAAGTACTATATGGGATCATATGAGACTAGATCGCCATGCCGTGTGGGGGCACCATTTCAACGTACATTGAAGCCCAAAGACATCCGATAAACCCTGTTTTACATGGATATTATTGAGACCGTTCGTCCAATGCTGTATTATGATATCCAGCTTCGTACCCGCAGATAGGGGGTATTATTTGGGGTACGGTGAAATTTGAGAAATGAGCGTACCCCCTCGATGCCTTTGAGCGACATCAAGATTGGAAGTCTTAAAGTAGGCGAAAAACCTTACAAAGTTAGCGACTTTGAAAGGCTGTTCATCTTGGTCAAAACAAGCGGGTCTAAGTCTTGGCGCTTCAAATATTGCACCAATGGCCAAGAAAAGCTTCTCGTCATAAGGGCACTTCAAAATACGATGGAAACAGAGAGGCATTTCAATCCAGAACGCTCTGACACGTGCGTACATTCGGTCAACTCGTCAGAAAATATCAACTTGGCCGCTAGCATCGATTTCGGCATTTGTAAGAGAAGATCCGAGTATCGATTTGGTAGAGTTCAACTTCAATTTATTTGATGAAATAACTTCGCAAGACACCGGAAAGGAAGTGTCAGAGACGTGACGCTTCAATACTTGGAGAAGAATAGCACAATCCTCCAATGACTGCCGGGTGAAATCCAAAGACTGAATTTTCGTGATCGACACCTCCTCACTGCTTTTCCCCCCTAGTATCAGTTTTCCAAGTTCTTCTTCGACCTCAAAAACTCGGCCTGCTAAGAAATCCAGGTGAATAGACAGCTTTTGCAAAACTGACTGTATTTCAACTGGTTGTGAGGTTTTTCCCATTTATAATCTCCCGACCACGACCTCGATGCAATTTCTGAGGCCGGCTGGTTCAAATGGCTTTTTCAGGTAATTATTCATCCCCAGTTTTTTACCGTGATCAACGATTTGTTGCTCAGCGCGTCCGGTAATTAGAATGAAACCCACACCTTTTGTTTTTGGAGAACTGCGCAAATGATGTAGCAACTGAAGTCCGTCCATTTCGGGCATATTGTAATCGGAAATTACCAAGTGCACGGGATGCGTCGCGATGGACTTCAGTGCATCAATACCGTTTTCGGCTGTTGTAACGTTTCGGACCCCGAATGCGTCCAAAGCTTGTGTAATCAGCCCGCGGCTAGTCGACATATCATCTACAACCAAAATGCGAATTTGATCTCTCAGAGACATTTTCTTTCCTTACAAGCTAATTCTTCATGTGCGTTCTTGTGTCGGTAGGTCGTCGGGCCCTGGTTCGCGAAACCAGACAAATCGGGGTCTGAAATCCGCTCTGAATGTCCAAGAAAAAGAAAGCCATCGGGTTTTAGCTGCTTTCTAAAGCGTGGCCATAGCGAATTTTGCGTGACCGCATCAAAGTAAATGATGACGTTGCGACAGAAAATTACATCCATCTGCTGTTTCATTGGCCAGTCGGACAACAAGTTCAGCTCTTTGAAAGCTATTGTTGACTTTATCAAGCTTTTGGCCTGAAACGACGACTCATTTCCGTCGCGACATTCAGTAAAGTACTTTTTTAGCCGATCTTGGTTCACTCCAGACAAAAGTCGTTGCGGATATGTGCCTTCAGATGCGAAGTCCACCACTTTTTGGTCAATGTCTGAAGCCAATATTTTAAAATCGAGTTGAGATAGTTCAGGATAACTGTCCAAAGAGGCCATTGCGATCGAATATGCTTCTTGGCCGTTGGAACATCCGGCTGACCAAACTCTAAAACGACCACCCTTCCGTAGTACATCTATCTTCGCTGGTAACACTTTCGTTTGCAGGATGTCGAAGTGGTGCTGTTCCCGGAAAAAGTGTGATACGTTCGTCGTTAATGCAGAAATCATTTCGCGTCGTTCGGAAATACCATTGTCCGAGCATACGAATTGCGCGTACTTCGGGAAACTGTCGATGCCAACTGCTTTAAGGCGATGCCGCAGCCTCGATTGTATCATTGACATTTTTTCTGCGACTAGTTGCAGACCACTTTCCTTGTAGGCTAGTTCTGCAATAGATTTGAAACTGGTCTCATCTAAACCAGCGGTTTCCAGTTTATCGCTCATTATGCTGCGCTACTCTGTTCTTTGGAAACAATTGTAGAAAGATCCAAAACGCGAATCATTCGTTCGTTGATCAAAGTAAGTGCGCTGACCACGTTCTGGCTTGCACTTGGCTGCATCTCTGGCGGTGGCTGTAGATCATCGACAGTTAATGCAATTATGTCGGACACGGCGTCGACAAGAAGTCCAGTCATGCTTTCTTCGTGGTTCACAACGATTATAACATTGCGGTCAGTGTGCTCTCTCGGGCTTAGACCCAATCGTTGCGCTAAGTCCATGACAGGTAATACTGTTCCACGGAGATTGATTACCCCCTTCATGTAGCTCGGGGCGTGGGGCAACGGTGTTGTTCTGGTCCATCCGCGAATTTCTCTTACCGACATAATATCTAAAGAGTATTCTTGATCAGCGAGCTGAAAAGTCAGGAGTTCCAAGGTCTCCGGCGTATCTTTGTCACTCATGTTGTCGCTCCTGATAGAGTAGAACCATGCCCAGGTATGTTAGATCCGATGGCGTTTGTGATGATGTCTGACGTGTCCAAGATCAAAGCGATCTGGCCGTCGCCTAGAATAGTGGCTGCGGCAATTCCTGGGGCGCGATAAAAACTATCGTCCAGACCTTTGATGACGACTTGCCGCTGATCTTGGATACTGTCGATTACGAGCGCCGCGCGACTTTCGTCTTCATGGGCTATCAGTAAAACGACGGAACCTTCATAATCATTGATTGGACCCCTGTACCCTAATTCCTCTCCTAAATCGAAAAGAGGCACAAAGCCGCTTCTTACCCTCACAACGTTTGCGCCGGGCCGGACCATCTCAACGTCATCGTTGCTGAGTGTCAGTGTTTCGATTACTACGTTCAGCGGAAGAACCAATGTTTCGTCGGCAACCTGAACGACCATTCCGTCCAGTACCGCCAGTGTGAGTGGCAACGAGATTGAAAAGGTTGTCCCTGATCCCGGTGTTGACGAAATTGTAATGCGCCCACCTAAGGCTTGTATCGCCGTCCGCACAACGTCCATCCCCACGCCGCGACCGGATAAGTCGGATACAACTGACGCGGTCGAGAAGCCGGGTAAGAATAGTAAGTTGTCAATTTCGCTTTCTGACAGCGATGCGTCCTTTGAGATCAACCCCTTGTCGATGGCAATCTGCAGGACCTTCGGTCGGTTGATACCGGCCCCATCATCCGCGACTTCGATGACCACCCGCCCCGATCTGTGTGCAGCAGTAAGCTTGACTTGGCCTTGTGCTGGCTTTCCAGCCGCCAACCTCGCTTCTGTTGTCTCCAAACCATGATCGACAGCATTTCTGATCATATGGGTCAGTGGATCAGCCAACCGCTCAATTACTGTCTTATCGACTTCGGTTCCCTCGCCGTTGGTGACAAGGCGCACATCTTTTTCGACAGCAGCCGAAGATTCACGAACGATTCTAGACATGCGTTGGAAAAGAGACTTAACAGGCTGCGCGCGGATCATCATCACGCTGTCTTGGATGTCCCGGGTCAGTCGCTGAAATTCTTCAAGTCCATTCATAGCGTCGGAGTGGGGAGACAGTCCTGAGCTTTCCAAGCTTTGAGAGAGCATCGCTTGGTTGATGACCAATTCACCAACAAGGTTCACCAGACGTTCAATCCTGTCCAGATCCACGCGAACAACTGATTTAGCCGGCGCGGCAGGGGGTGGCGTTTTCTGTTCTGCCTTCTTTGGCGCGATGACCTCTTTTGCTGTGTCGGGCTCTGGCTGGGGCGCGGCTGCCAGCGGAACTTCTTCTGGCGCTGGTGTTTCCGTCAGGGCAGGGGCCGCCAATTCGTCAGTTGGATTTGATGCGACCGCTCCCGTTTCGGCGATGTCCTCTTCTTCTGCTTTGTTTTCGGGGGCTTTTTTGATATCCAAAATACATAAGCCTTCGACAAACTCAAAAGCTGCGGCAATTTCAGCCTCCTCAACTTCCGTTGATAACTCAATGAACCAAGATAAATAGGCGTTCTCAGGGGCGAGGCTGGCAAGATCAGGTACCTGATCCGTTTTACAAGTGACTTTGCACTCGCCCATTTCATTCAAGGCACGCAGAATTTGGAAAGGTTCGTTTCCTGTTTCGTAGAGCTCGTTTTCAGGTTTGAACGTAATTTCATACTTAGAGTGCGACGGGCTCTCTTCTTCGTCGAAACTCAAAGGGGGAAGCAGGTTGATGGTTTCCTCGTCATCACCGTCGCCCAAATCGAGATCGAAAGACAAAACAGCCGGTTGAAAATCAATTTCCTCTTCGACTTCTTCCTCATCAGAAAGCGTGCCGTTTTCACCTAGTAGTTCATCCAGTTGCGAAAGGAGCTTGGCCGTGTCATCCTCTGGCAGCGTGCCCGCGTCACGGCTGGTGCGTACCAAATCTGAAAGGTGATCTGAGCACTGAAAGAACAGTTTAAGCGCATCTGCATCCGCGACCATGCGCCCAGCACGGATTTCGTCAAGAACTGTTTCGAAGCGATGTGCGAACCTGACCAGCGCCTCCAAACCAAATGCCCCGGCACCGCCTTTGATGGAGTGAACTGCCCTAAAAACAACGTTGATTGTCTCGGGATCACCCGCGCCATCATCAAGAGCTTCGAGGCCATCCTGGAGCGCTTCCAGCAATTCCTCGCATTCAATAAAGAAAGAAGCGCGGATTTCCGCCATTGGATCGTTTGAATCAGTCATTTGCAGCCTCTTACCCAGCGACCATTTGGAGCGCTTTGACGAGTTTGTTGGGATCAAACGGCTTGACGATCCACCCAGTGGCGCCAGCACCCCGTGCGCGCGCCTTCAACTCGGGTGCGGCTTCGGTTGTAAGCACAAGGATTGGCGTGGCACGATGTTTGTCTTGTTCGCGGACGGCGTCGATGAACCCAAAACCATCCATGCGAGGCATGTTGATGTCTGTAATAATGGCATCAGGCTCAAGCCCCTCAAGCACTTCAATGCCGTGAATGCCGTCGTCAGCGGTATGGACTGTAAAGCCCGCGGGTACGAGGGCCAAGCGGATCATATCACGCATCGTGCGGCTGTCATCTACCGCGAGAATTTCGAGTGTCATGGACGCCCCCTTGTCATGGATTCTGGTGTCATTCCCATCACGCGCATCTGATCGAGGACGCGATCGGAAACGTTTGTGATCGAAATTTTGCGATTTTCAGATTGTGCTGTGGCGGCAGCGGATATCACCACCTGCATGCACAAGGCTCCAAAATGTTTTACCTCTGTGAGGTCCAAAACGATTTCCTTGTCCTTGCAGTCTCGCAAGGTCGTCGTCAAACCGGATGCCGCTGCCAGATCCAATTTGGTGTCTAAAACTATTGGTTCGCTCATTCTATCACCGCAAACGTGCTGGTTTTCGAAATGTACATACCGGTCTCCAAATTAGCGCAGTTCTGATCTGTTCCTCGTTTTAGGGGGCAGTCCGTTAAAACGGCGTTACTAGCAGAAAAATTAAGTGCGAAAAAAACCTCCCACGGATTGAATACTTGTGAAATCCTTGATTTCAAATAAAAAAACCCCCGGCGTTGTGATTGCCGGGGGTCGGTAAGGCGTCAGTTCAAAAAGCGGATCAGGCGCGACGACGGCGACCACCGGTGCGACCTGCACGTCCGCGCCCTTCCTGACCGGGCTTGGGGGCTTCCTTGTTGAACTCGATCCACGCGCCACCATGCGGGTCGTTGTTGGTCAGGAAATTGGCAGCGCGAATGGCTTCCATCTCTTTTCCGGGGCGCGGTTGGGTCGATCCCAAACCCGTCAACTGGCAAAAGACCTCCAGTTCCATGTCGTCAGGAAACACCACGCCTGCCGCGGCGAGCTCCAGTCTTTTGGCTTCGATTTTAGCCGCCGGAACGGGCAGGGCCACCGGGTTCATAATCGCGGACGTCATGCCTGCCCCCATGGCCATTGGCAAAAACGCATTGTTGATGCCATGGCGATTGGGCAGGCCAAAGCTTATGTTGGAGGCGCCGCACGTTGTGTTAACGCCTAATTCTTCGCGCAAACGCCGCACAAGCGTGAAAACCTGATGGCCAGCTGTTGCCATCGCACCGATTGGCATCACGAGCGGGTCAACAACGATGTCATGCGCCGGGATGCCGAAATCAGCGGCACGCTCTACAATCTTCTTTGCAACTGCAAAGCGCACATCCGGATCTTCCGATATCCCTGTATCATCGTTTGAAATGGCCACTACGGGGACGTTGTATTTCTTGACCAATGGCAAAACGACTTCCAGCCGTTCTTCTTCCCCCGTGACGGAGTTCAGCAAAGGGCGACCTTCAGCGGCCTCAAGGCCCGATTCCAGCGCGCCAGGCACCGAGCTGTCGATACACAGAGGCGCGTCAACAATGGCCTGCACCCGCAATATCAACTCGCGCATCAAAGGAGGTTCGACGAAGTTGTTATCTGCATAGCGCGCGTCTTCGGCCATTTTATTCGAAAACACAGCGCCCGAATTAATGTCCAGCACGGTTGCCCCCGCAGCGACCTGCGCAATTGCATCCGCCTCGACGGTGGAGAAGTCGCCCGCTTCCAGTTCAAGCGCCAGTTTTTTGCGCCCTGTCGGGTTAATGCGTTCCCCAATCACGCAAAAGGGCTGATCAAACCCGATGATCGCAGTCTTGGTTTTTGATTCGACGATTGTCTTTGTCATCAGGGATAAGTCCTTGGATCAGGCGTTTGCCGGTGTTGCGGAGGATCCGCCGTTTTCGATGGCCCAGTTGGCGTTTGTCTTGATCCCGCCGAGTGGGAAGAAATGAACATGCGTGACGTTAAAATCGGGGTTGGCTGCCTTGTGGTCCGCCAATTGCGAAACGACGTCCATCGGTTCGTAGGGCAGAAGCAGTTTTGTGACATCCATCGCGCGTTTCTGCAGCACCTTGAGCGATGGGCCAACGCCACAGGCAATCGCGAACTTGATCAGCGTTTGCAGCTTGGCCGGACCGGCGATGCCGATGTGAACGGGCAGGGTGATCCCTTCGGCAGCAATACCGTCTGCCCATTTGATAATTGGCTTGGCATCAAAGGCAAATTGCGTGGCGATGGCCAGTTGTGCATCTGTTCTGGATTGGAAATCGTTTTTCCACCGCAATGCAGCGCTGACATTTTTCATCGACCCATCTGCGTCAATATCCCTGTTGCCTTCGGGGTGGCCCGCAACATGCAGGCGTTTGAAGCCGGCTTCATCAAAGAGACCCGTTTCCATCAGTTGCATGGAGCTGTCAAAATCACCGTGCCGGGAGTCTACGCCACCTGCCAGCAACAGCGCCTGTGAAACATTCGCCTCGCCCTGATACCTTGCGATCCAGTCTTTCAGAGTGTCGCGGTCTTTGATGATCCGGGCAGGAAAATGGGGCATCACCGCAAAACCGTCTTCGTTGAGGCGCTTTGCCGTTGCCACCATCTCTTGAATGGGTGTCCCTTCGATGTGGGCGATGTAAACCCGCGTGCCCTCGGGCAGCAAACTGCGGAAATCTTCCACTTTCTCGGCGGTGCGCGGCATCACCTCTATAGAGTAGTCGCGCAGAAAGGCCTCAACCGCTGGGTTCACGGAGGGGGAGGCGGACGCATCTCTGCGCTTGAAATTCAACAATGCCACAAGGCGTTCCTTTCGAGACAGGAGTGTATCTATCAGATTGGCCAGATTCAGGCCCAACCATCGTTATCAATCAGCGCCTTGAGGCGCGCGCGGTCAAATTCAGCGTCTAGTCGGGCGGCCTCGGCATCTGCAATCTCATCCGGCGTTCCCGGCATTTCCACAGGCGCTGCCTTGCGCCATTCTGCAAGATAGGCATCCGTATCGCCTGCGCCAACCTTCATGGCCGCACGGTCGATCGCCTGCTCGAACCGCTCTGGCAACGGTCGTTTTGATCCGCGACGCCCTTTTCCCACAATCACCTGAGCGGGGATATCGCGCCAATATACAATAGTGACTTCGGGCATCGTGATTCCTACCTGTTGTTTATCCTGTCTAACGATCCGACTTTGTCGGATACGGGTGAATTTCGACAAAATAGGCCCTGTCCGCGACGTGGCGGTTTGCAACAGATCGGAAAATGCCCAGCGAGAGGCATGCGCGCCCCTCCATGCACGGTACTTTTGACAATGGACTGACTGCGAAAACCAAAGGAAAGGGTGCGCCCGCGCTTGCGCAGCAGACACACAGCCGTTAGCGTAAACCTAACTCGAAATGAAAGGCGCAACCCATGGCGCCACAGCGTCACAAAGGTGCGGGCGCGCTCAAAAGTAAGACGGCTCTGAGCCCCGCGCCAGTTCCGCCCCGATCAGGTGAGCTTTTTGCAGCCCTTGATCTGGGTACAAATAGTTGCCGCATGTTAATCGCGCAGCCAGAAGGCAGCGGGTTTCATGTCGTCGACAGCTTTTCCAAATCGGTGCAACTGGGCGCCGGTCTGGAAAAAACCGGGCGTTTGTCGCGCGGATCCATGACCCGTACCATCCAGGCATTGCGCGTGTGCCAGCAGAAACTGAAGCGCAACAAGGTGCGATACATGCGTCTGGTCGCGACCGAGGCCTGCCGCCGTGCGCAGAACGCGGATGAGTTCATTCGTCGTGTGCAACGCGAAACGGGGCTGCGTCTGGATATCATCAAGGCGCAGGAAGAAGCCCAACTGGCCGTGATCTCCTGCGCGCCGCTGGTCAGTCGCTCCACCGAGAACCTTCTGGTGGTCGATATTGGCGGTGGGTCCACCGAACTGGTCTGGATTGACCTCAAGGATGTCCCCAAGAATGATCGGACACGCTCTATCATGCATCTCAACGCCGGGTTTGCCCAAGGGTTGAGTGATGTGCCCGCGGCGCGTGTTGTCGACTGGATTTCGGTTCCTTTGGGCGTTGCGACGTTGCGGGATCAGTTCAATGACGTGGATGATGATGCGGCGCGCTTTGCGTTGATGAGTTGGTTTTTTGAGGAAAACCTGTCTGACTTTGCACCCTATCATAATACGCAACCGCAGGAAAAATTTCAGATTGTCGGCACCTCTGGCACTGTCACGACGGTTGCGGCAAGCCACTTGGGACTAAAACGGTACGACCGTAAAAAGGTGGATGGTCTGCATATGACGACGGATCAGATTGACCGTGTAATACGCTCATACCTCGCCTTGGGGCCGGATGGGCGGCGTGCGGATCCGCGCATTGGGGCGGACCGTCACGCGCTGATCATGTCGGGTGCTGCGATCTTGCAGGCGCTGATGCGCTGTTGGCCGACGGACCGGTTATCTGTGGCGGATCGCGGCCTGCGCGAAGGGCTGTTGTACGCTCAGATGAGCGCGCAGGGTGTGTTGGAAGACGGAGCGTTCTGATGGTGAAAAAACCGGGCAGTCAAAATACATCCGGGCGTGGGCAGCGCGACCTGAAAGTTAAGGTCAAAACCGCGCGTGGGCGCAAGCTCAGCTCAACACGCTGGCTTCAACGACAATTGAACGATCCTTACGTCAAACGCGCGCGCAGTGAGGGGTATCGCGGTCGGGCGGCCTATAAGATTCTGGAACTGGACGATAGGTTCCGCTTTCTGGTGCCCGGCGCGCGTGTGGTTGATCTGGGTTGTGCGCCCGGTGGCTGGTGTCAGGTTGCCGTTAAACGCGTGAATGCGCTGGGGGAGCGGACAAGCAAGGCGCAGGGCAGTGTTCTGGGTGTCGATTTGCAGGAGATGGAGCCGATCGCGGGCGCCGACCTTTACCAGTTGGATTTCATGGCTGATGACGCGGATCAGCAAGTGCGGGCGTGGATGGGCGGCAAGGCCGATGTGGTGATGTCTGATATGGCTGCCTCAAGCTCCGGGCATAAGCAAACGGATCATTTGCGCATTATTGCCCTGTGTGAAGCTGCGGCTTATTTTGCATTTGATGTTTTGGAAGAGGGCGGCACCTTTGTGGCAAAAGTGCTTGCTGGTGGCGCAGAGGGCGAGCTGCAAAAGCTGTTGAAACAACGATTTACAAAAGTTTCGAATATAAAACCGCCCGCCTCGCGGCAGGACAGTTCAGAGAAATTTGTTGTCGCAACCGGATTTCGCGCCGAAATCTGAACCCTTTTACCTCGTATTAAACTCAACCTGCCTATTTTGCGGCAGTAGCCAAGCCATGTTGGCCGGCCATTTAACTAATGAGGGAACCTGAATATGTTTCGCACTATTTTGCTGTCCGCACCTTTGGTTTTTGCAGCTAGTCTTGCTCAAGCGGTGGATGCACCGCCTGCAATGCGCGCATTTGTCGAGGCTGACGTTATGAGTTGGGCGCAATCCGCGCAGGTTGTTGATGCAATCAATTCTCAAAATGCTGAAACCGCCGGAAGTTCGGAGGCACAGGTCATCGAATGGGATACATCCTGGCGTGCACAGGTCGGACAGTCGGATCAGCCTTTGATCAGCGACGTTATGGGGCGCAATCTTTCCACCTTTCTGGGTGAGCAGGTTGAGGCGTCAGGCGGACGGATCACTGAAATATTTGTCATGGATGCGTTGGGTCTGAATGTTGCGGCAAGCGATGTCACCTCTGACTATTGGCAGGGTGATGAAGCGAAATTCACCGAAACCTACGGCGCAGGCGCCGGTGCAGTGTTCGTGGATGCCATTGAATTCGACGAGAGCACGCAAAGCTATCAAGGTCAGATTTCCATTACGCTGTCCGATCCGGCAACCGGTCAACCCATTGGCGCGATGACGATCGGTCTGAATGCAGAAGCATTCTTTTGAATGATCCGAGAAGTGTGGGCCCGCTGTCAAACGTGGGTCTGCACCGCCATGGTTTTGAACTGCGCCATGGCTTTAGCGGATCGGTGGGCTTTGATCGGTCGGCTTTCGCTATTTGAACAATCGATCATAACAGAACGCGTCTTGATGGATGCCACCTTTAGTGCCTTGTCTTTTATTGCCGGGCGGCGCTCAGCAGCGTGAACCCGAACATGTGACGCCCTGAGCGTGCTAGTTCGAGCACGCATCGACGCTTCGAATTACTGACAACAGGCCAAGGTTGTCCGCATAGACCGGTGTCGTTTCGCCCGTGTCTGGCCGCGACAAGATTCTAAAAACCGACGTAAAAGGTTTGCTGTATCGCGCCTTACCCCGTTAAGCTGATGCTATTCATGATTGGCAGACGCGCGCATGGGGGTGCGTTCTATCGAAAAGACATTGTTCAAGTTTATTTGGCGCCACTCAAAGCGCGACCAGTTCATTCTTTTGGCAGTGACATTAACACTGTTCCCGTTCTTGTATTTGACCCTCGAGTTACCCAAGCGGATCATCAACGATGCAATTGGCTCTCAGATGGCAGTCATTTCGGTTGCGGGTTTTGAGTTTACTCAGGTCCAGTTCCTTTGGCTCTTATGCATGGCTTTCCTGCTGTCGGTACTGGTACATGGCCTGCTGAAAATGCGAATCAACACAATGAAGGGTGTGTTGTCTGAACGAATGCTGCGCCGGCTGAGGTATGGTCTGATAGAGCGGATGCTGCGCTTCCCCAAACCGTATTTTCGGCGCACATCGCAAGGCGAGCTCGTCGCAATGATTACCGGTGAGACAGAACCTATGGGTGGGATGATGGGGGATGCATTGGCGCAGCCTGTCTTGCAAGCCGGACAAATGTTGACGATCCTCATGTTTTTATTCTTGCAAAGCGTTTGGTTTGGGTTGGCTGCTATTGCTTTGATCCCGCTGCAGGCCTGGCTGATCCCAAAGTTACAGCGCCAGATCAACATCATGAACAAGGCCCGGATCAAAGAGGTACGCGCGCTTGCGGCTTTGATTGGCGAGACGGCGAATGGTGTCGGCGATTTGCGCCAAAACGGTGGATGGCGTTACCGTCTCGCTCTGGTCACGCAGCGGTTAGGGATCGTCTACGCAATCCGGTTTCGTATCTACCAAAAGAAGTTCTTTATGAAGTTTATCAATAACTTCATCACGCAACTGACGCCGTTTTTCTTTTTTGCAGTGGGGGGGTATCTCGTTATTCAAGGCGCTGTATCGCTTGGTGCTCTGGTTGCAGCCTTGGCGGCTTACAAAGACCTGAGCTCACCCTGGAAAGAGCTTTTGGCCTATTACAATCAGGCGCAGGATATGAGTCTGCGATGGGAAACCGTCGTTGATAAACTCTCGCCCACAGGTGTCATTGATGAGACCCTGATACATGATCAGTCCCCCACTGACGTGCGCTTGAATGGCGATCTGGCCATGAAAGACGTCAATGTGATGGATGCGGATGGTAACATGGTGCTGGAAGGGATCACACTGAATGCGCCACCCGGCGCCTTGGTCGCGATCGAGGCGCAAAGCGAGGAAGACCGGCAAGCCCTCGCCGATGTGCTGACCAGAGAGGTCATGCCCCTCAGCGGTACAATCCATATCAACGGTCATGCGTTGCGCAGTCTACACCAGACAACGCTCGCGCACCGGATTGGTCACGCCACATCGCATCCCGCGCTTTTTCGCGGTTCATTTGGCGATAACGTGATGATGTCGATGTTTCAGGCTTTGCCACAAAAGCCAACGGAAGATCAGCAACATACGATCACAGAAGCATTGGCATCAGGCAACAGCCCGGACCTGGCTGACACAGATTGGATTGATCCTGATCGGGCGGGAGAAGCAGACAAAGAAGCGCTGCGCCGCTGGTGGTTAACACTTATTGATGCAATCGGATCGGACGGGCCCATCTACCGCAAATCCCTGGATCAGATCGTAACAGGTGAAGTGTCAACGGATTTGCAGCAAAAGTTGGTCGAGTGTCGTCCCATAGTCTGGGCCGCTCTGAAAGAGGCGGCGCTGGAAAAATACGTACACCGATTTGATCCTCAAGCCTACAATCCGGCATTGCCCGTGACCAGCAATTTGATTTTTGCCACGCTCAGGCAGGCGATGACACAGGATCAATTGGCGCAACAGACCGAATTTTTCGCACTTCTGCGGCGTCTCAATCTGGAAAGCAGTCTTTTGTCGCTTGCCAAAGACGTCATCGAATTGCTGGCCCAGATTTTTGGCCAAGACGGGACCGAACACCCATTGTTCCGTAAGCTTGGTCTTGAACCTGCGTTTTTTGAGAAGTCTTTACAGGTCATAGCTTCGGCAAAAGACAAGCCGCTGGAGCGTCTGTCGGAAGCAGATAAAGCTGTTTTGATGACCATCCCGGCACAAATAACCGCCGAGCAGATCGGCCCTGCCTTTACCGAAACAATGAAACAGCAAATCGTGACGCAACGCGTTCAAAACCGCGAGAAACTCATGGACTCACTGGGTGACATATATGCGCCCCTTGACCCCTCACGCGTTGCAGAAGGTGTATCCGTTCTTGAGAATGCACTTTTTGGCAAGTTGTCTGACAGTGCAGGCGCGCGGGCGGATGATGTGCGACGGCGCGTGTCGGAAGTGCTGGAGGAAGAGGGGCTGAAATCGCAGGTCATTGATCTGATTTATGATGTTCCACTTGAATTGAACGGATCGAACCTACCTGCCGTATTTGCCGAGGCGCTCGCGGTGATGCGCGCTACGATCAAGCGCCCTGATATACTTATCATGGAGCAGACACTCACCAGTTATGACATGGATCTACGCGTCACAGCGCATAAAAATATCCGAAAACTGTTACCCGATGCCACGATGATCTATATTTCGGACCGTTTCGAGGATGTCGAGAGGTTCGATGTTCATCTTGAAATCGTGCAAGGGCGCATGCAAGCAGCAGAACCCATTGAAAACACCCCAGAAGACTCGGTGGCGCGTGCGGATTTGCAGCGCAAGTTACGAGCGCTTGAGGCCACCGATCTGTTCTCGGGCTTGAACCGTCGTCAACTGCGTTTGCTTGCCTTCGGGGCGAAGTGGTTTGAGGCCGAAGCAGGGGATACGATTTTTTCCAAGGGCGATGATCCAACCGACGGCGCGTATATGATCCTGTCTGGTGAAGCAAACCTGCTGAAACCCTCGGATGAGGGGCATGAGACGCTGATTGCGACGGTCGAGCCGGGCAAGCTGGTCGGGGAATTGGGTCTCATCCGCAACGAACCGCGTGCGCTCACGATGCGAGCAAAATCTGACGTGATGGCGTTGCGTATTGGCGCAGAGGAATTTTTGGCAGTCGTGGAAAACGATGCTGCAACCGCGTTCAAACTCTTGCAGGTGGTTGCGGGATACGCAGGTAATTAGGCTTGTGATGCGCTGGTAGGTTCCGTGTCGTCTCAGGTCCGGGGTTAGCCTGTAATTGCTCAATCCGTGTGATCGGGAGCCACGTGAATGAGGCGAGAACATTGAGATGTATTCACAAGCCGCACGGCCTTTGGGGTTTATCGGTTCGCAGCCTCTTGCACCTTGGCTGCGACGCACATAGAAGAGCGGAAATTTGATATCCGCGTCTGTCTGGCGCGCCTTACCCTATGGAGCACATATGCAGGTCACCGAGACGCTGAACGAAGGTTTGAAACGCGGCTATGCCATCAAAGTAACCGCGGCGGAACTGGATGCCAAAGTCAATGAAAAGCTGGCAGAAGCCCAGCCCGAAGTTGAAATGAAAGGCTTTCGCAAGGGCAAGGTGCCCATGGCGCTGCTGAAAAAGCAGTTCGGTCAGAAGGTCATGGGCGAAGCGATGCAGGAAAGCATTGACGGCGCGATGAGCGACCATTTCACAGCCTGTGGCGATCGCCCGGCGATGCAGCCCGAGGTCAAGATGACCAATGAGGACTGGAAAGAAGGCGACGATATCGAAGTGTCGATGTCGTACGAGGCGCTTCCGGACATTCCTGACGTTGATTTTTCCACGATCGAACTTGAAAAAATGACCGTCAAAGCGGATGACGCAGCGATTGACGAAGCCTTGGGCAATCTGGCGGAAACGGCGCAGAATTTCGAAAGCCGCAAAAAGGGTTCGAAGGCGAAGGACGGCGATCAGATCGTCATGGATTTCTTGGGTAAAGTCGACGATGTGGCGTTTGACGGCGGTGCGGCTGAAGATTATCCTCTTGTGCTAGGATCAAACTCGTTCATCCCGGGGTTTGAAGAGCAGCTGGTTGGCGCCAAGGCGGGGGACGAAACCTCGGTTACAGTTACATTCCCGGAAAACTACCAAGCGGAAAACCTTGCCGGCAAGGAAGCAGTTTTTGAATGCACCGTCAAAGAGGTCAAAAAGCCTGTCGCAGCGGAAATTGATGACGAATTGGCAAAGAAGTTCGGCGCCGAAGATCTCGCGGCCCTCAAAGGTCAGATTGCAGAGCGTCTTGAAGCAGAATATGCGGGTGCGGCACGCGCTATCATGAAACGTTCGTTGCTCGATGCCTTGGATGATATCGTCGACTTTGATTTGCCGCCATCACTGGTCAGTGCCGAAGCGGGTCAAATCGCACACCAACTCTGGCACGAGGAAAACCCGGACGTCGAAGGGCATGACCATCCGGAAATCACGCCGACGGATGAACACACAAAACTGGCTGAACGCCGCGTGCGTCTTGGCCTGCTGCTGGCCGATATTGGTCAGAAGGCAGAGGTCGAGGTAACGGACGCAGAAATGAGTCAGGCGATCATGAATCAGGCGCGTCAATACCCTGGTCAGGAGCGTCAGTTCTTTGAGTTCGTGCAGCAAAACCAGCAGATGCAGCAACAAATGCGGGCGCCGATTTTCGAAGACAAGGTCGTTGACCATGTATTCGAGGGCGCAAAGGTAGCGGAAAAAGAAGTCTCCAAGGACGATCTTCAGAAAGCTGTTGAGGCGCTCGAAGAAGAGTAAACCACTCTCCTTCAGTCGATTATCAGAACCGGTGTCAGAAATGATGCCGGTTTTTTATTTTTCCCATCGCGATTTGAAATTCATTCAGTTTAAGGTTGAACGCACCATACACTTGAATTGCAAAGAGGTGCGCGATGACAAAGAGACTTATGGCCGAATTTTTCGGCACGTTTTGGCTGGTATTCGGAGGTTGCGGCAGCGCTGTTTTGGCCGCTGGCGTTGCTGATGTAGGCATTGGCTGGCTTGGTGTGAGCCTTGCATTTGGCCTGACGGTGATGACGATGGCCTACACGGTGGGCCATATTTCAGGCGGGCATTTCAACCCTGCGGTGTCTCTGGGTCTCATGATTGGCGGCCGGTTTGATGCCAAGGACCTCTTGCCATATTGGGCGGCTCAGGTCGCGGGTGCGGTCGTGGCAGCGGCTGTTCTGTTTGTGGTGGTATCGGGCGGCGTCGGATTTGAGGGCGTTGGCGGATTTGCATCCAATGGCTACGCCGAAGCCTCGCCGCAGGGGTATTCGATGATGTCTGTACTGGTCATCGAGGTGGTGCTGACCGCGTTCTTTCTGATCATCATTCTGGGGTCCACGTCGTCAGGTGCCCCGGCGGGATTTGCGCCCATCGCAATCGGTCTGGGGCTGACGTTGATCCACCTCATTTCGATTCCAGTCTCCAACACTTCGGTCAATCCGGCGCGCTCAACCGGTGTTGCGCTCTTTGCAGAGGGCCCTGCAGTGGGCCAACTCTGGCTCTTTTGGGTTGCCCCCCTGATCGGTGCTGCCATCGGCGCGGCGATCTGGAAGATGATGACCACCGACGATTGACGGCGCGGCACAAGGCCGTCCATCGCCTCCCTCGTGAATGGGGGGCGATGCGATCACTAGGCGGAGGACGCCAGCTCGTTTGCCATTTCGTGATTGCGATCCCTGTGGCCGGCTTCGTCAGCGCGTACGGCAATGATGACCTCACGGAGCCGAGCGTCCGGCGGTAACTTCCAATAATCGATGGCGATTTGCGGTGCCGCTATGTTCTGAACACGGCCCGCATCAACTTCTTCCAGATACTGCGTGTAGCTGATGACGGCTTCTTCCTCCAGATAGGCGACGACGCGATGCGCGGTGCGCGGCGCAAACAGGTAGAGCACAAAATACAGATTAAAGAACACGCCTTGCCCTGCGATGATAAGGTAGCGTTCCAGCCGACTGGGTTCGGCTACTTTGATGAATGTCATCAAATGCATCCGTTCGTTCTCGGCTTCATCAAGAAGTTCGCGCACCCATCCTTCGTCATCGCGCAACCTGCGCAGGGCTTTAAGATGCTGCAACATGCCACCGACCATGCCCGGAACCGCCGCGACTGTTTCCAGCACAACGGCGCGGTGCCCGTAACGCTTTGCAAAGAACTTGTCTGCAAAGACGCGCATGAATTTGACCAGCCGCAATGCAAAGCGATCGCGGACGTCTTTGGGTGGTGTATGGTGGATCAAGGCGTCTGGGTCTTTGGCCGTTGATTTGTCGAACATCAATTCCTCCTGTTTCTGTCAGGAAATATGATGTGACCAGCGCGCGAAACAAGGTATTGCGTCATTTTGCGCAAGTATCTGGTGTTTCACATCGTTTGTATGTTCGGGCTGTCAGAACAGCGGCGTGAACAAAAAGAACCTTGATCGTGCAAACATTCTATCCGGCTAATGGCGGTGGTGGCGCGAATTGTGTGGCCCCATAAAAAAGGCCGGGACTGACATCCCGGCCTTTCAGTATCGATAATACGTATAGTTACGCTTTCGCAGTATCTTCGTCTTCGCTTTCATCTGCGGGTGCAACACCAGCAGCGTCCGCCAGATCTTCGTCTTCCGAGGCTGCGGCACCGATATCGTCAAACAGCTCCTGAATTTCGAATTCAGCGGCTGCTTCTTCTTCGGCGGCCAGTTCCTGAATGGACTTACCAGAGGCTTGCAGTTCAGCTTCTTCAACGGAACGCGCGACATTCAACTGAATTGTCGCGTCCACTTCGGGGTGCAGAACCACTTGGACGTCGTGCAGTCCGAGCTCTTTGATCGGGGCCAGCACGACCTGTTTACGGTCGACAGAAAAGCCTGCTTCGGTTGCCGCCTCGGAGGCGTCACGGGTCGTGACCGAACCATAAAGCGCGCCAGAATCAGAGGCCGAGCGAATCACGATGAACTGTTGTCCATCAAGTTTGGCTGCGAGTGCTTCAGCTTCTTTGCGCGTTTCAAGGTTGCGTGCCTCAAGTTGCGTTTTCTGCTGCTCAAAAGCTTCGATGTTTGATTTTGAGGCCGACAGGGCCTTGCCCTGCGGCAAAAGGAAATTGCGTGCGTAACCGGGTTTGACGTCGACAACTTCGCCCATTTGGCCCAATTTCGCGACACGTTCCAGAAGGATAACTTGCATGATGTTCTCCTTACTTCACTGCGTAGGGCAGAAGGGCCAGAAAGCGGGCACGTTTGATGGCACGGGCCAGCTCACGTTGCTTTTTGGCGGAAACTGCGGTGATGCGGGACGGTACGATCTTGCCACGCTCAGAGATATAGCGCTGCAAAAGACGGGTGTCTTTGTAGTCGATCTTTGGTGCGTTGTCGCCTGAGAAGGGGCAGACCTTACGACGGCGGAAAAATGGTTTGGTAGCCATGGTTTATGTCCTTATCCTAATGTCGATCAACGACGTTCGCGGCGGTCGCCACGCTCTTCGCGCTTCTGCATCTGAACAGATGGCAGTTCCGCGTGTTCATCAACCTTGATCGTCAAAACGCGCATCACATCATCATGCAGACGCATCAGGCGTTCCATCTCATGGACGGCCGGTGCAGGCGCATCAGAGCGCAGGAATGCATAGTGACCCTTGCGGTTCTTGTTGATCTTGTACGCCATCGTTTTGACGCCCCAGTACTCGTGATCCACGAGTGCGCCACCGTTGTCGGACAGGACGGTCCCAAAATGTTCGATCAACCCTTCGGCCTGTGTGTTCGACAGGTCCTGACGTGCGATCATAACATGCTCGTATAAAGGCATGTGTCTTCCTTATTTATATCAGGGCGCATTTCAAAGGCAGGGCGTTTCCCCTTTTGCGGCCCCACCACGAGAGACTGCGCGGTTCAAAATTCTTGCAAAAGGAAGTGCTGCGTATACACGGTTTCTGTCATGACGCAAGGCTGCGCGCGCACATGAGATAAGGGGTGCTGGCGATCTGTAATTGCATGGGCCCGAGTGGCTATTTTCGCACAAAAAGCACCAAACCGACCTGTTGTGTTCGTATCTGCGCATAACCTGTTCGTGAACGGCATTTGTTTTTGGCACCATCTGCCCCATGTTTTAATCTCACAACAACACGGAGATATCGGCGATGAAAACTCTCGTTCTAGCGGCAGCACTTGCTGCAACAGCTTCTTTTGCTTCTGCAGCAGACAAATATGTTCTGGATGCCAGCCACAGCCAGGTTCTGTTCAGTTATAACCACCTCGGGTTTTCAACAACCTTTGGCATGTTCTCTGGTTTCGAAGGGGAAATCATGTTTGACGCAGAAAACCCAGCCGGGTCCAGCGTTGCAGTCTCCATGCCAACAATGAGCATGTTTACCGGTTGGGAAGACCGCGAGACACATTTCATGTCGGAAGACTTTTTCGGTGCAACTGACGAAGACATGATTTCTTTCACGTCGTCATCCATCGAAGTCACCGGAGAGAACACTGCGAAGATCACAGGCGATCTCACCATGAACGACGTGACCAAACCCGTGGTGCTGGACGCGGTGCTGAACAAGTCCGGCCCATACCCGTTTGGCCCCAAGCAAGGGACGCCCACGCTGGGCTTTGATGCCACAACCACGCTGCTGCGGTCTGATTTCGAGCTTGGCGCTTTCGCGCCTGCGGTGAGTGATGAGGTCACGGTGCAAATCTCGATTGAAGCGCTTCAGGCGGAATAATCGACCCATATACCGACACGATTGAAAAGGCCGCGCCATGACAGCGCGGCCTTTTTCGTTCAGTCGCTTTCGCTGGCGGTGAGGCTGACGGCAATATTCACCCCAAAGCCCACAGCACTTTCATCCTTTTGTGATTCGCCGACGTTGAAATCCCGGCGGTCGATCTGCAAACCGCCCTGCATTGTTGCGACACCGTCGGACACATCGAGCGTGAAGGGCAGGGTGGCGGGAAGCGTGGTGCCCTTGATGGTCAGCGTGCCGATTGCCGCATAGCCCTGTTCGCCCCGCTCGATTGTGGCATTGAAACTGGCGGTCGGGAAACCTTCGACGTTGAAGAAATCGCTGCCCATGGCATCGGATGTGACCGACCCCAGCGTCAGCGAGCCGATGGAGACGACCACATCCACCGATCCCGCAGGGCCGCTTTGCACGGTTTCGTCAAAGCTGATCGCCGCTGTCCAGTCGGCAAAGCTGCCGGTCACAGCCGAGCCGAGCTGCTGCACGGTGATTTCAAGGGTGCCGTCCTGTACGACCCAATCCGACTGCACCGCTTCGAGGGCGGCGGCCTGAACACTGCCGTCGTGTTTTTCATAAAGACCCAAGCCAGCCCCGGTCGCCACCGCACCGCCCCAGATGACCAGGGCAACGGCCAGCGGCAGCACCGTGGCGTGGCCCGCGTTGACAGCGGGCACCTGCGGGGTGCCGGGCAGCATCCGTCGCAAAGTGCTATCACGGTCGATGAAGTGGTGTTTCAGCGCGCCCGCAGCGTGCAGAAAGATCGACACGACCAGCACGCGTTCGAAGACGATGTGCAAGCCTGCCGTAAACCCGGCGAGCGCTTCTGATTTCGGGATCAGCGGCAAGTTCTGGCCCAAGGGCCACCAGATCGGCGCAAACCCGGAGGTCGCGGCGTGGTGCACCCAGCCCGATAGCGGAACCAGCAGCAGTGAACCATAAAGCAGCCAGTGCACCGATTGCGCCGCAAGACTTTCCACTTTGCGATCGGCGTGCAGCAGGGCGGGTTTGGGCTGGCTGATGGCCCAGATGATGCGCACGAGCGCCACGAAGAACACTGTCACGCCGAGCGTTTTATGCAGCGAAAAGTACCATGCCTTGCGCGTGAGTTGCTCAGAGGTCTCATAGGGCAGATCATTGGCAAAGATGCCAAGCGGTATCAGCGTCAGGATCAGCAAGGCGGTGAGCCAGTGAAATGTCTTGGCAACGCTTCCATAATGCTGTGTCGTGTTGGAAAGGGTCATCCTGCTTCTCCGGTCGGTGTGCAATTATGAGTAGTGTAGGCTCTTGAGCGGGCAGGGCAATCTGTTGTGATGCACAGGGTTTGCGCAAAGATGTAGCGCAGGCACTGCCAGCGCGGTGCGACTGGCCGTTGCTCTCGGGGTGCGGGCAGGCTAATCGGGAAGCAGTATAGAAAACCGAAGGGCAGATTTCATGAGCATTGCATTTGTTTTCCCCGGTCAGGGGGCTCAGACGATTGGCATGGGGCGCGCACTGGCCGAAGCCTATCCGGCCGCGCAGGCTGTGTTTGATGAGGTGGATGATGCCTTGGGTGAAAAGCTGAGTGCGTTGATCTGGGAGGGCGATATCGAAACCCTGACGCTGACACAGAACGCACAACCCGCGTTGATGGCCACGTCAATGGCCGCGATCCGAGCCTTGGCGTCTGAGGGTATCGGCGTTGATAAACTGTCTTTTGTGGCGGGCCACAGCCTTGGGGAATATTCCGCTTTGGCCGCCGCGGGGACGTTCTCGATTGCCGATGCGGCGCGGCTGTTGCGCACACGCGGGCTGGCGATGCAGCGTGCGGTGCCCGTGGGGCAAGGGGCGATGGCGGCTGTACTGGGATTGGATTTCGACACGGCGACGGACGTCGCCGCACGCGCTGCACAAGGGCAGGTGTGCCAGATCGCAAATGAGAACGATCCGGCGCAGAACGTGGTATCGGGGGAAAGGGGCGCCGTTGAGCGCGCCATCGTTCTGGCCAAGGAGGCAGGCGCGAAACGCGCGCTTTTGCTGCCGGTCTCGGCACCGTTCCATTGTGCCTTGATGGCACCGGCGGCGAAAGAAATGGCGCAGGCACTGGAAGAGGTCGAGATGTCAGCGCCACAGGTGCCTCTGGTGGCGAATGTGCTGGGAACGGCTGTGGAGGATCCTGCCCGGATCAAGGAACTGCTGATTGATCAGGTGACAGGGCAGGTGCGCTGGAAAACCTCGGTCGAATGGATGGCCGCGCAGGGCGTGACAGAATTCTGGGAGATCGGCGCGGGCAAAGCCCTCAGCGGGATGATCCGGCGCATCGCAAAAGACAGCGTGTCACGTGCGATCGGCACCCCCGATGATATCAAAGCGGCAGTGAATGCCTGAAGGGAGAAGAATAGATGTTTGATCTGACAGGAAAGACAGCCCTGATCACTGGGGCCTCAGGTGGAATCGGCGCGGATATCGCGCGCGCGCTCCATGGTGCGGGGGCAACGGTGGGGTTGTCTGGCACGCGCGTGGCACCCCTTGAGGCGCTTGCGGCGGAGTTGGGCGAGCGGGCGCATGTGCTGCCCTGCAACCTGAGCGATATGGCTGCGGTTGAGGCTTTGCCGAAAGAAGCGGCGGCGGCGATGGGATCGGTGGATATTCTAATCAATAACGCGGGCATCACGCGCGACAATCTGTTCATGCGGATGTCGGATGAGGAATGGAATTCCGTCATTGATGTCAATCTGACGGCCACGTTCAAGCTGTGCAAAGGTGTCATGCGGGGCATGATGAAGGCGCGCTGGGGCCGCATCATCAACATCTCAAGCATCGTGGGGGCGACGGGAAATCCCGGACAGGCGAATTATGCGGCGTCCAAGGCGGGCATGGTCGGCATGTCCAAAAGCCTCGCCTATGAGGTCGCGAGCCGTGGCATTACGGTGAATGCCGTGGCACCGGGTTTCATTGAAACGGCGATGACGGACAAGCTGACGGATGAGCAAAAAGCTGCGATCATGGGGCAGATCCCCGCTGGTCGGATGGGGTCCGCAGGCGAGATTGCGGCCGGTGTTTTATATCTCGCCAGCCCCGAAGCGGGCTATGTCACGGGAACGACCTTGCACGTGAACGGCGGCATGGCCATGTTGTAGCACGCGCAGGCGCGCAACCAGAACAGGATGCACAATGCGTTTGCCATCGTTGCAGCTTGTGATAAAGGGGGCGCAGAATTTAACGTGATGGTAGCATTTGTTACCGCGTAAAGACCCGTTCCAGACAGGCATCTCGATGCAGGAACGGGGATCGAGCCGCCCTTTGGGGCATGCGCTTGCATAACCGGGTAAATTCGGTAAGTGAGCAACCGAAAGGGGCCAGTGCTGGCCCGAATGAATGAGGGACTATTATGAGCGACATCGCAGATCGCGTGAAGAAAATCGTTGTGGAGCACCTTGGTGTCGAAGAAGACAAGGTAGTCGAAAGTGCGTCTTTTATTGACGATTTGGGCGCAGACAGCCTTGATACCGTCGAGCTGGTAATGGCCTTCGAAGAAGAGTTCGGCATCGAGATTCCAGACGATGCGGCTGAAACGATCCAAACCTTCGGCGATGCGGTTAAGTTCATCACCGAAGCGTCCTGAGTTAATTATCGGACGTTTTCTGGCGTAACAGCTTCAAAAAGCGCCTCTCCCTTGCGGAGAGGCGCTTTTTTTTTGATGAGATTCGCCAAAGGGTTGAATTTCTCCACATAAATGTTTCTGTTGTAAGGCAGAGGGCGCAAAGCTCCGCACCGCGAACAGAGGCAGATTACCATGTCGCGCACGATCCCGACGATAAATACGCACCGCTTAACGCTGCGCGGTATGCGGGCTGAAGATTTCAACCGCTTCGCCGAGATATGGGCGATGCCGGAAGTCGTGAAGTATATCGACAAAGAGCCCTGGCCACGCGGCAAGGCATGGGATGCGTTCCTTAAGCACGCAGGTCATTGGCAGATTACGGGTTTCGGTCAATGGGCGATCCTGCGCCATCGTGCCCCGGAGATGTCAGGGCAGGTCGGCTTTTTCTACGGAAAACGCGGTCTGGGCGCTGATTTTGACGATGCAGCGGAAGCGGGATGGGTGTTGGCACCGGACGCCCATGGGCAAGGCTATGCAACCGAAGCGGTAAGTGCGGCACATGATTGGTTCGACCGGGTGATCACCGGACGTCTTGTCTGCATGATCGATCCGCGCAACACCGGGTCACTCACCTTGGCAGAGCAAATGGGCTATGCGCTGATGCGGGAGGTATCGTATCAGGGCAGTCCGGTACGCCTTTTTGAGCGCAAAGGGCCGCCGCAGTAACGGGTGTTCCTGAGGTGCAAGGTTCCAAGGGCTCTTGCACAGAAACAACTGCTCAAGGTAAGGGGGAGCAGAATTACACGGGGGTAATACCATGCGCAGAGTAGTTGTCACGGGCTTGGGTTTGGTCACACCATTAGCTGATGGTGTTGAGGCGAGCTGGTCAAGAATTCTTGCGGGGAAATCCGGGGCGGGTCCGATCACGGGCTTTGATGCCAGTCGGCTTGTCACACAATACGCCTGCGAAGTGCCCTTGGGTGACGGTTCGGACGGGACATTCAACGCTGATGCCTATCTGTCCGCGAAAGAGCAGCGCAAGGTCGATACCTTTATCCTGTTTGGGCTGGCGGCGGCTGAACAGGCGGTGAAAGATGCCGGTTGGACGCCCGAAGATCGCGAGAGCCTTGAGCGCACAGGCGTGCTGATCGGTTCGGGGATTGGTGGGTTGAATTCCATCGCAAACACGGCCGTGATGATGGCGGAACGAGGCCCGCGCCGCGTGTCACCGTTTTTTGTGCCGGGGGCGCTGATCAATCTGATTTCCGGTCAGGTGAGCATCAAATATGGATTCAGGGGACCAAACCATTCGGTCGTGACAGCCTGTTCGACCGGTGCCCATGCCATTGGGGATGCGAGCCGTCTGATCCAGCATGGCGATGCGGATGTGATGATCGCAGGCGGGGCTGAAGCGGCGATCTGCGAGATTGGCATCGCCGGGTTTAACGCCTGCAAAGCGCTGAGCACCAAACGCGGTGATGATCCTCAAAAGGCGAGCCGCCCTTATGACAAAGACCGCGACGGTTTCGTCATGGGCGAGGGGGCCGGGATTGTCGTGTTGGAAGAGTATGAACACGCCAAGGCGCGCGGCGCCAAGATCTACGCAGAGGTTTTGGGGTATGGATTGTCCGGTGATGCCTATCACATCACGGCCCCGTCAGAGGATGGAGAGGGTGCCGAACGTTCCATGCGCAACGCGCTGCGCAACGCAGGTCTCGCGCCTGAGGACATTGATTACATCAATGCGCATGGCACATCGACGATGGCTGATTCGATAGAGTTGGGCGCGGTTGAGCGGATGATGGGCGCGCATGCCAGTGAGGTGACGATGTCGTCAACCAAATCTGCGACGGGCCACCTGTTGGGGGCTGCAGGCGCTATTGAGGCGATCTTTTCGATTTTGGCCATCCGGGATCAGGTGGCACCGCCAACGATCAATTTGGACAATCCGGCAGTCGAGACGGTGATTGACTTGGCACCCAATGCCAAGCGACCGCGCGAAATCAATGTGGCGCTCAGCAACTCCTTTGGGTTTGGGGGCACAAACGCGAGCGTTCTTTTCGGGAAAACCGGCTGATGTGGCGGCATATCGCTTCTAACGCAGTAACGATGCTGATTGTTCTGCTGTTCATGGTGGGCGGTGTCATTTTATGGGGCAAGACCCAATATGATGGCGCGGGCCCTCTGAGCGAGGCGATGTGCGTAGAAGTGCCCAGTGGATCAACGATGCGCCGCATCAGCGAAACACTCGAAGAGAGCGGGGCTGTGACCTCGGGTGCAATTTTCCGGATGGGCGCGGAATACGCCGAAAAAGCCAACCAGCTGAAGGCGGGCAGCTATCTGGTGCCGCCCGGTGCGTCGATGGCGCAGATCATCGATACCGTGACGCGAGGGGGGGCCAGCACCTGCGGAACAGAGGTTGTGTACCGCATCGGTGTAAACCGCGTCGGCGTACAGTTGCGCGAATTGAACCCGCAAACGAACCAGTTCGAGGAGATGGCCAATTTCAATCCTGCCACGGACGACGTGCCGGAGATTTACACGGACCGCAAAGCCGCGGCAGGGACCCGGTTTCGTGTGGCCCTCGCGGAGGGCGTGACGTCCTGGCAGATTGTCGAAGGGCTGAAGGCGATGGATGTGTTGGAGGGGAGTGTTGAGACGCTGCCTGCCGAGGGCGCGCTGGCACCCGACAGCTATGAGGTGCGTCCGGGGGATCAGCGCGAGGATGTCTTGCAGCGGATGCGGTCTGCGCAGGAGAGGCGTGTTGCTGAAGTCTGGGAAAACCGTCAGCCAGATTTGCCCATCGAGACGCCGGAGGAATTGCTGATCCTCGCGTCGATCATTGAAAAAGAAACTGCGATTGCAGACGAGCGTGGTCAGGTTGCGAGCGTATTCGTCAACCGTTTAAACCGTGGTATGCGGCTGCAGACGGACCCGACCGTTATTTATGGCGTGACCGAAGGTAAGGGCGTGCTGGGACGCGGGTTGCGGCGCAGTGAGCTGCGCGCCGCCACACCGTGGAATACCTATGTGATCGAGGGGCTGCCGCCCACGCCGATTGCCAATCCGGGTCTTGCCAGTCTTGAGGCTGCAGCGGCGCCGCTGGAGACGCCCTATATCTTTTTCGTAGCAGATGGGACGGGCGGTCATGCCTTTGCGGAAACGCTGGCGGAGCATAACCGCAACGTCGCACAGTGGCGTCGGATTGAAGCTGAACAGGCGGAGCAAAGCTCCGGTAATTGAGGCAAGGCATTGGGTCTTTCAAGAGTTCTGAAAACCAACATTGCGTGTGCTGAAACGCAGGCTGTAAAAGCGAATGCGCGGATAAATGGTTAACGGCACCGTACGGTGCCCTGCTGTAACCAGCTGATTTACCTTGACTTTGCGAACGGTTACACGTATAGATTGTGACATGCTAGAAGAAGTGGGCAGGCGACCCCGGGACACCCGGATGTGTCGCTTTTCTGTTTCTCTCGTGCGGAGACTACGCGCATGAGAGGTAAAACCTGAATGACTTTACTAACCCCAGAGCACGTAGCGTCCGAGACTGAGAACTTATTAAGTTCCGTTATCGGATCTATCAAAGACCTGCGTATGGAAATCGAAGACCTCAAAGAACGGGTCCGCGCAGGTGAAGGTTTGGAAAAAACGCAAAACAGCAGGACGGTGGCTTCGGCAACGACGCTGCTGAAAACCTGTCAAGAAGTGGAGAACCGTCTTGTCGAATATCGCAGCAAATCAGCCGGAATCGCACGAGGGGGCTATGCCCTCGACCTCGAGCGGGCACGCGCTGAGATTGGGTGCAAGCTGGATCGTCTCCGCTGCACCGCACGTCCAAGACCAATTTCTGAATGAACTGAGTGAGGGAGAGCTTCTGGCTCTCCCTTATCTCTTTGAGTTTTGGGCCATGGAACATCAGTTGCCGCCAGAGGGAGACTGGCGCACCTGGGTGATCATGGGCGGACGGGGTGCCGGTAAGACACGTGCTGGTGCCGAATGGGTGCGTGCACAGGTCGAAGGCGCACGGCCTTTGGATGAGGGCCGTTCCCGGCGCGTTGCTTTGGTTGGGGAGACCATTGAGCAAGTGCGAGAAGTCATGATTTTTGGCGACAGTGGCATACTGGCCTGTTCGCCACCCGACAGACGCCCGGTTTGGGAAGCAGGACGCAAGCGTCTTGTCTGGCCAAACGGGGCGATTGCCACCATTCATTCCGCCTTTGATCCGGAAGAATTGCGGGGGCCGCAATTTGATGCGGCCTGGGTCGATGAATTGGCCAAATGGAAAAAAGCACAAGATACGTGGGATATGTTGCAGTTTGCGCTGCGCCTTGGCGACAAGCCACAGGTGTGTGTCACCACAACACCGCGCAATGTGGGCGTTCTCAAGACGCTGATGAAATCACCATCGACCGTATCCAGCCATGCGCCGACAGAGGCGAATGCGGCCAATCTTGCGCGGTCGTTCCTTGAGGAAGTGCGCGCGCGATATGCCGGCACCCGGCTGGGGCGTCAGGAACTGGATGGCGTTTTGTTGGAAGATGCAGAAGGCGCGCTTTGGACGACGGCGGGCATTGAAGGTATCAGGTGCGAAAAGGCACCCGAGCTTGACCGTATCGTCGTGGCAGTTGACCCCTCGACCACGTCTGGCGCGAATTCGGACGAATGCGGGATCATCGTTGCAGGGGTCAAAATGGCAGGTGCGCCGCAAGACTGGCGCGCCTATGTTCTGGCCGATTGCACGGTACAAGGTGCAAGCCCCGCAGGATAGGCGCAGGCCGCCATTGCGGCGATGGAGCGTTTCGGCGCGGATAGGCTGGTCGCAGAGGTCAATCAGGGGGGGCAGATGGTGGCAGAAGTGCTGCGTCAGGTCGATCCGTTGGTGCCCTACAAGGGCGTGCATGCCAGTCGCGGAAAAGTTGCCCGGGCAGAGCCTGTTGCAGCTCTGTATGAACAGGGGCGTGTGCGTCATTTACGAGACTTGGGCGCGCTGGAAGATCAAATGTGCCGCATGACGGTGCAGGGATACGAAGGGCAGGGTTCACCGGACCGGGTTGATGCCTTGGTTTGGGCTTTGCACGAACTGATGATTGAGCCCGTCGCCAAATGGCGCGCGCCCCGTGTCCGGTCGCTTTGAGCGCCTTACCAAACAGTTAATGCCGCGGGCGTCTAGCTGACGTTTTTGACAGCATTTTAAACGATATTGATCCCAACAAATCCGAACAGATTTGAAACCGGATTGAGCGGTCAGATGATGCTGCGCGCACAGATGAGGAGTGAACAAAATGGGTTTTAATTTTCTACGGCGCGGGGCGCAGGCTGAAGTGCCTGAGCAGAAGGCCAGCGCGACCGGCCCTGTTGTGGCCTATCAGACCACGGGCCGGGTTGCGTGGAGCCCGCGTGATGCTGTTTCACTGACGCGCACGGGTTTTTCAAGCAACCCTGTTGGGTTTCGCTCTGTGAAACTCATTGCCGAGGCTGCCGCTGCATTGCCGCTTGTGCTGCAAGACGCAGAACAGCGTTTTGAAGCGCATCCGCTGGTCGATCTGGTGGCGCGCCCGAACCCGACGCAAGGGCGGGCCGAGCTGCTTGAGGCGCTGTATGCGCAGTTGCTGTTGACCGGAAATGCCTATGTGGAAGCGGTGTCGGACCTGAATGGAATGCCGGAAGAGCTGCATGTGCTTCGTTCTGACCGCATGAGCGTTGTGCCCGGTCAGGACGGCTGGCCCGTTGCCTATGAATATGCCGTGGGCGGTCGCAAACACCGGTTTGATGCAAGTGGCGCCGTAGTGCCGGTGTGTCACATCAAGAGTTTTCATCCGCAGGATGATCACTACGGTTTTAGCCCGATGCAGGCGGCGGCAATGGCGGTCGATGTGCATAATTCGGCAAGCCGTTGGTCCAAGGCCCTGCTTGATAATGCGGCGCGCCCGTCCGGTGCGATCGTTTATCGCGGTGCCGAGGGGCAGGGGTCTATGAACAGTGATCAGTATGACCGCCTTGTGAGTGAAATGGAGAGCCACCATCAGGGCGCGCGCAATGCCGGGCGACCTATGTTGCTGGAGGGTGGCTTGGATTGGAAACCTATGGGTTTTTCCCCGTCCGACATGGAATTTCAGAAAACCAAGGAGTCTGCGGCGCGTGAAATTGCGCTCGCCTTCGGAGTGCCGCCCATGTTGCTCGGCATTCAGGGAGACGCCACATATTCGAATTACCAAGAGGCACATCGCGCCTTCTATCGCTTGACGGTCTTGCCTTTGGCGACACGGGTCACGGCTGCACTCGCGCATTGGCTCGCCCAGCACACAGGTGAAACCGTAGAGATCAAACCCGATCTGGACCAAGTGCCGGCCCTTTCCGCGGAGCGGGATGCGCAATGGAGCCGTGTGGCAGCTGCGGATTTTCTGACACAGGCAGAAAAGCGTGCGTTGCTTGGATTGCCTGCGGTCAGTGCCGATGAGTGACCCTGCGTTCGAGCGCTTTGAATGTGCGCCCGGGCTACGGTTGCAAGCACATGAGCGCGTTGCACAGATCCAGCATGATAACCTCATACGGCGTCTGGATCGTGTCGAAGTAATGATGGAGCGGTTGGAAAAACGGCTCTGGCTGACAGTGTACGGCATTGTGGCGATGATTTTAAGTCAGGGGCTGCAGTCGATCCTGGCGGCTGTGCCCTAGGGTACCCGCGCAGAATAATTTTAGGAGAGTTTCCATGGATACAGAGACCGGGCTTGAACGAAAGTTCGCACGTTTTGGAGAGGGGCTAGAGGTCCAGGACGGCAGTGTCATTGCCGGCTATGCCAGCCTTTTTGGCGCGGTAGATCAGGGTAACGACGTGGTTGAGGCTGGCGCATATGCAGCGTCTCTCGCCGCGCTTGGGGCAAAGGGTGGGCGGGTCAAAATGCTGTGGCAGCACGACCCCACACAACCAATTGGCACATGGGATGAAGTCCAAGAAGATGGAAAAGGCCTTTGGGTAAAGGGTCGTTTGCTGGACAGTGTGGCCAAGGGGCGTGAAGCCATGGCGCTGATTGAAGCTGGCGCGATTGACGGATTGTCGATTGGATACCGCACCCGCAAAGCCACCAAGAATTCCAAGGGCCAGCGGCTCTTGACCGAACTGGAACTTTGGGAGGTCTCGCTTGTGACTTTTCCAATGTTACCCAGCGCGCGAATTACGGCCAAATCAGAAGAGACGGATCTGGATCGTTCTTTGCGTGACATGGCGGCCGCCTTTGAGGGTGCGCGCGCTGATCTGGCGCGCCGCTGATGCGCACCTGTCGTTGCGGTCAGGCGTGAACGTCTGACCTGAACACTACAACTTAAGGAAATTGCCATGCGCAAGACCGAAGCAAAAGCGGCGGGCGGGATAGGTTTGTCCCCCGCTGAGGATGTCAAACAGGCTGTTACAGGCTTTGTGAGTGACTTCAAAGAGTTCCAAACCGAAATGAAACAAAAACTTCAACAAACAGAAGAGCGACTGACCATGCTGGACCGTAAATCAAATACCCTTCAACGTACACCTCTGGGCGGCGCGGCAGATGCCGGTGCGCCTCACCAAAAAGCCTTTAACGCTTATCTTCGCTCTGGCGATGACGATGGGCTGCGAGGGCTCGAAATAGATGTGAAATCCCTTTCCACATCCGTGAATTCCGACGGTGGTTATCTTGTGGACCCGCAAACGTCCGAAACGGTAAAATCGGTTCTGACCTCTGCCGCATCCGTTCGCGCAATCGCATCCGTCGTCAACGTTGAAGCGACATCTTATGATGTCTTGGTTGATCACACTGATCTTGGCGCCGGTTGGGCCACTGAAACCAACAATGTGACTGAGACAGACACGCCGCAGATTGATCGGATCACCATTCCCCTGCATGAGCTGAGCGCCTTGCCGAAAGCGTCCCAACGCCTTTTGGACGACAGTGCCTTTGACATCGAAGGTTGGTTGGCCACGCGCATCGCGGATAAATTTGCACGTGCCGAAGCTGCGTCATTCATCTCCGGCGATGGCATCGACAAACCACGCGGCATTCTCGATCATGCGTCGGTGGATAACGACATCTGGACATGGGGTAATATCGGTTACGTTCCAACCGGTGTTGCGGGGGATGCGACCCCGGATTCGATTGTTGATGTGGTTTATGCGCTGGGTGCTCAATATCGCGCCAACGCGACATTCGTGATGAATTCCAAAACTGCCGGTTTGATCCGCAAGCTCAAAGACGCTGACGGCCGCTTTTTGTGGTCAGATGGACTGGCAGCAGCAGAACCTGCGCGTTTAATGGGATATCCCGTTTTGATTGCAGAAGACATGCCGGATCCTGACGCTGGTGCAGAAGCAATCGCCTTTGGTGATTTCTCTGCGGGGTATACAATTGCCGAGCGTCCCGATCTGCGCGTCTTGCGGGATCCTTTCAGCGCCAAGCCGCATGTTCTGTTCTATGCGACCAAACGTGTTGGCGGTGATGTAAGCGACTTTGCCGCGATCAAAACCCTGAAATTCGCCGTCTCTTAAGAGGCTGCGAAACCGGCAGCGGGCCTATTGGCTTCGCGTGCCGGGCCGGGTGCGCGCCTGTGCCTTCTGTGTTGTCTAGCTGCTCCCCTCCGACCGAGCAACATAGTGTGGCGCGCCCCGGTAATTGACAACGAGGGGACGAATTTTGGAGACTTTCCATGATGTTGATCGAAGAGACGATGGTGCCAGACACGGCACTCCCGGTCGAAGACTTCAAAGCACACCTCCGACTGGGCACCGGCTTCGGTCTGGAAACGGCGCAAGATGAAGTCCTTTTGGGTTTTTTGAGAGCGGCAGTTTCAGCAATAGAAGCGCGCACGGGCAAGGTTTTGATGACACGAAGCTTTTCCTGGACGCTCGGTTTTTGGCGTGACCGCGATTCACAGGGCCTGCCAGTTGCGCCGGTGATACAGATCACGCGGGTTGCAGTGATGGAGCGCAGCGGTGCGCAAACCGAAGTGCCGGTTACGAGTTATTGGCTCGAACGCGACAGTCAACGCCCACGACTGCGTGCGACTGGAGCAAGCTTGCCGTTGATCCCGACAGGTGGTTCTGCCGTCATTGGATTTGACGCGGGTTTCGGTGCGGTTTGGGCGGATGTTCCTGCGGATTTACGCCAAGCTGTCTTTTTGCTGGCGGCCCATTATTACGAATACCGCAATGAGACCAGCCTGAGTGGTGGCTGCATGCCATTTGGTGTGACAAGTTTGATTGAGCGTTACAAGGTCATGCGCCTGGGTGGTTTGAGATGAGCACACCGCGCCTGAACCGACGTTTGCTTTTAGAGACCCCCATTCGCCAAAGCGACAATGCCGGTGGTTTTACAACCATATGGCAGCCATTGGGGTCTCTTTGGGCGCAAGTTACGGCCCGAACGGGACGTGAAGCTGCCCAAATGGGGGCGCCCATATCGGCGGTGAGCTACCGCATCATTGTCCGCGGCGCACCATTAAATACGCCCCAACGGCCAAAGCCGGAACAACGGTTTCGGGATGGGGATCGCATCTTTCTCATTCAGGCGGTGGCAGAGGCTGATGACGATGGCCGCCATCTGACCTGCTTTGCAACAGAGGAAACAGCGATATGAGTTACGCAGTGTCCGGTTCTTTGCAAGCGGCGATCTATGATGCCCTGATAAGTGACACCAACCTGAATGCGTTGGTTGGTGGTGCGGTTTACGATGCGCTTCCCACAGGTGTTTTGCCCGCAACCTATGTCAGCCTTGGGGTTGAGCGCGTGCGCGATGCCTCGGATCAGACAGGGCATGGGGCGCTTCACACGCTACAAATTGCGGTGGTGACATCACAACCCGGTTTCGCAAGTGCTAAGACAGTGGCCGCGGCGATTTCTGACGTACTGCATGATGCAGACCTCACGTTGAGCCGTGGGCGATTGATATATCTGCGCTTTGAGCGGGCCGATGCAAGACGGATTGACTCGCGTTCTGCGCGCGAGATCCAGCTGCGCTTCAGAGCGCGCGTCGAAGACGAATAACTCTTTACACTTTTACAGGAGATTACCCATGGGTGCTCAGAACGGAAAAGACCTTTTGATCAAGGTCGATATGGCGGCCGACGGCCAGTTCACGACACTTGCAGGTCTGCGAGCCACGCGTGTCAGTTTCAACGCGGAAACCATCGATGTGACCAGCCTTGAAAGTCAGGGCGGATGGCGCGAACTGCTGTCAGGGGCCGGCGTAAAATCAGTATCGATCAGCGGCTCAGGCGTGTTTCGCGATGCAGCAACTGATGAGCGTGCGCGTCAGCTCTTTTTCGATGGTGAGGCGCCAAGCTTTCAGGTTGTGATCCCGGATTTTGGGATTGTTGAAGGTCCGTTTCAAGTGACAGCGATCGAATATGGCGGGAGCCATAATGGTGAAGCGACATATGAGTTGTCGCTGGCCAGTGCGGGCAGCCTCACCTTTACGGCGATTTAAGATGGCTAATCCTTGGAGGGGCGAGGTTCCTTTGGTCATCAACGGGGAGACGCATGTGATGCGGCTTACTTTGGGTGCACTTGCGGAGCTGGAAGCCGGGTTAAACGAACCATCCATTGTTTCCCTTGTCGAACGCTTTGAGGGTCAGACGTTTTCCAGTCGGGACGTTCTGGCATTGCTGGAAGCCGGGCTGAAGGGGGGCGGTTGTGACCTGCCGGAGGGCGCGTTGTTGCATGCTGACATATCGGGTGGCCCGATGGCCGCCGCGAAAGCGGCCGCGGAGTTACTGGCGCGCGCCTTTGTGGTGCCAGAGACGTGAGCCAGATCGAATGGCCCGTATTAATGCGTGCGGGCATACAAAATTTGGGGCTTCAACCGGATGTTTTCTGGTCGCTTACGCCAGCAGAGTTTCGATTGCTGTTGGGCGATGCGGGAAAGTCCGGGCCGCTTTTGAGTGAAGGGCTGGAGGCGTTGATGGATGCCTTCCCTGATAAGACATAGAGGATGGGCAAGATGACAGATGAAAGTAGCTTTGAAGACCTGGAGACAGGCGCAGAGGGCCTCAACGACACATTAGGGCAAACAAGCACCTTGGTCACGGGTTTCGATGGAGAGTTGCGCCGGATGCAAAACTCTCTGGATGCCACGAGCAAAGGTATCGCAACAGTTGAACGCGGTATCAGCCGAGGCCTGCGCGGTGCTTTTGATGGTGTCATTCTTGATGGCGTAAAACTGTCAGACGCTCTCAAGTCCGTTCGCGACAGTATGGTTCAAACGGCTTACAATGCCGCGATTAAACCGGTCACTAACGGGCTGGGCAGTGCTTTGGCGCAAGGCGTTGGCGGTCTGGTTCAAAGCGTTTTGCCCTTTGCCAACGGCGCGCCGTTCAGCCAAGGGCGCGTCATGCCGTTCGCAAATGGCGGAATCGTCAGTAGTACGACTCCTTTTGGAATGCGTGGTGGGATGGGCATCATGGGCGAGGCGGGGCCGGAAGCGATCATGCCTCTTGCGCGAGGTCCTGATGGCAAACTTGGCGTGCGCGGCGCAGGCGGTGGTGGCGGGCAAACAATCGTCATGAACATCAATACGCCAGATGTTCAGAACTTCCAAAGATCTCAGGGTCAAATCGCGGCACAGATGGCGCGCGCCTTGGGGCGCGGTCAACGTAATCGGTAAATCGAAGGGACCTATAAATGAAATTTCATGATGTCAGATTTCCCGCAAAGCTGAGCTTTGGCTCAGTTGGCGGTCCGGAACGGCGCACGGACGTCGTCGCTATTTCAAATGGCTTTGAGGAGCGCAATGCGCCCTGGGCACATTCTCGACGCCGCTACGATGCCGGGGTCGGCATACGCTCGCTTGACGATGTAGATGTGATGATTGCGTTTTTCGAGGCCCGTTTCGGACAGCTTTACGCCTTCAGGTGGAAAGACTGGTCTGATTATCGGTCGTGTAAGCCGTCTCTGGATATTACGGCGTTTGATCAGAACCTCGGTGAAGGAGACGGTATTCAGGTCGATTATCAGATCACCAAAACCTATCAGTCCGGTATCCATACCTACGTCAGGCCGATCTCAAAGCCGGTCATCGCAACCCTTAAAGTAGCGGTTGGATCGGTCGAGATGCAGGAAGCTGTCGATTATGTCGTAGATGCAGCGACAGGCATTATTCGTTTCACCGTGCCACCGCAGTTTGGCGCATCCGTAACGGCTGGGTTTGAGTTTGACGTACCGGTGCGCTTTGATACCAACAGTATTCAGACGAGTGTCGCGAGTTTTCAAGCCGGCGAAATTCCGACCGTACCGATTATTGAGGTGCGTTTGTCATGACTGGTATGAATGAAAATTTGAAGACGCATTTGGCAACGGGTCTGACGACCCTGTCTCATGCTTGGGCGATAGAGCGCACCGACGGTGTCATTCTGGGCTTCACAGATCATGGCCGGGATTTGGCTTTCGAGGGTATCACCTTCCGTGCGGATACTGGGTTGAGCGCCTTGGCGCTTTCACAGAGCACAGGTCTTTCCGTTGACAATACAGAAGCCATTGGTGCTTTGAACGATCTGTCTATCCGCGAAGATGAGATAGAACAGGGTCGGTTCGACGGGGCTGAGGTGCGCGCATGGTTGGTAAACTGGACGGATGTTGATCAACGCTGGTTGCAGTTTCGGGGTTCTATTGGGGAGTTGCGTCGGACCGATGGCGGTTTCCAGGCTGAGCTCAGAGGGTTGACTGAAGCCTTGAACAGACCCTTGGGCCGGGTTTTTCAAAAGCCCTGCACATCTGTTTTGGGGGACCGGGACTGCCAATTTGACGTATCCGCGCCCGGTTACACGATTGATCTGGCGATTGAGGCAGTTGATCGTTCTCGTATATTCCAGTGGAACGGATTCAATGGCTTTGAGGCGAACTGGTTTACACGCGGGCGTTTCGAGGTTCTGGACGGCCCTGCCGCTGGTTTGTGGGGTATGATCAAGCATGATCGCCTTGATGGTAACAGCCGCACAATCGAACTGTGGGAACCCATACGCGCACCGATCACACCAGGCGCGAGCGTCAGGATTAGCGCGGGATGCGACAAGCGCAGCGAGACGTGCCGTTTGAAGTTCAGCAATCTTGCGAATTTCCGGGGTTTCCCTGACTTGCCCGGTGATGACTGGCTGATGGCTGTGCCGAAAAAGACCGGCGCTAACCGGGGTGGCAGCTTGAGATGACCTTGAACAGAAAAGCAATTGTGCTTGAAGCGCGTCGATGGATTGGCACGCCCTATGTACACCAGGCGTCGGCATTTCATGCAGGAGCAGATTGCCTGGGATTATTGCGGGGCATTTGGCGAAGTCTTTATGGGGACGAACCAGAGACCGCGCCCGCCTATTCCTATGACTGGTCGGAACCACAGGGCGAAGAGCGTCTATGGGAGGCAGCAATCAGGCACTTGGTGCCGAAAGCTGTCACGCAGGAAGATGTAGGGGATGTTTTACTGTTTCGCATGCGGACAGGTGCGGTGGCCAAGCATTTGGGTATCGCGGCAACCATCGGAGATAACGCCAGTTTTGTGCACGCTTATTCCAAGTATGGCGTTGTTGAAAGCCCGCTGAGCGCGCCATGGCAGCGCCGAATTGTTGCACGATTTACTTTTCCTGAGGAGTTCAGATAATGGCTACGATTGTTTTATCCGCAGCTGGGGCCGCAGCCGGAGGCGCTTTGGGTGGCAGTGTGGCCGGGCTCTCAACCGCTGTAATTGGTCGCGCCGTTGGCGCGACAGTCGGTCAGGTCATCGACCAGAGCGTCATGGGTGCAGGCTCTGAAGTGATTGAAACGGGCCGAGTTGACCGGTTTCGTTTGTCCAGCGCTGGTGAGGGAGAGCCGGTGTCGCAGGTCTATGGCCGGATGCGATTGGGCGGACAGATTATCTGGGCTTCTGATTTTATCGAGAACGTTAGTGTGACCAGCAGCGGTGGAGGGGGGGGCAAAGGCTCCCCCAGCCAGCCGAAGACCAAGACACGCAGCTACAATTATTCAGTGAACCTCGCGGTCGCAATTTGCGAAGGCGAGATCACCAGGATCGGGCGAGTTTGGGCCGATGGAGAAGAAGTGGCCGCGGATGACCTGAATATACGCTTGTATAAAGGCCACAAAGATCAATTGCCCGATCCTGTGATGGAGGCGGTTGAAGGCGCGGGCAATGTTCCGGCCTATCGGGGCACGGCATATGTCGTTTTTGAAAACCTTGGTCTGGAACGCTTTGGCAATCGTGTTCCTCAGTTTTCATTCGAAATCTCTCGCCCTGAACAAGTGGATGAGCAAGATGCAGAATTTGCTCCCACCTACGGCATCCGGTCGGTCGCGATTATTCCGGGCACGGGAGAGTATTCCCTCGCCACAAGACCGGTGTACTATTCCAGTGGTCCGGGAAGCCGTTGGAGTGCCAACGTTAATTCTCCTACCGATAAAACCGATTTCTTGGTTTCGTTGGAGACCTTGGGTGAAGAACTGCCAAATTGCGAAGCGACATCTCTTGTTGTGTCTTGGTTTGGCAATGACCTTCGCTGTGGAAGCTGCGAGGTGAAGCCTAAGGTCGAGAAGAAGGCATACGAAGGTGAAAATATGCCGTGGTCCGTTTCGGGCCTGAACCGCAGAACAGCGGATGAAATGGCGCTGCAGGACGGCCGCCCCATTTATGGCGGTACGCCAACCGATCTATCCGTCATTCAGGCCATTCGGGCCGCTCATAACACCGGTAAAGAGGTCATGTTTTACCCCTTTATTCTGATGGATCAGCTGGCGGATAACACGCTGAGCAATCCTTATGATCCAGCGACTTTTCAGCCACGTTTGCCCTGGCGCGGTCGGATCACACTATCGGCAGCGCCCGGCGTTACTGGCTCCCCGGACAAAACAGCCGTTGCCGAAAGTGAAGTCGCAGCTTTCTTTGGCGCAGCCAGAGCGTCGGATTTCGCTGTTTCCGGCAATTCAGTTATTTATTCGGGACCAAACGAATGGGGATTGAACAGGTTTGTGTTGCACTACGCCGCCCTGTGCAAGGCTGCGGGCGGTGTGGAAGCCTTTTGCATCGGGTCCGAAATGCGCGGGCTGACGCAAATTCGCGGCGAAAATAACCGTTTTGTCGCGGTCGAGCGTTTTCGTACTCTTGCGGCACAGGTACGCCAGATACTGGGCGCTGAGACAAAAATCAGCTACGCGTCTGATTGGAGCGAGTATTTCGGGTATCAGCCGCAAGATGGATCAAACGATCGCTTTTTCCATCTGGACCCGCTCTGGGCGGATGACAATATCGATTTTATCGGCATAGACAATTATATGCCATTATCCGATTGGCGGGATGGCGACAGCCATTCCGATGCAGGTTTCGAAACGGTTTATGATCTGGAGTACCTGCGTGGTAACATCATGGGCGGCGAAGGCTATGATTGGTTTTACGCCTCCCAAGAGGATCGCGATCAGCAGGTACGCTCACCGATCAATGACGGCGCGCATGGCGAGCCATGGGTGTTTCGCTACAAAGATCTGCGCAACTGGTGGGAAAACACGCATTTCGAGCGGATCGGTGGTGTGCGCGCTGCCACGCCAACAGCATGGGTCCCGCAGTCAAAACCCTTCTGGTTCACTGAACTGGGCTGTGCTGCCGTAGACAAGGGCACAAATCAACCCAACAAATTTGTTGATGCCAAATCATCCGAAAGCAGTTTGCCACATTTTTCAAATGGTGCACGCGATGACTTGATCCAAGCCCAATATCTGCGCGCTATGGTATCCTTTTGGGATGATCCAGCTAACAATCCAAGTTCAGCTTTGGATGGGTTGAAAATGGTCAATATGGACCGGGCATTTGTCTGGGCGTGGGACGCGCGACCCTATCCGTATTTCCCAAACAACCTGGAGTTATGGAGTGACTCGGAAAACTATGGGCGGGGCCATTGGATAAATGGACGTACATCCGCGCGCTCTTTGGCGTCAGTGGTATCGGAGATCTGCCTGAAAGCTGGCGTCACATCCTTTGATGCATCCCGACTTTACGGCACGGTGCGGGGCTATATCGTGAGTGATGTATCTGAGGCCCGCGCGTCTTTGCAGCCCCTGATGCTGCGCCATTCGTTTGATGCGGTGGAACGTGACGGCGTCTTGGTATTCCGCATGCGGAACGGACGCGGGGCCATTACGCTTGAGCGTGAAAATCTCGCTTTGGCAACTGATCTGGACGCGACTGTTGAACAGACACGTAAGGCGGATGCCGAGGTTTCAGGACGCGTCCGGTTACGTTTTATGCAGGCAGATGCCAATTTCGACGCCCTGGCTGAAGAAGCCGTTCTGGCGGACGAAAAGACGCATGCTGTGGCCACATCCGAAGTGCCGATAGCCCTCACGAGAGTCGAGGGTCGGCAAGTCGTTGAGCGTTGGTTGACTGAATCCCGCGTGGCCCGGGATACCATCAGATTTGCATTGCCGCCGTCAATGCTGTCGCTCGGGGCAGGCGATGTTATCGCTTTGGATGGCGAGCAACAAGAAGGTCAGGCGCTCTATCGGATTGACCGCGTCGAACAGGGCGCGTTGCAAATTGCCGAAGCCGTCCGCATCGACCCGGAGGTGTATACGCCCTCCGATCTTGTGGATGAGGTGGAAAGCCCCAAGCCGTTCGTGCCATCTGTCCCGGTGTTCCCGCTATTTTTGGACTTGCCGTTGATCACCGGGGGCGAAATCCCGCATGCACCGCATATCGCAATCACAGCCCAGCCGTGGCCGGGCTCAGTCGCCGTTTATCAATCCCCAAGCGAGAGTGACTATCAATTGCTGGATGTCATCGATGCACGCTCTGTCATCGGACAAACCGAAACAGTGATGCAGGTTGCACAATCAGGGCAATATGACTTCGGTGCGCCCCTGCGCGTCAAACTTTTGAGCGGTGCATTAAGCTCAGTTGAAGAAGCTGCGTTGCTGTCAGGCGCCAATCTTGCAGCCATTGGTGATGGCAGTTCCGGAAAGTGGGAGCTTTTCCAATTCGCTGAAGCGAATTTGGTCGATGTCGATACATACGAACTCCGCAAGAGGTTGCGGGGACAGTTCGGCAGTGATGGGCTCGTAGATGGACCTTGGCCAGAGGGATCATGGTTTGTCTTGTTGAATGGCTTGCCCGAACAGATTGATTTGTCTCGTAATCTGCGGCTTGTTACACAGAATTATCGTATTGGACCTGCGCGACGCGCAGTGGATGATCCTTCGTTCGTTGATCATGCTGAAGCCTTTGCGGGCAATGGGCTTCGTCCATACGCACCCGTGCATCTGACGGCGAAAACGACGCAATCCGGTGCCAAAGAATTTGGCTGGATACGCAGAACACGTATTGATGGCGATGGGTGGGACGCGCCTGAGGTGCCCTTGGGTGAGGAGGCCGAGACCTATCTGATACAGATCGTCAAGGATGATGTCGTCTTGAGAGAAACGACTACGCAACAACCAATCTGGATTTACCCGCTGTCCGAGCAGGCTGCTGATGGGTTGACTGGCGCATATGACATCAGGGTATCACAAGTTTCGGCGACTTTCGGTGCGGGACCGGCGGCCATTTTGTCGTTAGCCGTTTAAGCGTCCTTCAGGCTGTGATGGGTTCATTCCAATCTTGAATTGAACTCATCACAGCTTTGCGTTTGGCCTTCTTGACCTGAACCTATAGGATAAGGTGTGAAAGGAGGCTGTTTATGGCTGAACTCAAACCGAAATTAGCTTCTGTTGATCCTGTGTGGAATCAGATCACTGCGGAAGCGCGTCAAGCGGCACAGGATGAACCTCTCATTGGTGGCTTCTTGCATGCCTGCGTTTTGCATCACAAGAGTATCGAAAAAGCGCTGTCCTATCGCATTGCTGCGAAGCTGGCATCCAACGAAATGTCGATGGTCGTTGTACGAGAAATGGTCGAGGACGCATATGCTGCGGATCCGACACTGATTGAGGCGGCGCGCGCTGACTTGGTTGCGATTTTCGAGCGCGACCCGGCCTGCCACCGTCTTTTGCAGCCGATCCTGTATTTCAAAGGCTATCAGGCGATGCAATCCTATCGCGTCGGCCACCATCTTTGGAAAATGGGCCATCGCGATCTGGCGTATTTCGTGCAGATGCGTGTTTCCGAAATCTTTGGTGTCGATGTCCATCCCGCCGCGCGGATTGGAAAAGGCATCATGATTGACCATGCGCATTCTATCGTTATCGGCGAAACTGCTGTGGTTGGTGACAATGTGTCGATGCTGCATTCCGTGACCCTCGGAGGAACGGGAAAAGAAGAAGAAGACCGTCACCCAAAGATCGGTGATGGGGTTCTTATCGGGGCAGGTGCAAAGGTGCTTGGGAATATCAAGGTCGGAAATTGCAGCCGAATTGCAGCCGGGTCCGTTGTTCTGGAAGAAGTGCCCGAGTGCAAGACGGTCGCCGGAATCCCCGCGCGTATCGTCGGTGAGGCGGGGTGCGACCAACCTTCTGTTTCAATGAACCATATGCTGGGGCCTGACGCGGTCTGAGCCGCAGAGCACGCGGTGCCTTTTCGGAGGACTGCAATACCAGTACCGGCAGGCTGTTCACTTGAAGTAGGCAATCAGCAAAAAACGCAAATGGCCCGCAATTTTGATAATTGCGGGCCAAGTCATGTGAGACGACGCGGAACGTGCCAGACGTACGTTCCGATCGTTTTTGTGCCCGGAAATCAGGCCAACATTGTCATCGGATTCTCAAGGTTCTCCTTGATTGCCGTGATGAGTTGCGCGCCCAAAGCACCGTCAATCACCCTGTGATCCACTGACAATGTGACGGACATCACGGTTGCAACGCCAAGTTCACCATCTTTCCCAACGATAGGTTTTTTCACGCCAGCACCGACCGCGAGGATCGCGCCATGGGGTGGGTTGATCACAGCATCGAAATTGTCGATGCCGAACATGCCAAGGTTGGAAATTGCAAAGCTGCCGCCCTGATATTCATGAGGTGCGAGCTTGCGGTCCCGCGCGCGCGCCGCGAGGTCTTTCATCTCTGCGGACAGTGCTGAGAGTGATTTCATCTCGGCGTCCTTGAGAACCGGCGTGAACAAGCCGCCCTCGATAGCAACGGCAACTGCCACGTCGGAAGGTGTGAGTTTCAGCATCCGGTCCCCGGCCCACACTGCGTTCGCGTCTGGCACGGTTTGCAGGGCCAAGGCGCAGGCCTTGATGATAAAATCATTGACCGACAGTTTCACGCCACGGCTTTCCAACTGTTTGTTCAACTGCCCCCGGAACGCCAACAGCGCATCAAGTTCAATGTCGCGCCGCAGATAGAAATGCGGAATCGATTGTTTGGCTTCGGTCAGACGCGCGGCAATTGTCTTGCGCATCCCGTTCAGGCTGATCTCCTCATAGGCGCGTCCTTCATACATCGCCATCACCGCTTCGGCGGCGGGACCCGATGCTACCACGGGCGCTGCCGCCGCTGGGGCGGGCGCGGCCTTAGCAGGGGCCGCAGCACTCGCGCTGAGACCTTCGACATCTGCCTTGACGATCCGTCCATGTGGGCCGGACCCATTGACCGTGGCCAGATCAACGCCATTGTTTGCTGCGATCCTACGCGCCAAGGGAGACGCGAAAATCCGCGACCCATCTGAAGATTGCGGTGCCGCTGGCGCAGGCGTTGCAGCCGGTGCCGGATCGGCCGCAGGTGCAGGCGCTTCAGCAGCGGCGGGTGTTGCAGCCGGTGCTGAAGAGATATCGTCCGCGCTTTCACCGTCTTCCAGAAGTACCGCAATCGGCGTGTTCACTTTCACCCCTTCGCTGCCTTCTTCGATCAGGATTTTGCCAATCGTTCCTTCGTCGACGGCTTCGAATTCCATTGTTGCCTTGTCGGTTTCGATCTCGGCCATGATATCGCCAGAGGCAACCACATCGCCCTCTTTCACCAGCCATTTGGCCAATGTGCCTTCTTCCATGGTTGGGCTCAGGGCGGGCATGAGTATTTCGGTAGGCATCTGCGCGCTCCTTATTTGTAGGTGACTTGTTTCACGGCAGCGATCACTTCATCGGTGGTCACCAGCGCGTGTTTTTCAAGATTTGCTGCATAAGGCATGGGCACGTCCTTGCCTGTGCAGTTGATAACCGGGGCATCCAGATAATCAAACGCCTCTTGCATGATAACAGAGCTGATATAGCTGCCCACAGACCCTTGCGGCCAACCTTCCTCTACGGTGACGCAGCGGTTGGTCTTCATCACGGATTTTATGATGCTGGCGGTGTCCATCGGGCGCAGGGTGCGCAGATCGACAACTTCGGCTGAAATGCCTTCTTCGGCAAGCTTTTCAGCGGCTTCCAAAGCATATTGCATACCGATCCCGAAGCTCACGATGGTCACATCGGACCCTTCGCGCCAAATGCGGGCCTTACCAAACGGTACGGTATAATCCTCGATGTCGGGAACATCAAAAGTGCGCCCGTATGCGATTTCATTCTCAAGGAAAATAACCGGGTTTGGATCGCGGATCGCAGTTTTCATCAGACCTTTGTAATCGGAGGCGGAGTAGGGCATCGCAACCTTCAGGCCAGGCACCTGCATGTACCATGCGGCATAATCCTGACTGTGTTGCGCCCCGACGCGGGCCGCCGCACCATTCGGTCCGCGGAACACCATAGGCGCGCCCATCTGGCCGCCCGACATGTACAGTGTTTTGGCCGCAGAGTTGATGATGTGGTCAATCGCTTGCATGGCGAAGTTGAATGTCATGAATTCCACAATCGGACGCAAACCACCAAAGGCGGCACCAGTCGCAATTCCGGCAAACCCATGTTCCGTAATCGGCGTGTCAATTACGCGTTTGGCACCAAACTCATCCAGCATCCCTTGGGAGATCTTGTACGCCCCCTGATACTCGGCGACTTCTTCGCCGATAAGGAACACGGTGTCGTCGCGGCGCATTTCCTCGGACATGCCGTCGCGCAAAGCTTCGCGCACGGTCTGCTCCTTAAGGGGTGTGCCTTCGGGCCAGTCGGGCGTTGAATCCGTTTCGGGTGCTGCAGGCGTGGCGGCGGTTGGCGCGGTAGCGGGCGGCTTGCCTTCCTCGCTCTTGAGGGCCGCAGGCATCGGGGCTTCTGCCGCGCCGGCACCAGCTTCGGGCACGTCCTCGCCTTCCTCGACAAGAATGGCGATGGCGGTGTTCACTTTCACGCCTTCGGTGCCTTCTTCGATCAGGATCTTGCCGATGATACCCTCGTCAACGGCTTCGAATTCCATCGTTGCCTTGTCGGTTTCAATCTCGGCCATAATGTCACCGGAGGAGACCGTGTCACCTTCTTTGACCATCCATTTGGCCAATGTGCCTTCTTCCATGGTGGGCGATAGGGCGGGCATGAGTATTTCAGTAGCCATTTATCAAGCCTCCTGCGGAACTTCTGTGGCGTAAATATCGGTCCAAAGCTCTTCCAAGTCGGGCTCCGGGGATGTTTTGGCAAATTCAGCGCTCTCGTTCACGATGGCCTTGATTTCCTTGTCGATGGCTTTCAGGTCTTCTTCGGTCGCGTGCTTGCCTGTCAGCAACATGGAGCGGACTTGCTCAATCGGGTCGCGTTCGTCGCGCATTTTCTGCACTTCTTCGCGGGTCCGGTATTTCGCCGGATCAGACATGGAGTGGCCGCGATAGCGGTATGTCTTGATTTCCAGAATGTAAGGACCCTTGCCGGAGCGGCAATGCGCAACTGCTGTATCTCCTGCGGCTTTCACCGCGATGACGTCCATGCCGTCAACGGCTTCGCCAGGGATCCCAAAGGCACGCCCGCGCTCGTAGATCTCATCCGAAGAGGTGGAGCGTTGTTGCGATGTGCCCATAGCGTATTGATTGTTTTCAATCACAAAGACGCAGGGCAGGTCCCACAAAGCGGCCATGTTGAACGCCTCATAGACTTGCCCCTGATTGGCCGCACCATCGCCGAAATAGGTGAAGGTCACGCGCTTGTTGTCGAGGTATTTGTCCGCAAAAGCCAGCCCGGCGCCCAAGGGCACCTGTGCCGCCACGATCCCGTGTCCCCCATAGAAATGCTTCTCTTTTGAGAACATGTGCATGGAGCCGCCTTTGCCCTTGGAATAGCCGCCCTCGCGTCCGGTCAGTTCGGCCATGACGCCGTTGGGGTCCATTCCGCAGGCCAGCATATGTCCGTGATCCCGGTAGGAGGTGATGCGTTTGTCGCCTTCTTCGGCAGCCGCCTCAAGGCCGACAACAACCGCTTCCTGACCTATGTACAGATGGCAAAAACCGCCGATCAGACCCATACCATAAAGCTGGCCAGCTTTTTCCTCGAACCGCCGGATCAAGAGCATGTCTTTGTAATAGGCCGTCAGTTCTTCGGCTGAGACGTTGGATTTTTTTGCCGCTTTTCGCGCTGCCATCGGTCACACTTCCTTTCCGAAACCCCCCGTGGGGTAGATAGTTTAGCATTAAACTATCCAATATCGGATTCGGTGACGTATTGCGAGACTGAATGCAACCTCGGGCCATTTTGCCGCAAAGAAGCAGTGCCGGTGCTAGCGAATGACGATCTCATCCGCGCGGATCATACCAAGTACACGCCGTACCTGCTCGTCCAGCAGGTCAAGATCGAGGTAGTCGTCAGACAGACGCAGCGTCAGGTTTTCCATTTCGTCCACATCCGCCTTCACGGCGTGCAATTGCTGACGCAACATACTTGCCTCGGCGGTGATTTCCGCCCGTTTGAAAACGCCGAAATCACCCTGCACTGCGGCAAAGGTGAAATACGTGCCCAGCCCCAGCGCAAGCGCAAAGAATATGAATGTACCAAATGCGGGACGTGTGCTGCGGTTCATGTGTACTGCCTCTGGGTCGCCTCTTTTCGGGCGTGCAGGTATTATGACACAAGCCCGCTCACCTGTGAATCCCATTTCCCAAAAAACCCGGAAATCTGTTGCTTTTTGGCTATTTACGTCGATTGACCCTTTAGTGCCGCGACCCCGGGAAGGGTTTTGCCTTCCATCCACTCCAGAAATGCCCCACCGGCGGTGGAGATATATGTGAAATCCGCTGCGGCACCCGCCTGATTAAGGGCAGCGACCGTATCACCGCCGCCTACAACAGAAATCAATGCGCCCTCTTTCGTCAAGCGCCCCGCCTCAAGCGCTGCTGCATTCGTCGCCTGATTGAAGGGGGCAATTTCAAAAGCGCCCAGTGGGCCATTCCAGATCAGTGTCTTGAGCGTCCCGAACGCCGCCACAACCGCCGCCACGGCATGGGGGCCAGCATCAAGGACCATCTGATCATCGTCCAGCACTGTATCCTTGCTCAGCGGGATCACGTCAAATGCCGCACCTGCTTTGAATTCCCGCGCCACGAGGCCGTCAACCGGAAGCAGCACTTTGCATCCCGCGCTCTCAGCAGATCGCATGATGGCCAGAGCGGTTTCAATATAATCGGGTTCCATCAGCGACGCGCCGAGTTTTGCGCCTTGCGCGGCCAGAAACGTATTTGCCATACCGCCCCCGATCACAAGCACATCAAGGCGGTTTACCAGATTTTCAAGCAGCGCAATCTTGGTCGAGACCTTGGCCCCCCCCACAACCGCACCCACCGGGCGCTGGGGCGTCGACAGAGCAGCCTCAAGCGCAGAAAGCTCCGCCTGCATCAACCGGCCGGCGCAGGAGGGCATCAAATGCGCGATGCCCGTTGTTGACGCATGGGCGCGATGTGCGGCTGAAAAGGCGTCGTTGCAAAAGACATCGCCCAGAGTGGCCAGAAACTGCGCCATGTGAGGGTCATTGGCCTCTTCGCCCGCTGCAAACCGGGTGTTTTCGATTAAAACAACACTGCCCGCTTCCAGACTGGATAGTGTTGTCACGTCGGGCTTTTCGACAAATGTAACCTTTTGTCCCAGCGCGGCTTCAAGGGCGGGCAGGGTGACCCGCAGCGACATCTCCGGCACGACTTTTCCCTTGGGGCGGCCAAAATGCGCCAGCATGATCGGCATGCCTCCCTTGTCCAGAATGTCTTTCAGCGTTGGAATGATACGGTCGATCCGCGTCGTATCCGTGACCTGACCGTTTTCGACCGGCACATTAATGTCGACACGCACCAAGACCCGTTTGCCCGCCAAGTCCATATCATCCAGTGTCTTCCAGCTCATACCGATCTCTCCATCTACCTCGCCTGTATGTGTGTTTTGCGCTTATCGTCGCTGAGGTCAACCGAGCGGCTTGGCATTCCTGATCACAGCGCGTAGGTAATTCGCAAAGTTTTCAACAGGAGTGCCCAGATGGCCGAAATTACCGACCCCGAAAACACGATTTTGATGGAACTCAAAGGCGGGACCGTAACGATCCAGCTGTTGGCCGATGTCGCGCCGAAACACGCTGAGCGGATGAAGGAACTGGCACGCGCCGGGCACTACGACAATGTCGCATTTCACCGCGTCATCGACGGCTTCATGGCGCAGACCGGAGATGTGCAGCACGGCGACATGGAAGACGGCTTCAATCTGCGCATGGCCGGAACGGGCGGTTCCGACCTGCCGGATTTGCCAGCAGAATTTTCCAAACTGCCACACGCACGCGGATCTCTTGGCGCTGCGCGTTCGTCCAACCCGGACAGCGCCAACAGTCAGTTCTTTATCAACTTCAAGGACAATGATTTCCTGAACGGACAATACACTGTCTACGGTCAGGTGATTGAAGGTATGGAACATGTGGATGCCATTGCCCGAGGTGAGCCGCCTGCGGAACCGGATCGCATGATCTCGGTAAAGGTCGCTGCTGATGTATAAGGCTGTTGTACTGCTGGCATCATTGGCCGCGGGCCCCGCTTTGGCAACTGGGATTGCGATTGAGGTCGCGGGTGAGGCCAACGGAACAATCACGATTGATCTGCTTGAGGATGTGGCCCCCGGCCATGTGGAGCGGATCACCACGCTCGCGGCCAGCGGTGCCTATGATGGCGTGGTTTTTCACCGCGTCATCGATGGCTTCATGGCGCAAACCGGCGACGTTGAATTTGGTAAAATGGGCGGCGATATGCGCCGCGCTGGCATGGGCGGGTCCGACCAGCCCGATTTGCCTCAGGAATTCTCGGATGTGCCCTTTGACCGGGGTGTCGTGGGCATGGCGCGTTCGCAAAACCCGGACAGTGCCAACAGCCAGTTTTTCATCATGTTCAGCGAAGGCTATTTTCTGAATGGCCAATACACTGTGGTGGGGCGTGTGACCGAAGGGCTTGAGGTGCTGGATGCGATCAAGCGCGGGCAGGGCGGCAACGGCGCCGTTACCGGCCAGCCTGACGTGATGCAGTCAGTTACCGTGACGGAATAGCTCCGGATCGTTGCAGTGCGATCAAACACCATTGGTAAAATGGCGTCGGTGGTATGGGCTTAATAAAAGCGATGGACCGCGCAGTGTGCGATGTATGTTGCGCGGTCGAAAAAAAATTGCATGCTGCGGAAACGCGCAGGTCTCGGCCCTGCATCGGACAATATGGTATCGACATTACGTTCACACCTGAAATGAAATACAGGCTTGCAGTATGTCCTTGATTGATTGGCAACGCAAAACGGCGCGTGAGAATTCAAAAATATAGCCGTTATCAGGTTTCGATTTGCTTTCGGCGCCGCAAAGCCGCGGCTCCAGCGATGCCGGACAAGAGCAGAATTGCGCCTGCAGGCAGCGGTACAGCAGATATCTTTACCGCTTCCAGATCCCAAAGCGCTTTTTCATCATTGTTCGTTGTGAAATTGCCAAAGATCGGGTCGAGGTCAAACTGAACAAAGCCCGTCAGATTGCCGAGCCTGAGCTCACCGCCTGTTCCCAATATGATGTACAGGCCGTCTACGCCAAAGCGCCCGTCAAATTCGATGGGGCTCTCGTCGGCAAAGGCCTGCCACCGAAAGACGACGTCGTAAGTGTCTGTCCCAAAGTCCATCGCCCATTTGTCGGTGTAAAGCGATCCCGAGTGCTTTGCCCTGTGCGCCACAAATCCAAATATATGGGTGCTATCCACGACGTTCAGGACAGGGTTCCCAACCGTCTCGTCAAAGTCTCGTATGTTCCTTACGCCTGACGCGGGCGCATTGCTGCCCGCTTTGCCGCTTTCGTCATAGACGCCGGAGACATTGTCTATCGTAAGTATCGTCGACGCGAAAACGGATGTCGACGCACAGGCCGATATGGCAAGCGCCGCCGCGAAACTGAACTCTTTAAGCACTTAAATACCCTTCGTTATTTACCGAAACACCAGTGAGCCTGACTTTGACATACAGCTCAAATTGAAACAGTTGATTAAAATTCGGCAGGTATTTTTGTACTTTAAGGTACACAACGCGCGTCTGTGGGGGAGGTCCGTGATGCGCCTGAATGATTGCTTTGTCATCCGCATGGCACAGAATCACAAAAGGCGCCCCCTATTATGGCGACGCCTTCCGTGCTGGTTCTAAAACCGACGTTTAGGAAGCAGGGTTTGGTTTGCTTGCCGGGGCGGTTTTTGCGCCGGGGTTCAACGGATCGTCCTGGCGCTGGACAGAACCCTCAAAATGCGCACCGCTTTCGATTGCGATGGTTTTGTGGATAATGTCGCCTTCGACCCGTGCAGTCGACGTCAGGCGCACCTTCAGGCCGCGTACACGGCCAACGATACGGCCATTGATGACCACATCATCCGCAACCACTTCACCCTTGATTGTGGCGCTTTCGCCGATGGTCAGAAGATGGGCGCGAATGTCGCCTTCAACCGTGCCTTCCACCTGAATATCGCCGGTTGTCTTCATGTTTCCAGTCACGTGCAAATCCGCGGACAGCACAGACGCGGGTGGCTTGGCCTTTGGGGCCGCCGCCTTGAAGTCGGTTTGTTTCGGCGTCGCAGGAGCCGATGTCGCCGCAGCAGGCGCATCTGACTGAGTTGGTTTGCTTGCCGGTTCGTTCATTTTGCTTTTAGAAAACATCTTGTGCAGCCTTGATAAAGATCATTGGGTTTACAGCCTTACCGCCGACACGCACCTCATAGTGCAGATGTACGCCGGTTACCCGTCCGGATGCTCCCATATCACCAATATGATCGCCACGCGAGACCCTTTGCCCTACTTTGACGCGAATTTTTGACAAATGCGCATAGCGGGTCTCAATCCCGAACTCATGTTGTATTTTAATAAGACGTCCATAGCCCGATGACCAGCCCGCCTCAGTTACGACGCCATCGGCGGTCGCATGCAGATCGGTGCCCAGCGATGCGGCGAAATCGACACCTTTGTGCATCCGCCGTCCCCCGGTTTTCGGATCGCGCCGAAACCCATAATCGCTGGTAAACCGGAAAGCCTGTTTGACCGGCAATGCAAAGGGCGCTTTTTCGGCGGCAATCCGGTAAAGGTTCAGCGTGTCCATATGCCCAAGCAGACGGTTCGCCCGCTCCATATCCGCGCTGGGTTCTTCGCCTCGGCTTGAAAAGGAGAGGGGGGTCAGGGGGCCACCCTGGCCGGAATAGCCGCGACGGATTTGATCCAGAATGCGTTCCGTCGGCAGACCCGCCTCGCGAAACATCTTGTCCAGTGGCGCAACGGAGATCGTCATGGCCTCTTCGAGCTGGCGGAAAATCTGGTCGTTGTCTTCTTTCATCAGCGCGATCTCAAGCGCCAGACGGTCGGCCTGTTCCAGCGCAACCTGCGCGTCTTCGACAACCTCGTCGCGCTCCTCAGCAGTCCGGGCCAGCGCGTCGGCAAGGATATCAACCGGAGCAGAGTTCCCGATTTGCGCCATCATCGTGCGCTTGTCACCGTCCTGCGTGTCAAGGTCCCTGAGTGCCGCAAGGTTCGTGCGGGCGACTTCGCGTTCCTTCATTGTCCGCCGCAGATTGCTCTGAATGACTTCAATGCCCGTTTCCAGTTCGTGTCGCCGTGTCTCGGAGAGCAACAACTCGGACTGCATGGTAGATATCTGTTCAAGCGCGGCATTGAAGCGATGTTGCGCAGCCAGCGCTTCTGCGGCGCGGCGGTCTCGCTGTTCGGCCAGATCATTCAGGCGCGTCTGATAGGTTGTTTGATCGCGTTTCGCCTGCTCGCGGAAATTTCCCGCCCCGATGCTATTCATGAAGAGCATCGATGTCACCACGATGGACCAGCCGACCACAATCGCAACGCCACCTACCGCAACCAGCTGTGTCCCCGGACGCAGTCTCACAAAGCGCGTATCGGTGTCTGATTTCAGAAACACACGGCGCTCCGGAAAAAGCCGTTCCAGAAAACCGTGAATGCTGATCCCCAGACGTGTCCGCACTAAAAGCCTCGTGTGTTGCCCTGTCTCTGCGGTCGAGCGCAGAGTTTCGCCTCGTGATTAGACAGTGGGATTCAAAGGGGCAACCCTCTTTGCAATATCGCGCACCACTTAAAGTTGAATTGTGGTAATTGGGCAAAAAACCGCCTGTTTACGGCGGTTTCACGCGCTAAACCTTCGCTGTAAGCGGCCAGTAAAAGTCCGGAGGTATCCCGGCTTCGGCGCGTTTCTCTTCGTTGAAGGGCGGTTTCAGGGGGCCGTGAAAATACTGACGCACCAATTCGTGAAAGCGCTCTTTCGGGTCTTCATCGTTGCGGCCACATAGAAAGTGAAACCACTTTGAGCCATAGGCGACATGGGCCACTTCCTCGCTGTAGATCAATTCCAGCGCTTCGACTGCGTTCTTTGCCTTGGCGCGGCGGAAAACCTCGATCATGCCGGGGGTGACATCAAGGCCGCGCGCTTCAAGCACCATCGGCACCACCGCAAGGCGGCCCATGAAATCATCAACCGTATCTTCTGCCGCACGCCACATTCCAGCATGTGCAGGCAAAGCGCCGTAATGGCTGCCGAAGTCTTCAAGGCAGTCGCACATCAGGTTGAAGTGTTTGGATTCCTCGTCAGCCGCCTTTACCCAATCGTCATAAAACCCCATCGGCATTTTCACATGCGCAAACCGCGCAATGATGTCCCAATGCAGATCAACCGCATTGAGCTCAATGTGGGCAACAGCATGTAACAGCGCGATACGGCCTTCGGGTGACCCCGGTTTGCGGTGGGGCACATCGCGCGGGCTCAGCAACTCCGGGCTTTGTGGTCGCGCCGGATGCATGGGCGGGTCGGCCCTGCCAATTTCAGGCGTCTCGCCTGCGTCGCGCGCGGTCTGCCATTCCTTGGCGAGCTTGCGCGACAGGGCTGTCTTTTCGCGGCCATCAGCGGTGCGTAAGACCGCCTCTGCCATCTGGGCCAGTGGGATCACAGGGCGCGCACTTCCTCGAGGACAGCCTCAACATGGCCGGGCACTTTGACCTTGTTCCAGATTTTCGCAATCGTGCCATCCGCTGCGATCAGAAAGGTCGTGCGCTCAATCCCCATGTATTTCTTGCCATACATGTTCTTTTCTTTCCAGACGCCATAGTCTTCGCAGGTGGTGCCATGCTCGTCGGACAAAAGAGGGATTTCTAGTTCACGCTTCTTGGCGAATTTTTCATGGCTGCTCATACTGTCCTTAGAAATACCAAAGACGCTGGCACGCGCTGCGGCAAAAGCCGCGCGGCTTTCGGAAAAGCCGATGCTTTCCTTTGTGCATCCGGGGGTGTCGTCGCGGGGATAGAAAAACAGAACGACAGGCTGTCCGGCCAATGCGCTGAGCGTCACATCGGCTCCGCCTGTGCCTGGAAGGGTGAAGTCGGGCGCTTTTTGGGATATTTCGGGCATAACACTCTCGTGGCTTTTCAGGATTGAACTGGGATGACATAGTAGCGCTGTGCCGCGCTGTGCCAAGGGGTCATCCCGCCGTGTCGCGCCCAATCCAGCTAATCGCCGACAAGGCCTGATTTCGTTTTGCAAGACAACGACAAAAAAACAGCAAAGACCCGGCGGGCGATGCGCCGCAGGCGGACCCTGATGTGGACAGGCGTTATTTTTGCGCTTCTTCTTGTTGGTGCCTCTTTCAGTGCGGTTTGGCTGCAGGGGCGCGAACTGCTGGCGCCCCCTTGGCTGCGCGACAGGATTCAGGCGCAACTGGGTCAGGCGATCCCGGACGTCGAGGTTGCCTTTGGGGATGTTGTCGTCGTGGTCGACGAGGATTGGCGCCCCCGGTTTTCAGTCCGGGATGTCCACCTTGCCAATGCTCAGGGGGACGAAATCGTCGGCTTTTCCGATGTGAGCGGCGGGCTGAGCATTCCGGCGCTTCTGGATTGGCGGTTCAGTCTTGGGAACCTGCAAGTAAACGGTGTCTTTGTCACGCTGAGGCGGTCGCCGGAAGGTGCATTGTCGCTGTCCACAAGCGCAGATACGCGGGTTGTCAGTCAGCAAGCGCCGACACTCGTGCAGCTTGTTACCGAGTTAGATGAATTGTTGCTTCGTCCGGTCTTGAGGGATTTGTCGCTGTTTGAAATGCGCGCAATTACCCTGCGGTATGAGGATGCGCGTGCTGACCGTGCGTGGACGGTAGATGGGGGCATGATGCAGTTGCGCCGAAACGCGGACGCACTTGAAATCAACGTGGACCTTGCGGTTTTGGGGGGCGGTGCGGATGTGGCCACATTGTCGGCAGATTACGCAGGCACGATTGGCGCGGCCGCGGCCAGTTTCGGATTGTCGCTCGAAAACATAGATGCCGGTGATGTGGCCTCTCAGGGGGCGGCGGTTTCATGGCTCGGCGTTCTGGATGCGCCGATCTCGGCGACCCTGCGTGGCACCACGCGCGATGATGGCGGTCTGGATCCGCTGAATGTTGCGCTGCAAATTGGCGCAGGCGTCATCCAGCCCACACCAGAGGCACAGCCAATCCCGATTGATGGGGCCAGCAGCTATTTCACTTATCTGCCGCAGGAACAAACGCTGCGTTTTGATGCCTTTGCCATCGACAGCAAATGGGGTCAGGGTAGTCTTGAGGGGCAAGCCGTGCTTGAATCCGTTGAAAACGGACGGATCGGCTCTCTTGTGGGGCAGTTCCGCCTGTCTGAACTAAGGGTCAATCCAGCAGGGCTTTATGACGCGCCCGTGCAGATTGAGGCAACTGAGTTGGATTTTCGCCTGAAGCTCGCGCCGTTTTCGCTGACGCTGGGTCGGTTGGATGTCAGTGATCAGGGCAATAACCTGTCGGCGCGTGGGGAATTAACCGCCGGGCAACAGGGCTGGAATGTCTCAGTTGACGCCAATTTGGACGCTTTGTCATCGGAACGGCTGTTGGCGCTTTGGCCGGAAGCGCTCGTGCCTAAAACACGCAACTGGATATCCGAGAATATCAAGGCGGGGCACATAAGTGACGCGGCAGCGTCGCTCAGGATTACCCAAGGCGGGGCACCCGAAACATACCTTGGTTTTGATTTTCACGATGCGGATTTCACCTTCATCAAGGAGATGCCGCCGATCAGCGGGGGTAGAGGGCATGCGTCCCTTTTTAAGAACCGCTTTGCCATTGCCATTGATGAGGGGGCGGTAACTGCCCCGCAGGGAGGCCGGGTTGAGGTCGCAGGATCCTCATTCATCGTCCCCGACGTCAAGGCCAAGCCCGACCCGCCCGGTGTCGTGCGCCTGAGCGGACAATCCAGCGTAACGGCGGCCTTGTCGCTGCTGGACCAGCCGCCTTTGCAGGTGATGCAAAAGGCGGATGTGCCCGTGGATGTGGCCGAGGGGCAGTTGGATTTCACCGGCACGCTGTCCTTGCCGCTTAAGAAGGGCACAAAAGTTGACGATGTGACGTTTGACGTGACCGGCAACGTGATGCAGGCCCATAGCGACACCTTGCTGAAAGACCGCACCTTGGCTGCCGCCACACTTGCCCTGACAGCCTCTGAGACAGAGATAGAGGTCGCAGGTAGCGGCACAATTGACGATGTGCCGCTGGACATCGTCTGGACCCAAGCCATCGGCGCGCCGGATCAACCAACGCCGGGCCGGGTGACAGGGCGCGTCCAGATTGACCGCGCAGCGCTGGCAGCGTTCGGAATTGCTCTGCCCGAAGACATGGTGCGGGGCAGGGGGTCAGCGGACATCGCGCTGGATTTGCTCAAAGGGACGCCGCCGCAGTTTTCGCTGACATCTGATCTTGTGGGCCTCGACATGGCACTGACGCCCTTGGGGTGGTCGAAACGGGCTTCCGTTCCGGGAACCTTGGCGGTTGATATGACACTTGGGGAAAATGCCAAAGTGGACCGGATCTTGCTGGACGCTCCGGGGCTATATGCCGTGGGCGACATTACCCTGACACCGCAGCAGCAGTTGGAGCGGATGCGCTTGAGCGAGGTGCGCTTGGGCAACTGGCTCAACGCGCCGGTTGATATCGTGGGACGGGGCGCAGATTTGCCGCCGGGCATTGTGCTGCGTGGGGGCACGGTCGATCTGCGCCGCGCCGACTTGCCTTCCGGAGCACAGCCTGACGGAAACAGTGGGCCACTCACGGTGGCGCTGGACCGGTTGACCGTCAGCGATACAATTGCCATCACCGATATGCGCGGTGCGTTTCAGACATCGGGGGGGCTGGCGGGCAATTTTGACGGGCAGATAAACGGCGCGGCGCGCGTGGTGGGGAAGGTCTCGCCACAAAATGGCAGGCCTTCACTGCAACTGAGTGCTGAAAACGCCGGTCGTGCTCTTGCGGCGTCGGGGCTGGTCAAGCAGGTCCGCGGAGGTGCGTTACAGCTTTCGTTGGTGCCGGTGGGCACTGGTGGTGCGTTTGATGGCAAGCTCAATGTCCAGAACATCACCGTCAGGGATGCGCCGACAATGGCTGCATTGCTCAATTCGATCAGCATCGTGGGGCTGATCAATCAACTGAACGGGGACGGAATTTATTTTTCGGATGTCAGTGCAGACTTCAGGCTTGCGCCCTCGCGCATCACGTTGCGACAGGCCAGTGCCACCGGCGCCTCGATCGGGTTGTCGATGGACGGCGTCTTTTACCCCGCATCGGGCCAAATTGATATGGAGGGGGTGATCTCTCCTGTCTATATGCTCAACGCTATTGGCAGTGTCTTGTCCAGACCGGGCGAAGGGCTGTTCGGGTTCAACTATTCGATCACGGGCACGGCGCAGTCACCGGATGTTTTCGTCAATCCGCTGACCGCTCTGGCACCGGGCATTTTACGCAACCTGTTTCGCGGATCGCGCGCCAAGGCACCCCTTGAGGCAGGCGAACCCGTACCGGTGCCCGAACCGCGCCGCATCCCGGTTGTGACGCGGGGCGAAGACCGCTAAACGGGCGCTCATGAAGCTCAGTGACTTTGATTTCGATCTGCCCGAAGACCTGATCGCGACCCGCCCCGCGGTGCCGCGCACCTCTGCGCGTCTTCTTGTGGCGAAAGGTCAGCAGATCAGCGATTCAATCGTCTCCGACTTGCCCAACTGGCTGTCGCCGGGCGACCGGCTGGTGTTGAATGACACGCGCGTGATCCCGGCACGACTGACCGGCGCGCGGCACCGGGATACCGCACAGGGACCAATGCAGGCCCGCATCGAGGTCACTTTGCTCGAACCGGATGCGCGGGGCGATTGGTCGGCTTTGATCAAGCCGCTCAAAAAGGTAAAAATCGGTGAGGAGATCATCTTTTCGGATGTGCTGCGCGCGACATTGCAATCGGTCACAGACGGGCAGGGGTTTTTGAAGTTTAACCTTGAGGGCGATGACTTCGACGCTGCGCTGAATGCAGCCGGTGCAATGCCGCTGCCACCCTACATCGCCACCCGGCGACCGGCAGATGAGCGGGACAAATCCGACTACCAGACTGTGTTCGCACAAAACAACGGGGCCGTGGCTGCGCCCACTGCGTCGCTGCATTTTGACGAGGCCTTGCTGTCAGAACTGGCAGCGCGTGGCGTTTTGTTCAGCTATGTGACCTTGCATGTTGGGGCGGGCACATTTCTGCCGGTCAAGGTCGAGGACGTGACAACCCATAAGATGCACGCAGAATGGGGACAGGTGAGCGCTGTGGCCGCGGCAGAGATCAATGCGACGAAACAGGCGGGCAAACGCGTAATCCCGGTGGGCACAACGGCGCTGCGCCTGATTGAAACCGCAGGGCGCGAGGGTCAGATCACAGCATGGGAAGGCGATACCGATATTTTCATCTACCCCGGCTTTCGCTTTAACGTCGCGGATGCCTTGATGACGAACTTTCATTTGCCCAAATCCACATTGATGATGCTGGTGTCCGCGCTGATGGGATATGACGAGGTGCGCACGATCTATAATCACGCAATTGCCGAAAAATACCGGTTTTTTTCCTATGGCGACGCATCACTTTTGATTCCGAAAACGGACTGACGTCACATTACGACCCATTTGCGTCGTAGCTGAGCGGGAATCGCTCGGCGCGATACTGCACCACGGCACTACGAGAATTTCCGCCGCGCACGTTGGAGTAGGCATGTTTCAGGTATTAACCAGCGCGTGGGCGCTTTTGTTGGGCATGTGCCTGTTGATGGTCGGCAATGGCATGCAAGGCACGCTTCTGGGTATCAGAGGCGAGATCGAAGGGTTCTCGACCCTTGAGATGTCCATCGTCATGTCCGCTTATTTCGTTGGTTTTCTGGGGGGCTCGCGCATGGCGCCGGGGATGATCCGGCGTGTTGGTCACGTGCGGGTCTTTGCGGCATTGGCCTCGCTTATATCCGCAGTGATGATCCTTTATCCCACCTTTGCCGAAGTGTGGCTCTGGACGCTGGGCCGGGTGTTGATCGGATTTTGCTTTTCGGCTGTCTATGTCACCGCTGAAAGCTGGCTGAACAACGCAGCCACCAACGAAAACAGGGGCCAGACGCTGTCCCTTTATATGATTGTGCAGACCGCAGGCATCGTGATCAGTCAGGCGCTGTTGTTGACGGCGGACCCGTCGGGCTACGTGCTTTTCGTGATCCCATCGGTACTGGTGTCCATCGCCGTGACGCCCATTTTGCTATCGATCAGCCCGACGCCCGCCTTTGACATGACCAAACCGATGAGCCTGAAGGAGTTGGCAGGTTTCTCGCCCTTGGGCTGTGTCGGCATGTTCCTGCTGGGCGGTATATTCTCAGCTCAATTCGGTATGGCTTCGGTCTATGGCGCAAAGGCCGGGTTGTCCGTCGCCCAGATATCCATGTTCGTGGCGATGTTTTTCGTCGGGTCCGTATTGTTGCAATATCCCATCGGGTGGATTTCGGACCGGATGGACCGGCGGTTTCTGATCCTGATCGTTGCGGCGATAGGGGCCGGTGGGTCTGCGCTGGGCATGGTGCTGGGGCATGATTTCGCGTTTTTGCTGGTGTCCGCCTTTATCGTGGGTGGCATGTCCAACCCGCTTTATTCGCTGCTGATTGCCCATACGAATGATTTTCTGCAACACGAAGACATGGCCGCCGCCTCGGGCGGGTTGATTTTCATCAACGGGCTTGGCGCGATTGCAGGGCCGCTGATCACAGGGTCACTGATGGATATTGTAGGGCCACCGGGCTTCTATCTCTTTACTGGGATATTGTTCGTGGCGCTGGTGGCTTATGCGGGCTACCGCTCGACACGGGGGCGTACCATCGCCGTGGAGGACACAGGTGCCTATGTGGCTGTCACCCCGAGCTATACGTCGGTGGCGCTTGAATATGCACAAGAATACGCCATTGAGACCGAAAAAGAGGACGATTTGGTCGCAAACGACAAATGATTGTGTCGTGGTGACGTAAAATGTGAATAGGTTAATCTTGTAAAACGTGACTAACATCAACAAGTGGCACTTTATGAGTAGAGAGAGACGGTATGACTGGCCCTGAAGAGATACTGAAGTTTTGGCTGGACGATGTGGGTCCGCAGAATTGGTTCGAAGCATCTGATCAGCTTGATGCAGAGATATCTGAGCGGTTTTCATCGACCTTGACCGGGGCAAGCGAGGGGCGATATTCGCTCTGGCTGACCTATCCATCCGGTGCGCTGGCGTACATCCTTCTGACAGATCAGTTTTCGCGCAACATGTACCGCGGATCGGGCAAATCATTTGCGACCGACCGCATCGCACTTGCTGCGGCGAAATCGGCCATCGGCAAAGGCTGGGACCTCAAGATTGACGAACCGGCGCGACAGTTCTTTTACCTGCCCCTGATGCACTCTGAAAACCTGTGTGATCAAGATCGCTGCGTGCGTCTGATCTGCGAGCGGATGCCAAAGCACGGGGCGGATAACCTGCTTCATGCGCGCGCCCATCGTGCCGTGATCCGTCAGTTTGGTCGCTTCCCGGCGCGCAATACGGCTTTGAAACGCGTTTCAACCCAAGCTGAAGCGGATTACGTCAACAACGGCGGATACGGCGCGACGGTCCGGGACCTGCAAGCGGCAAAGGCTGCGTAACCAGCATATCAGTTTTGCGTGCCAGACAGTGCGCATATGTCGCGCGCTGCATCATGTTGCTGTGAAAGTCTATATAGTTTAACGGTAAACTATATTTGATTATCTAGGCGTGAGGGCACAGCATGGCATCGAAATCCTTTGATCTTATCGTGATTGGGGCAGGCCCGGGCGGCTATGTCGCGGCGATACGCGGGGCCCAATTGGGCATGTCGGTGGCCATTATCGAGCGCGAGCACCTTGGCGGCATTTGCCTGAATTGGGGATGCATTCCGACCAAAGCGATGCTGCGGTCGTCCGAGGTGTTTCATTTGATGCAGCGCGCCAAGGAATTCGGCCTAAAGGCTGACAATGTTGATTATGACCTCGACGCGGTGGTCAAGCGCTCCCGCAAGGTTGCGGGTCAATTGTCTGGTGGCATCGGTCACCTCATGAAAAAGAACAAAGTCACTGTCTTCATGGGCGAGGCCAAGCTGGCGGGTAAGGGTAAAGTCAGCGTCAAGACCGACAAGGGGGCCGAAGACCTCACCGCCAAGAACATCGTGCTCGCAACCGGCGCGCGCGCCCGCACACTACCGGGTCTTGAGGCGGATGGCGATCTGGTCTGGACCTACAAACACGCGCTTGAGCCAAAGCACATGCCCAAAAAGCTGCTGGTGATCGGTTCAGGTGCCATCGGTATTGAGTTTGCCAGCTTTTACAACACTCTGGGGGCGGATACGACGGTCGTCGAAGTCATGGACCGCGTCTTGCCTGTCGAAGACGCAGAGATTTCCGCCTTTGCCAAGAAAGCCTTTGAAAAGCAGGGCATGAAAATCATGCAGAAAGCCATGGTAAAGCAATTGGACCGGGCCAAGGGCAAAGTCACCGCGCATATTGAAGTGGGTGGCAAAGTGGAAAAGCATGAGTTCGACACTGTCATCTCAGCGGTCGGGATCGTCGGCAACGTCGAAGGGCTCGGCCTTGAGAAATTAGGCGTCAAACTGGACCGAAGCCATGTTGTGACGGATGAATTCTGTCGTACCGGGGTTGAGGGGCTGTACGCCATCGGCGATGTGGCCGGCGCGCCCTGGCTTGCGCATAAGGCGAGCCATGAAGGGGTCATGGTCGCTGATCTTATCGCAGGCAAGCACGCCCATCCGGTCAAACCCGAAACCATCGCAGGCTGCACCTATTGCCATCCGCAGGTCGCATCGGTGGGATATACAGAGGCAAAAGCCAAGGAACTGGGGTACGACATCAAGGTCGGACGCTTCCCATTTATCGGCAACGGCAAAGCCATCGCACTTGGCGAGCCGGAAGGCATGATCAAGACCATCTTTGACGCCAAAACAGGTGAGCTGCTTGGCGCGCATATGGTTGGTGCCGAAGTCACCGAACTGATCCAGGGCTATGTGGTCGGGCGTCAGTTGGAAACGACGGAAGAAGACTTGATGAACACGGTCTTCCCGCATCCGACGCTGTCGGAAATGATGCATGAAAGCGTGCTGGACGCCTATGACCGCGTGATACATATGTAGGATCGCATAGGCACAAAAAAAGCGGGGATGAAACCCCGCTTTTTTATGTTTTGTATTTCTGTTGAAGCGTCTAAGTCTGGATTAACCTTTGCGACGTGCGCGCAGCGCACCCAAACCGCCAACACCAGCCAGCAGCAAAAGCGCAGATGCAGGCAGGGGCACGGGTGCGACCGAAACCGCGTCGATGTCAAATCCATCGGTTGATTGCGAGTTTGCGAATGTGCTCTGCGTCACGTCGCGAAAGCCGAGAAAGGCATAGGTACCTGTGAACGACACGGTGCTCTTGGTGCCGCGCGTGCCGTCATTCGTACCAGTCTGATTGGTTGCGAACCCCAGCGAGGTAAAGACCGAACCGTCGTTGGATCCAAGGATTTCGACGGCTTCCTTGTGGCTGGACGATGCGCGATTATTGGTGATCTCAATCACCATTGTTGGCCCTGTGTAGACCGGGTTGAATTCAATCACCAGCGCCCCGCCCAGGCCCAGTGAATAGAAATCGTCATCGCCGCTGATGGGCGTGCCATCGTCCGAAACCTCGATGTTGCCAAGGTTCGAGCGGGACGCGTCTCCGCAGGTCGCCGTCAGACCGGACAAGTCGCCGGCCGCGATGGCTGAATTGGTACTGCCATACAACGCGCTTGTGCCACCACAAGAGGATTGAACGCCGACTACGGCTGCGAATGCAGACCCGGCGGTCAAAACGGTTGCGGTTGCGGCGCTCAGCGCCAGAAGTTTCAGTTTCATACTATATCCCCGTACTAGTGACAGACAGAAAAACAAAAGCGCCCAACTGTCAGAACACGTCGACGATTAAAACAATATTTACTATTTGGAAAGCAATTTCACGGCCTTAACCATGTTTTCCGGACGTTTTCCCGTGACGGTTGCGACCTTAATGTTTACGTTCTGTTCAGAGGTGTAAATATCGCGCTTACTTTTACCTCGCGCGATGCGCACATTGTTATGGGTTAAGTCAAAAGCGAACATGGCACTTGGGGCGCAACCTATCCACAGGGTAATAGTGCCTGTTCCTTATCTGTTCTCTTTTTTTGATTGGCGAAGCGGCATCAAACGCCTATGTCCTTTGTAAGGAAATGGGGGCTCATGATGGCTGAATTGAAAAACATCGAAGTGCGCGGTGCGCGTGAGCACAATCTGAAAAATATTGACGTGGACATTCCCCGCGACCAACTGGTTGTGATCACTGGCCTTTCGGGATCGGGCAAGTCGTCGCTGGCGTTTGATACGGTCTATGCAGAAGGGCAGCGCCGCTATGTCGAATCGCTGTCTGCCTACGCGCGGCAATTCCTCGATATGATGCAGAAACCGGATGTGGATCATATTTCCGGCCTCAGCCCTGCGATTTCCATCGAACAGAAAACCACGTCAAAGAATCCGCGCTCGACCGTGGGCACCGTCACCGAGATTTATGACTATATGCGCCTGCTTTTCGCGCGCGTCGGCACCCCCTACAGCCCCGCAACGGGCAAGCCGATTGAAGCGCAGCAGGTGCAGGACATGGTGGACCGCGTGATGACCATGGAGGAGGGGACGCGCGCCTATCTGCTGGCCCCGATCATCCGCGACCGCAAAGGCGAATATCGCAAAGAGTTTCTGGAACTGCGCAAGCAGGGCTTTCAGCGGGTCAAGGTGGATGGCGCATTTTACGAGCTGGACGAGCCGCCGACGCTGGATAAAAAGTTCCGCCATGACATTGACGTGGTGGTGGACCGGATTGTCGTGCGCGAGGGTTTGGAAACACGGCTCGCCGACAGTCTGCGCACGGCGCTCGACCTCGCGGATGGTATCGCGATCCTTGAAACGGCCCCCGCTGAGGGAGATCCGGAACGCACGACGTTTTCGGAAAAATTTGCCTGCCCCGTAAGCGGTTTCACCATTCCGGAAATCGAACCGCGGCTGTTCTCATTCAATGCGCCTTTCGGAGCCTGTCCAGAGTGCGATGGCCTTGGTGTTGAGCTCTTTTTTGACGAGCGGCTTGTGGTGCCGGATCAGAACCTCAAGATCGCAGATGGAGCTCTGGCGCCCTGGCGCAAAGGCAAGTCGCCCTATTTTTTGCAGACCATCGAAGCGATTGCGAAACACTACCAATTCAAACAATCGACCAAATGGAAGGACCTGCCGACAAAGGTGCAGCAGGTCTTTCTCTATGGGTCGGGCGAGGAAGAGATCCAGTTCCGCTATGATGAAGGCGGGCGGGTCTATCAGGTCACGCGGGTGTTTGAAGGCGTCATTCCGAATATGGAGCGCCGCTACCGCGAGACAGACAGTAATTGGATCCGCGAAGAGTTCGAACGCTATCAAAACAACAGATCCTGTGGGACCTGTAACGGATATCGGCTGCGTCCTGAGGCGCTTGCGGTAAAGATTGCCGGTTTGCACGCAGGTGAAGTCGTGCAGATGTCGATCCGGGATGCTTTTGAATGGTGCGAAACCGTGCCGGAACATCTGACCGCACAAAGAAACGAGATCGCGCGCGCCATTTTGAAAGAGATCCGTGAACGTCTGGGGTTTCTGAACAATGTGGGCCTCGAATATCTGACACTGAGCCGCAATGCTGGCACGCTGTCGGGCGGTGAAAGCCAGCGCATTCGCTTGGCCAGCCAGATCGGTTCGGGATTGACCGGCGTTCTTTATGTTCTGGATGAGCCGTCGATTGGCCTGCATCAGCGCGACAATGATCGCTTGTTGCTGACGCTCAAGAACCTGCGGGATCAGGGCAACACGGTCATTGTTGTTGAACACGACGAAGAGGCAATCCGCGAGGCGGATTACGTGTTTGACATCGGCCCCGGTGCCGGGGTGCACGGGGGGCAGGTTGTCAGCCATGGCACACCAGAAGTAGTCGCGGCCGATGAAAATTCGATCACCGGTCAATATCTGATGGGCACGCGGGAAATTGCGGTTCCGGCGACGCGGCGTAAGGGTAACAAGAAAAAGCTTCAGGTGGTCAAGGCGACGGGCAACAACCTGAAAAATGTCACCGTCGATTACCCGCTGGGCAAATTTGTCTGCGTCACCGGTGTGTCTGGGGGTGGAAAATCGACCCTGACCATCGAAACCCTGTTCAAAACAGCCTCCATGCAGTTGAACGGGGCGCGCCAGACGCCAGCGCCCTGCGAGACCATCAAGGGGTTGGAGCATCTCGACAAGGTCATCGATATTGACCAACGGCCCATTGGCCGCACGCCGCGCTCAAACCCGGCGACTTATACGGGCGCGTTCACGCCGATCCGTGATTGGTTTGCCGGATTGCCCGAGGCGAAAACCCGTGGCTACAAGCCGGGGCGGTTCAGTTTCAACGTCAAGGGCGGTCGTTGCGAAGCCTGTCAGGGCGATGGTGTCATCAAGATCGAGATGCATTTTCTGCCCGACGTCTACGTGGAATGTGAAACCTGCAAAGGCAAACGTTACAACCGTGAAACGCTTGAGGTGACCTTCAAAGGCAAGAGCATCGCGGATGTCCTCGATATGACGGTGGAGGACGCGCAGGAGTTCTTTAAGGCGGTGCCGACAATTCGCGAGAAAATGGATGCGTTGATGCGCGTGGGTCTGGGCTACATCAAGGTGGGCCAGCAGGCGACGACCCTGTCCGGCGGTGAAGCGCAGCGCGTAAAACTCTCCAAGGAACTCAGCAAGCGCTCCACCGGGCGCACGCTCTACATCCTGGATGAACCTACAACAGGGCTGCACTTTGAAGATGTGCGCAAACTGCTGGATGTGTTGCATGAATTGGTCGACCAGGGCAATTCGGTGATTGTGATTGAACACAATCTGGACGTGGTGAAAACCGCGGACCATATCATTGACATCGGACCCGAAGGCGGCGACGGCGGTGGTGAAGTCGTGGCAACCGGCACGCCTGAACAAGTGGCCGAAGCGCCCGGCAGTTACACTGGCAAATATCTGAAACCGATGCTGGAGCACCGCCGAAAAGTGGCCGCAGAGTAGATGTGACCCCCCCTGTCTTACGACGGACTTTGCGCGTTTTCGGTCGGGATTGCCCCGGTCAAGCACCAACGGCGCATCATGGGGGCGAGAGCAGTAAGTCCAGTAATTCAGAAAACGCCTCCGCATTCAGGCTGTCAAACCGTATGCACAGCTGTTCAGTCCGGTGCGCTTGGTCGTGGCCCTTCACAGGGTCGGTGAACAGGTGGAATTTGTCTGAAATCTCCGTATCGCTCAGCGGGTCGTCGGCATCACCGCGCGGGGTGCGCGGCGCGGAAGCATAAACCGTGCCATCTGTCGTCGTAAGCGTCACTTGCGCCCAGCGTTTGCCCGCACTGATCTTTGTCAGATGTGCATCGTCAATCAATGTGGTGGCGTGGCTGATCCTCAGAATATCGGGGTCATTTAGCGTGTCGTTTGTCAGCTCCGCCGCGCCCAATTGCCCCCGCACAATCATTGCAGCGACTGGAAAGGCGATCGAATAAGCGAATTCATCCGGGGTCCTTGGCCTGTGCCCTGCAAGCTGCGTGGCATAGTGGAACGTTTTTATATCTACCTTGGCGATATCACCGTGGGTCAGGTTGTTCGTGCGCATCAGATCGCGGGCGGCATCAATGGACGGATGTGCCCAGCGACAACAGGGATAGGGTTTGTAGTGTGTGTCTTCGACCAGTCGCCAGCGCGTGCCCAGATCGTTCCAATACGCTGGCGCATCTTCGCAGGTCAGGGCAGGGGCACCGGTAAAACCCGCTTGCGCAAGATAGGCGGCGGTCACACCTGTGGGCGCGCCCCAACCCACGCCGTCGCGCAGCATGGTCGGGTGCTCAATGCACCGCATCATCTGACTGCGCGGCCCATGATATTCGGCGATGCCAGCGGCCTGTCTGATGGCATCCGCCGACGCATCCAGCCCGCGCGCCAAAGCGGTTGCAACGCCGACGGCAGTCCATGCCCCTGAGGTATGGTAGTCCGCACAGCTTGCGTGCTGGGCGAGCCCTGCGCGGTAGCTGACCTCATAGGCGATGGCCAGAAGGAGTGCGAAATCAGACCCGCGCATGTCTTGGCGTGTATCGGCGAAAGCCAAAAGGGCGGGGAAGACGGCCGATCCGGCATGCCCTTTGCAGGGCGAGGTGCCGTCATGGGCGTCCACGCTGTCGATGGTGAACGCTCCGGCCATTGTCGCCCCTGCGGGGCTGAGGGGGGTCCCATCCATGAGAACGCGCGCGGCCCCGGCAGACCCAGCCCCAAAAAGTGCTGTGGCACCCTGACGGGCAATCGCTGCCATTTCGGTTGTCGATCCGATAGCCGCGACGCCCATCGTGTCCAGAAAAGACCGTCGCAAAACGGTCAGTACCTGTTCGGGCAACTGGTCGTATTCCAAATCATGGGCGAAATCGTGAAAGGCGAGCGGCATGATGTCTCCGGCGCTTGTTCGTTTCAGTCTAACGAAGGCAAGCGTGCCGGATCGTTCGTTTGCGACCTCTTAGATGCGCCCTCGTGACGTAAATCGCGGCAGCATGGCTGAAAAGTCTTTGCCCAACCCGTCCTCATCCTCAACAAAAGCGCGATACTGCGCGAGCGCGAGCGCGCCCATTGGGGTATCGGCGTTGACAGCTTCGGCCGCCTGCTGCGACAAGCCGAGGTCCTTGAGCATCAACTCAGCGGCAAATCCTGGTGTATAGTCATTGTCAGCGGGGCTTTGCGGGCCGACATTCGGTGCGGGGCAATAGGCATTCATCGACCAGCTATACCCTGAGGATGTGCTGACGACGTCGAACATCTTTTGGCGATCCAACCCCAGCTTGTCTGCCAGCGCAAAGGCTTCGCAGGTGGCGATCATCGTCGCGCCGAGGATCATGTTATTGCAGATTTTGGCCGCCTGACCCGCGCCTGCGTCCCCGCAATGCACCGCCTTTTGGCCCATGATATCAAACAGTGGCTGGGCTGTTTCAAATGCCGCAGCGCTTCCGCCCGCCATAAAGGTCAGCGTGCCTGCGGCCGCCCCACCGATCCCGCCGGAGACCGGGGCGTCGACAAACAGAAGCCCAGCGTCCTGCGCATCGCGCGCCACCGCCCGTGCACTGTCCACATCCACTGTAGAACAGTCGAGAAACAAGGCACCGGGTTTCATCACTGGCAAAACCGCAGCTGCCACGTCGCGCAGTATCGCGCCGTTTGGCAGCATGCTCAGCACGATATCAGCCCCCTGCGCGGCATCTGTCGCGCTTTGCGCAGGTGTCACACCTTCCGCCGTCGTGCCCGCGGTGTCATACCCGATCACATGCAGGCCTGCTTTGGCCAGATTAGCCGCCATCGGCGCGCCCATATTTCCCAGCCCGATAAAGCAAACGGTCGTTTTAGTCATTCTGACATCCTCCAACGTAAGCGCATTTTTCCCAAGCGGCATCAACATCTTGCTGACGGCAATCGCAGGAACGCGCAGATCTGCATATTGCCACTTTGGCCGACGGTCCTTGTCGATGATAGCGGCGCGGATGCCTTCCAGCAAATCACCATGTTCCATCGCGCGATAGGTAAAGCGGTATTCGTGATCCAGCGCCTTGGCCATGCTGAGCGTTGGGCCGCGTAGTCTGTGCAGCACCTCAATCGTGCTCGCCATGGCCAGCGGGCTGTTGCGTTGCAGCAGCTTCAGCGTGTCCTTTGCAAAGTCACTATCAACCTGTTGCAAAGTCGTGATGATATCTCCCAGGCGTTCCCCTGCGAAGTATTTGTCGATGTCAGGTTGAAGAGCAGACAATAGGCCGTCGCCCGGGGCTTGTGCTGCTTGAGCTAAAATGTCGGGGGATGCCCCGTCTTCAAGCTGCTGGATCAGGTCGAACCATTGATCTTGTGGTACGAAGAGATCCGCAAAGCCCGCAAAAATAGCATCAGCGGCGGCCATCCGATAGCCCGTGGTGCCAAGGTACTCACCAATACGACCGGGTGCGAGGGCCAGTATCAGTGTTCCACCGACGTCGGGGATCAGTCCAATGCCGCATTCCGGCATGGCGATCCTGCTGGTTTCTCCGACGACTCGGTGGGTGCCATGACACCCCAAGCCAACGCCGCCGCCCATGGTGAACCCTTGCAAAAACGAGATCACCGGTTTGGGATAATTGAATATCTTTGCATTCAGGCGATATTCATCGGCCCAGAATTGCTGCCCAAAAGCGAAATCTCCCGCCATGCCAGTGTCGTAGAGTTGCGCGATATCCCCACCTGCGCAAAAGGCTTTGTCACCTTGTGCGTCAAGGACAACGTGCTGGACATCATCGTCTTTCGCCCAGCTGTCCAGTGCCGCTTCGATCTGCAGGCACATGTCATACGTCATGGCATTGAGCGCATCTGGACGGGCGAGGGTGATGCGCCCGGCATGCGCTGTTTGGCGGATCACAATATCTGGCATGGGGGCACTCTCTGGCTCAGGTTTACGCTGTTTATTGCCCGCCCGCGGGGGGGCAAGCTGTGGTGTTGAGCCTACTCGCGCCTTGGGGCATCGGCAGGCAAAACCTATGCTGCGCAGAGCAAACCCCCGCGCAGCATATACGTTTACTCCATGACCGGGATGGAGAATTCGCCACCTTCTTTGATCCCTGACGGCCAGCGTGATGTCACGGTCTTGGTGCGCGTGTAGAACTTGAATGCGTCCGGGCCATGCTGATTTAGGTCGCCAAAAACCGATTTTTTCCACCCGCCAAAAGTGTGATAGGCCAGCGGCACCGGGATCGGCACGTTGATCCCGACCATCCCGACATTTACCCGGTTTGCAAAGTCACGTGCGGCGTCGCCATCGCGCGTGAAAATAGCTGTGCCGTTGCCGTATTCGTGATCCATCGCAAGGCTCAGCGCCTCTTCGTAGGACTGGGCGCGGACGGTGGACAGAACGGGGCCGAAAATTTCCTGCTTATAGATATCCATATCCTTGGTGACGTGATCAAACAGGTGGGGCCCGATGAAAAAGCCGTCTTCATAGCCTTGCAGGTTAAAGTTTCTGCCATCCACAACGAGTTTCGCGCCCTGCGCCACGCCGGTCTCAACCAAACGTTCGATGTTGGCTTTGGCGGCAGCGGTCACCACCGGGCCGTAATCCACATCATTGCCCGACGTGTAGGGGCCGACTTTGAGCTTTTCGATCCGGGGCACGAGCTTTTCAATCAGCCGGTCTGCCGTCTCATCGCCTACGGGAACTGCCACGGAAATCGCCATGCAGCGTTCCCCGGCCGCCCCGTAGCCTGCGCCGATCAAGGCGTCTGCGGCCTGATCCAAATCGGCATCGGGCATGATGATCATATGGTTTTTGGCACCGCCAAAACACTGCACACGCTTGCCGTTGGCGCAACCCGTTCCATAGATGTATTCGGCGATTGGCGTCGAGCCGACAAAGCCGATGGATTGGATCACATCGTGGTGCAAAATCGCGTCAACCGCCTCTTTGTCACCATTGACGACCTGCAGGACACCTTTGGGCAGGCCGGCTTCTTCGAACAGTTCCGCCAGCATCAGAGGGACAGAAGGGTCACGTTCTGATGGTTTTAGGATAAAGGCATTGCCGCAGGCGATTGCCGGGGCAAACATCCACATCGGGATCATGGCGGGGAAGTTGAACGGGGTTATGCCTGCCGTCACACCAAGGGCTTGGCGCATGGAATACATGTCGATGCCGGGGCCCGCGCTGTCGGTGTACTCGCCCTTAAGCAGATGCGGCGTGCCGATGCAGTATTCCACGACCTCGAGACCGCGCTGCACATCCCCCGCAGCATCGGGCAGTGTTTTGCCATGCTCGCGGCTGAGTGCTTCAGCCAGTTTGTCCATGTCGCGGTTCAACAGATCGACGAATTTCATCAAGACGCGCGCGCGGCGCTGCGGGTTGACGGCGGCCCATGCCGGTTGCACCGTGGCTGCAATTTCCACGGCCCGATCAATTTCAGCGCTTGAGGCCAGCGGAACCCGCGCCTGCACTTCACCGGTTGCCGGGTTCATCACGTCGGCAAAACGTCCCGAGGTGCCCGCTACGTGTTCGCCGTTAATGTAATGCGTCAGGTCCTGCATTGGTCTCTCCCTAAGTTATCCTAAGTTTGCGCCGATACCAGCGCGTTGACCACACCCATAGCCTTGCAAAAATTATCTATAAAGGGTCTTTGTGACAAATTCATTTTGCATAAATGCAAGATAGGTGAGGTAATGCAGACGAACTGGGATGACCTTAGAATATTTCTCGCCGTCGCGCGGGACAACAGCCTGTCTGGCGCGGGCAAGCGTTTGCGTCTTGATCCTGCGACGGTCGGCAGGCGTATTCAAAAGCTGGAAACGTCTTTGCAAACTGTTCTGTTCACGAAATCACCGCAAGGCTATGCGTTGACCGAAACAGGTCAGGCCCTTTTGGCACGGGCTGAACAGGCAGAAACAGCGATGCGCGCGGCTGTGGCGGAACTGCCAGAGCAATCCGACCGCCTCAGCGGACAAATCCGCATCGGGGCGCCGGATGGTGCCGCGAATTATCTTTTGCCGCAGGTCTGTGCTGCGATCTTGCGTGAGAACCCGGATTTGGAGGTGCAAATCGTCGCCTTGCCGCGGGTTTTCAATCTGTCGCGCCGCGAGGCTGATATGGCCATTGCCGTCAGCGCTCCCACTGCTGGTCGGTTGATCGTGCAGAAAATTACGGACTACAAGCTGCATCTTGCGGCGTCACAAGAGTACATTCGTGAAAACGGGGCGATTCAATCCGTTGCAGATCTCGCGCGGCACAATGTCGTCGGCTACATCGCCGATATGATTTTCGACCGTGAACTGGACTATCTTGAAGAAATAGGTCTGACCAAGGTGCCATTGGCGTCAAACTCGGTCTCGGTGCAGCTCAATCTCATCCGGCAAGGGGGTGGCGTCGGGGTCGTGCATGACTTCGCCTTGCCCTCAGCACCTGAGGTTTCGCGTATTCTTACAGAGGATGTCAGCCTGACGCGGGCCTTCTACCTGATCCGCCACGAAGACGACCGGCGAAATGCGCGACTGCGCCGGTTTGCCGACAGGTTGTGCAACGGTCTGCGGGCAGAAGTCGCGCGCCTTGAAGCGCTTACTTGACTTGTTTGCGCTTTGCGGTGACGTTTGAGAGGTCATAGCCATTTAGCCAAGGGGTACATCATGCTTGTTTCTCAAATCCTGAAATCCAAACAACAACATGATGTTGTGACCGTGCCCCCGACGATGAATATCTCGGAGGCCGCGCGTATTCTCTCTGACAAGGGGATCGGCACAGTCGTCGTGTCGAGCAATGGCAAAGTGGTCGACGGCATTTTATCAGAACGTGATATTGTGCGCGAAATCGGGGCGCGGGGCGCGGGTTGCCTGTCTCATACTGTCGCGAGCCTGATGACTTCCAAAATCGTGACCTGCAAAAAAGACGATGAGGCTGACGCAATCCTCAAACAAATGACGGAAGGCCGGTTTCGCCATATGCCAGTTGTAGAAGAAGGCGCTTTGCAGGGGCTGATCTCTCTTGGGGATGTGGTCAAAGCACGCCTGATGGAACTGGCGATGGAAAAAGATGCGCTCGAAGGCATGATCATGGGCCATTGAGGCCTTTGCAAACTCACTTACAAGTACTTGCAAATAGCAGCTAACAGTGGTCGTCTGGCCCGTATTTAAACGACAGGAGGGCCTGATGCGCGTTGGCCTATATCCCGGTACCTTTGATCCCATAACGCTGGGACATATCGACATTATTCGACGCGCGAGCGGGCTGCTCGACAAATTGGTGATCGGTGTTGCGATCAATCGTGACAAGGGACCACTCTTCAGTCTTGAAGAACGGGTGGCCATGGTGGAGGCCGAATCCATCAAGATTGCGGCCCTGACCGGACTTGAGATTGTGACACACCCCTTCGAGAACCTGCTTATTGATTGTGCGAGCGACGTCGGAGCGACGGTCATTGTGCGGGGGCTGCGCGCGGTGGCGGATTTTGAATATGAATATCAAATGGTGGGCATGAACCGGCAGCTTGATGATACCATCGAGACGGTGTTTCTCATGGCCGAGGCAGAGCATCAGGCCATCGCGAGTAAGCTGGTCAAGGAGATCGCACGCCTGGGCGGTGGCGTTGAAAAATTCGTCACACCCGAAGTGAACGCAGCCCTTCTGAAAAAGTTCGGTAGGGATAGTTGATCTATCACCTGAGAAACACGTCGCAAATATCTGATTTTATCATGAAATACGTTCTTTAAATACTGGCTGAGTGGCGCGTGTCGAACTGGTATTCTGAGCCAGCAAAACAGTAATTGCCGCGCCTGACGAGACGCGGCAATTATCAGAGAATTGTATTAGCCAAAGGCCCTGCGTGTTACAGGCGACCCATCGCCACCGCAACGTCGGCCATCCGCGCGGAGAACGCCCATTCGTTGTCATACCACGCCATGACACGCACGGTGCGCCCGCCGACCACTTTGGTCTGATCCGGTGCGAAAATGCAGCTGTGTTCTGTATGGTTGAAATCCACCGACACTTTGGCCTCATCGTCATAGGCGAGCACACGGGACATATGCCCCAAAGCCGCATCCTGCAGCGCTGCGTTGACTTCGTCGACGGTGACGTCGCGCCCGGCTTCGAAGGTCAGATCGACCGCCGAGACGTTAGGGGTTGGCACACGCAGAGCCGTGCCATCCAGCTTGCCCGCGAGGTTGGGCAGGACTTCTCCGAGGGCCTTTGCGGCACCGGTCGAGGTCGGGATGATGGACATGGCCGCCGCACGTGCGCGGTATAGATCATCATGGCGCCGGTCCAACGTTGGTTGATCCCCGGTATAAGAGTGAATCGTGGTCATCACACCGCGTTCAATGCCGAAGGCTTCATCAAGAACCTTAGCTAGCGGGGCAAGACAGTTCGTTGTGCAGGAGCCGTTCGAGACAACCGCGTCCTTTGAGATCATGTCGCGGTGATTCACACCAAAGACGACCGTGCGGTCGACGTTCTTGGCAGGGGCGGAGATCAGCACCCGCCCGGCACCCCGTTCGATGTGTGTTTTGGCTTTGTCACCGTCATTGTGCTGCCCGGTGCATTCCAACACCACATCAACACCTTCCCAGTTCAGCTCGTTCATATCGTAGCTGGACATCATGCGAATGGGTCCGCGCCCGAGGTCCATCGTATTGGCGCCGGTCACGATTTCGCCCGGAAAGCGACCGTGCACGCTATCGTATTTTAAAAGATGCGCGGCGGTGGCCAGCGGCCCGGTGGCGTTGACGGCGACCACGTCGATGTCGTTGCGCCCGGAACTCACAATATGGGCCAGCGTACAGCGACCGATACGGCCAAACCCATTGATACCTACTTTGATCGTCATTTCACCTGTCTCCACATCACGCCTCATCAGGGGGCTGTATAACGCCCCTGTGGCCTTCGGGGAATGACTAAATCGACGTGTTTTCCGTGTGTTAGCGTTAAACCTGCTGTCGCCTCACCCCATGTTTGCGCCAACAAAAAGCGAAGGTGGTAAATTGTCTTTGATACAGCGACAGTCTAACACAGGGTTGGAAACAGGGAGTCGCATCCGTGCGGGCATATCAATGAGCGGACTTTTGGCATTACTGGATGATGTTGCTGGCATCGCAAAAGTCGCCGCCGCCTCGGTGGATGATGTGATCGGGCAGGCGGCCAAGGCCGGGTCCAAGGCGGCGGGTGCCGTGATTGATGATGCTGCCGTTTCGCCGAAATATGTGCAGGGTTTTTCTGCCGAGCGTGAGTTGCCGATCATCTGGCGCATTGCAAAAGGGTCGATGATCAACAAACTTGTCTACCTGTTGCCCGTCGGTCTGGCGCTCAATCATTTTGCCCCATGGGCGATTGTGCCACTGCTGATGCTGGGTGGGGGCTATCTGTGTTTTGAGGGGGCGGAGAAAGTCGCCCATGCCCTTGGGATCGGCGGGCATGGGCATCTGGACTACCCGCAGGCCGCTGACGAGGTCGAAGATATGGCGCACCTCGAAGAGGAAAAAGCCAAAGGCGCCATCAAAACCGATTTCATCCTCTCGGCAGAAATCATGACCATTTCACTGGCCGCGATCCCCGAAAGCAATTTCTGGATGGAAGCGGCGACACTCGCCACGGTGGCTGTCATGATCACAGTTGCGGTTTATGGTGCCGTGGCCATCATCGTAAAGGCGGACGACGTGGGGCTGGCCATGGCCGCCAAGGGCCGCAATGCCGTGCTGCAGGTTCTGGGGCGTGGCATTGTACGCGCCATGCCGCATGTGATGAAAGCGCTCACGATCATCGGGACAGCTGCAATGCTGTGGGTCGGCGGAAACATCGTCGTGCATGGGCTGGAGGCGTTGGGGGCAGGGTGGCCGTATCACGTCATTCACGATCTGGCCTATGCGGTCGGGCACAGTCTGCCGGACCGGTTTATCGGCATCGGTGAATGGGCCACGACGGCGCTGTTGGATGGTATTCTGGGGTTGATGCTGGGTCTTGCGCTGATCCCTGTGGGGGAAAAACTCGTCACGCCGCTGTGGCGCGCGGTCTTCAGCAGGGGCAAGGCAGGCGCTTCTCATTGACGGTTGTGCCTTGTGCGCAATGTTTGGGTGCGGGTCCTGAAGCGACGTAATGTCCCGCAGGCATCTACAGTCACCGGGAAAAGCATGATGGTCTGTATCAGGCCACGGCCGCCCAATATTGGGTGCTATATCACTCATTGAGACGCGCGATACAAAAACGCCGCGATGGGATATCGCGGCGTTTTGATCATGATCCCCGAAAGTAACCGGCTAGATGCGCGTATCTGGTTTCCAGTTGCCCGCCACCAGATCGCGGACTTTCTGCGCTGTGGCCTCTGCGGTGATGCCCAGTTCCTTGAACAGAACATCCGCGGGCGCGGAGGCGCCGAAGTCGTGCATGCCGATGAAACCCGATTTCTCGCGCTTTCCCCGTTCCCCAAAGAGCCAGCGGTCCCAGCCCATGCGGATGCCCGCCTCGATCGCCACACGGACCGGGCCGCCGGGCAGGACACGTTTGCGCAAGGCTTCGTCCTGCTCTTCAAAGAGTTCCCAGCAAGGCATGGACACAACCCGCGTGCCGATCCCTTCGGCGTGCAGAATATCGCGCGCTTGCATGGCCAGTGACACTTCCGATCCGGTTGCCATCAGGATCGCCTGACGTTTGCCGATGGCGTCTGCCAGCACATAGCCCCCTTGGGCAACCATGTTCTTGGTCTTGTGCTCGGTGCGGACCGTCGGCAGGCCCTGACGTGTCAGCGACAAAACGGATGGCGTGCTTTTGCTTGATAGTGCCAGCTCCCAAGCTTCTGCAGTCTCAATCGTATCTGCGGGACGGAAGACATAAGTGTTGGGTGTCGCGCGGCTGATCGCAAGATGTTCAACCGGTTGGTGGGTAGGTCCGTCCTCGCCCAGTCCGATGCTGTCGTGGGTCATCACAAAGACCGTCGGGATTTTCATCAGTGCCGCCAGACGCATGGCCGGACGCGCGTAGTCCGTGAAACACATGAACGTACCGCCATAGGGCCGCAGCCCGCCGTGCAGGGCCATGCCGTTCATGGCGGCTGCCATACCGTGTTCGCGGATGCCCCAATAGACATAACGCCCGCCGCGATTATCGGTGTCAAAGACGCCCAGATCGCTGGTCTTGGTGTTGTTTGACCCGGTCAGATCAGCCGATCCGCCAACAGTTTCGGGCATGATCGGGTTGATGACTTCCAAGACTTTTTCGGAACTTGCGCGGGTGGCCAGTTTGGGCGCGCCCTCTGACATCTGTTTTTTGAACGCCTTGATGGTTGCGCTCAGCTTTTTGGGCACATCCAGGGCATAGGCACGATTGAACGTCTCGCGCTTGCCGCGGGGCAGGGTGTCAAAGCGGGCTTCCCACGCCTCGCGGGTCGATTTGCCCCGCGCACCGATGGCGCGCCAGCCGTCCATAACGGCATCGGGCACTTCAAACGGACCGGTTGTCCAACCCCATGCGGCCTTCGCTGCGGCGTTCTGCTCATCATTGGTCAGCGCGCCATGCCCCTTTGAGGTATCCTGCGCGGCGTGCCCCAGCGCGATATGCGTTTTGCAGGCAATCATCGTTGGTTTCTGATTCTTCTTCGCTTGGGTAAGGGCTGCGTCGATTTCCTTGGGGTCATGGCCATCAATTTCGATCACATCCCAACCGGCAGAAACGAAACGTCCGACCTGATCCGTGCGGTCCGACAGGCTGACGGGGCCGTCGATCGTGATGTTGTTATTGTCCCAGAGCACAACCAGCTTGGACAACTGATGGCGCCCGGCAAGGGTGATCGCCTCCTGGCTGACACCTTCCATCAGGCAGCCGTCACCCGCGATGACATAGGTGTAGTGATCCACGACCTTTTTGCCATAATGCGCGCGCTGGATCTCTTCGGCCATGGCAAAGCCCACGGCGTTGGAAATACCCTGACCCAAGGGCCCGGTCGTCGTCTCGATGCCGGTTGCATGGCCATATTCCGGATGACCCGCCGTGATCGCGCCCCACTGGCGGAAATTCTTGATCTGCTCCAGCGTCATGTCTTTGTAGCCCGTCAGATGCAGCAGCGCGTAAAGTAGCATGGAGCCATGGCCTGCCGACAAAACAAAACGGTCGCGGTCCGGCCAGTTTGGCGCGGAGGGGTCAAAGTTCATGTGCTTTTCAAAGAGCACCGTTGCCGCATCTGCCATCCCGATGGGCATGCCCGAGTGGCCCGAGTTTGCGGCAGCTACGGCATCAAGGGCCAAAGCGCGAATTGCATTTGCTTTGGACCAGTGGTCCGGGTGCGCCGCGGCGCGTGCTTTGAGATCCACGAAGAGGTTCCTTTGTCGGCTGTAAACCCGCAGTACCGGGCGTTTTTATTCAGGGCGATGTTGAGCCGCTGCATACCAGTCCGCCCGCAAAGATCAAGTGCTGGACGGGCCAAACCAAGCTGCTCACTTGAAGAGATAGGCGCAACCCGTTGAAGCAATTGAAAAGCGCATTTGTTGTGTGGTTGCGATAGGGGTACGATTACCCAAACAGTTGTCGATTCGCCAAATCGGGCAGGGTGATGGAGCTGATGAACAGAAGACACATGAGGTGGGAATGAGTGATATTGAAGAGTTGAATGGCCGAATTATGGCTGCCATGGACCGTGTGGCGCAGGGTGTTGATGCGCTTGGCAAAAACGACACGGGCCAGATGCAGGCCTTGCAGCAGGCGCTGGACGAAGAAAAGCAGGTGAATGCGCAACTGTCCGAGCGCGTTCGGGTGCTGGCGGAGCGTCAGGATCAGGCAATTGGTGCTTTGGAAACCAAGGCCGAAGAGGCCACATCGCGGGTTGCCGCGCTGGATGAAGAACTGCAAAAACTCAAGAAAGCGAATGGGCTCTTGTCTGATGCTTGCGGTGCCTTGCGCGAGGCCAATGCAGAGGGCGTGGGGGACGCGACCCTGATCAACAAGGCAATGGAGGCTGAGTTGGACGCCATCCGCGCCATGCGCAGTGCCGAGGTTCTGGAAGCCGATCAGATACTTTCAGCCCTGACGCCGCTGTTGGCCGCAAGTGCCACATCACAAGACACAGAGGAGGCGCACTGATGCCTGAGGTACAAGTTTCCATCGGCGGGCGTGAATTCGAGGTCGCGTGTCAGGAGGGCGAAGAGCATTACCTGCATACCGCCGCCAAGATGCTGGATGATGAGGCGCAGGTGCTGGCACAGCAGGTCGGACGTTTGCCCGAAGCGCGCATGTTGTTGATGGCCGGTCTGATGCTGGCGGATAAAACCGCGAGCGTCGAAGACCGTGCGGCCGAAATTCAGGCGCAGCTGGATGAAACGGAGGCCGAGCTTTCCGCGCTCAAACAGCAGCGCGCCGAACCCGAAAAGATCGAAGTTCCGGTTGTGCCGCAATCCGTGTCGGACACGCTGGCCGAACTGGCGGCACGGGCCGAAGCACTGGCCGCGTCGGTTGACGAAAAAGTCGCGGGTTAGATAACAATAGCGCTGCCGGGGAGGCAGCGCTTTGTAAGATTACAGCGGTTATTTTAGCCGTTGGCCTCGCGGATTTTATCCGCGGCATCCTTGTCAAACTCCACACCGTTTTCGGCAAAAAGCGTGTCCAATTCGCCCGACAGTGTCATTTCGGTGATGATGTCGCAGCCGCCAACAAATTCGCCTTTTACATAGAGCTGCGGGATCGTCGGCCAGTCGGAAAATTCCTTGATGCCCTGGCGGATCGTCTCATCTGACAGCACGTTTACGTCGGAAAAATCAACTCCCATGTAGTTCAGCACACCCGCGACGCGGCTTGAAAACCCGCATTGCGGCATCTCTTTTGTGCCCTTCATAAAGAGCACGACATCTTTGGCGCTGATGGCTTCCTGGATTTTGCTTGTTGTCTCGGTCATTTTGAGGTGCCTTTTTTCTGGTTGTACGCGCGATGATACCGCGCTGCGTAAGTTTCATCATCTTTCAGCGGGGCCACCGGGGTGTCCGCGATCTTGAAAAATCCCGATGTGTCTTTGGCTCGAACGATCGGTGCGTTCACCCGCTCCAGTGATGCATTTCGCCGGTTTACGGAGTCGATGACAGACATATCAATCGCTTCAAGCCCCAAGGGCGTTTGGCCCGTCTGATCGCCAATCGGTTGCGGTTGACGATAGGACAGGGGCCGCCGCTGGCCGGGTCTGAACGGATATGTCAGCCAGTGCCACAGGGTCATGGGTCAGTCCGGCGCCTTTGTTGTCAGCGCAAGCGCGTGCAACTCACCCTGTGAGCCGTCCATTTTCCCTTTGAGGGCCGCATAAACCGCGCGCTGTTGTTGCACCCGGTTCTTGCCGCGAAAGCTCTCGTCTACGACCATTGCGGCCATATGCACGCCGTCATCCCCGTCAACCTGAATGGTCGCATCGGGAAAGCTCTGGCGCAAAAGCTCTTCGATCTCGTGGGCTTGCATGGGCATGGTCTGGCTCCCTTTCGTTTTGCAGGTTAGATGTAGTCGGAGGCGCGCGTCGGAACAAGATGTCAATTTGACCGACAGGGTGCATATTTCGAGACGGAACCATGCGTTTGCGTGCCACATGCTGCACAAAAGCCGGGTCGGGGGAGAAGCAAGATGGATGTTTTTGAAAACGCACCGGAACAGGCGCTGGCCTGGCATCAGGCGGGGCGGGGTGCCGTTTTGGCCACTGTGGTTGAGACATGGGGCTCTGCGCCACGCCGCACGGGCGCGCAGTTGGTGATCGCGGGGGATGGGGAAATGCAAGGCTCCGTCTCAGGCGGCTGTGTCGAGGGGGCCGTTGTACTTGAGGCTATGGAGGCGCTGGAGAAAGGCGAGCAGCGCTTGCTGGAATATGGCGTCAGCGACGGGGATGCGTTCGCGGTTGGGCTGGCGTGCGGCGGCACGATCCGCGTGTTGGTGGAACCTGTCGGATCAGTTTTCCCGGCGGATATTCTGGCGGCGTTGGTCGCGTCACGCGCCGCACGTCACGTTGCCGCCTATGAGGTCAACATAAATACCGGAGCGCGCCGTCTGGTGCAGGACGCCTACCCGGAGCGGTTCGCGCGGGACCAGTCCGGGTTCGAGGCAGAAGGCGCGGTTTTTGTGGCTATTCACAACCCGCCTTTGCGCCTTGCCATCGTGGGGGCTGTGCATATTGCGCAGGCGCTGGTGCCGATGGCGCGCATTGCCGGATATGACCCGGTGATCATCGATCCGCGTGGTGCATTCGGCTCGCAAGCGCGTTTCCCGGGTGAGAAGATTCTCGCGGACTGGCCCGATGAAGCCTTGGCTGAGGTTGGACTGGATGCGCGCACAGCGCTGGTTTTGCTGACCCATGATCCGAAACTGGACGATCCCGCGTTGCATCTGGCGCTGAAATCTCCGTGTTTCTACATTGGCGCGCTGGGATCGAAACGCACCCACGCGGCTCGGGTCGGGCGGTTGCAGGACGCTGGGTTCACTCAGCCAGAGATCGCGCGCATTCATGGACCTATCGGGCTGGATATCGGCGCATCAGGTCCGCCGGAAATTGCCGTGTCCATTCTGGCTGAAATGACGCAAAAACTAAGGCGCGGCGCGTGAAGTTCGGGCCTGTCCCCTTAAGTGACGCCGAAGGGGCCGTTCTGGCGCATTCGGTTGGGCTGAATGGCAAAAAACGTCTGCGCAAAGGACGAAGCCTTGATGAAGGCGACATCAGGGCGCTTGAGGCTACCGGCCTCACAGAGGTGATCGTCGCCAAGCTGGACCCGGAGGACGTGCATGAAAACCCGGCGGCACAAGCGCTTGCCGAGGCTTTCGTGCCAAATTCCGCGGCGCAGGGGTTGGAGTTGACGCAAGCATTCACCGGTCGGGTGAACCTGCTGGCAAAGGGCCCGGGCGTTGTGCAGCTTGACGTGGCCGCGATTGAGGCTGTGAACAGGATACACCCGATGATCACGATCGCGACGGTGCCGCCCTTTCAGCAAATGCAGGGCGGCGGGATGGTCGCCACCATCAAAATCATCTCATACGCCGTGCCGCGCGCGGCGCTTGAAGCGGCCTGCGCGCAGGCAAAGGCTGCCATCCGCCTGATCGCGCCGCAGGTGCAAAATGTGCGCCTCTTGGTCAGTGATATTGAAGGGGGGGCGGGGGACAAAGGTTGGCGCGCCATCGCGCAGCGTGTGGCCGCTTTTGGTCTCGAATTGCCGCGCCCCGTTGTCGTGCCCCATTCTGTTCGCGCGCTGGCCAAGGCGCTGATTGCCGAAGCAAGCGATCTGACCCTGATCCTGACGGGATCGGCCACGTCAGATATCGACGACGTTGCCCCGCAGGCGGTTCGGGAAGCGGGGGGCACGGTCGGTCGCTTTGGCATGCCGGTCGATCCGGGCAACCTGTTGTTTATCGGAACGTTGGGTAAACGGGCTATCATTGGCTTGCCGGGATGCGCGCGATCCCCGGCACTGAACGGCGCGGATTGGGTCATGGCGCGGATGATCTGCGGTGTTGCGGTGACGGATGACGACATATCCGGGATGGGTGTCGGGGGGCTGCTTAAAGAAATCCCGACACGCCCGCTCCCGCGCCGCGCCGCCGCTTTGAAACCAGTGGATTGAAAATTTTCGCTCATGCGACTTAAGTCGATGAAATTAGTGGTTCTCATAGCGCCATCGTCGTGCTTAACTCACGCCAAACAAATAACCAAGCTACTAGGGAGGAAGCCATGGCACAGGTCTCAATGACTGTGAACGGCAAAGCCGCGTCCGGTGAAGTCGAAGGACGCACGCTGCTGTCATCATTTTTACGCGATCAACTCAATCTCACCGGCACGCATGTGGGCTGCGACACAAGCCAGTGTGGCGCCTGTGTCGTTCATGTGAATGGCGAAGCGGTCAAAGCCTGCACGATGCTGGCCGCCGAAGCGCAGGGGGCAGAGGTTGCAACCATCGAAGGTGCGGCGAACGCAGACGGGTCTTTGAATGTGCTGCAACAGGCGTTTCAGGATCACCATGGGTTGCAGTGCGGGTTTTGCACGCCGGGCATGGTCATGTCGGCGGCGGCCTTGCTCAAGGAAAACCCCAAGCCAACCGAAGCCGAGGTGCGCGACTACCTCGAAGGCAATATCTGCCGCTGCACGGGCTATCATAATATCGTCAAGGCGATCATGGCGGCATCCGGTCAGAACGTCGACAGTATCGCTGCCGAATAAGCATTCATGCGCGTGCCGTGCGTCGGTGGCCCCCGTGCCGCTGCGTACCCATGCCGCGCCAGCCGGGTGAGGGCAAGCTTACCGCAAGTTAAGGGAGAAGTATTATGCCAAAAGATGGAGGCATTGGTGCCAGTTCAAAGCGCCGCGAAGACGTCCGGTTTCTGACCGGAGCAGGGAATTACACAGACGACATCAACATCCGGGGGCAGGCACATGTGTTTTTCCTGCGCTCTGACGTGGCGCATGGCACACTGAACAAGGTCGATACCGCCGCCGCCGAAGGGATGCCGGGCGTGGTCCGGGTGTTTACCGGCGCGGATTTTGAAGCCGTGGGCGGCATGCCCTGTGGTTGGCAAATCACCGATAAACACGGGCAGCCGATGCTGGAGCCAAAGCACCCGGTGCTTGCCCATGGCAAAGTGCGCCACGTGGGTGAACCAATCGCGGCGGTGGTTGCTGACACGCTGGAGCAGGCGCGGGATGCAGCAGAGGCGATTGAACTCGACATCTCCGAACTGCCCGCAGTGATGGATATGAAGGTGGCGGTCACGGATGCCTCGCCCAAAGTGCATGATGATCTGACGTCAAACCTTTGTTATGACTGGGGTTTTGTTGAGGAGAACAAGGCGGCAACGGATGAGGCATTTGAAAAGGCGGCCCATGTCACCACGCTGGAACTGATCAACAACCGGCTGGTCGCCAACCCGATGGAGCCGCGCGTGGCCGTCGGCGATTATTCCCGCGGCACCGGTGATCACACGCTGTATACCACATCGCAGAACCCGCATGTGATCCGCCTGCTCATGGGCGCTTTCGTGCTGGGCATACCGGAGCATAAGCTGCGTGTCGTCGCGCCCGACGTGGGCGGTGGTTTCGGCACAAAGATCTTTCACTATCAGGAAGAGGCGTTCTGCACCTTCGCCGCCAAAGCCTGTAACCGACCCGTGAAATGGACCTCGAGCCGCTCAGAGGCATTCATGTCGGATGCTCATGGGCGCGACCACGTGACCAAGATTGAGCTGGCGCTGGATGCGGACAACAACTTCACCGCTGTGCGTACGGAAACATTCGCCAATATGGGCGCTTATCTGTCGACGTTTGCACCCTCTATCCCGACGTGGCTGCATGGCACGTTGATGGCGGGCAATTACAAGACGCCGTTGGTCTATGTGAACGTCAAGGCCGTGTTCACCAACACCGTGCCGGTGGATGCCTATCGCGGCGCTGGCCGCCCCGAGGCGACGTTCCAGCTGGAGCGGGTCATCGACAAGGCAGCACTTGAGCTTAAAGTCGATCCGGTGGAATTGCGGCGTCAGAATTTCATCACGGAATTCCCCTACGCCACGCCCGTCGCCGTTGAATATGACACCGGTGATTACCACGCAACGATGGACAAGGTGCTCGAGATGTCGGACCGCGCCGGGTTCGAGGCGCGCCGCAAGGAGAGCGAGGCGCGTGGCAAGCTGCGCGGCTTTGGGATCAACTGCTTTATCGAGGCCTGTGGCATTGCGCCGTCGAACCTTGTGGGGCAATTGGGCGCCCGCGCGGGTCTCTATGAAAGCGCGACTGTGCGGGTCAACGCGACCGGCGGTCTCGTGGTGATGACGGGCAGTCACAGCCACGGGCAGGGGCACGAAACATCCTTTGCGCAGGTGGTGGCCGATATGATCGGCATTGACGAAAACATGGTCGAGATCGTCCATGGTGATACGGCAAACGCGCCGATGGGCATGGGCACATATGGCTCGCGCTCCATCGCCGTCGGCGGGTCTGCCATGGTGCGGGCGACCGAGAAAATCATCGCCAAGGCCAAGAAGATCGCCAGCCACCTGCTCGAAGCCTCTGAGGGGGATATCGAGCTCAAGGATGGGGCGTTTTCGGTCGCAGGTACGGATAAATCCGTAGCCTGGGGGGATGTGACGCTGGCCGCCTATGTGCCGCATAACTATCCGCTGGAAGACATCGAACCGGGCCTCGAAGAGACCGCGTTTTATGATCCGTCAAACTTCACCTATCCGGCCGGGGCCTATACCTGCGAAGTGGAAGTGGACCCGGAGACGGGTGTTGCGACCATCGAGCGGTTCGCCTCTGCGGATGATTTCGGCAACGTCATCAACCCGATGATCGTGGAAGGTCAGGTGCATGGCGGGATCGCGCAGGGCATCGGTCAGGCGCTTTTGGAAAACTGTGCCTATGACGAAAACGGTCAGCTGCTGACGGCGTCCTATATGGATTACACGATGCCGCGCGCGGATGATCTGCCGGAGATGACCCATTACACCGTGGATCACTCCTGTCAGACGCCCTGCACGCACAATCCACTGGGCGTGAAAGGCTGCGGCGAGGCGGGCGCGATTGGTTCCCCGCCGACGGTGATCAACGCTATCGTGGATGCGTTGCGCTCCGGCGGACATGACATCACACATATCGACATGCCCGCTACACCGGCGCGGGTATGGGCGGCAATGCAAGGATGATCCCGCTGAAAGGGGTGAGGGGTGCTGCCTCTCGCCCGTTTCAGGGAGTTTTAGGTCAGGGAAACGGATTGCGATTCCCGGCTTTGGAAAGGAAAGACAATGTATAACTTCGATGTGGAAATGCCTGCCAGTGTTGGCGACGCGGTCGCTGCAATGGGCAAGGAAGATGCGCAGGCTCTGGGGGGCGGTCAGACGCTGATCCCGACGCTGAAACAACGCCTCGCAAGCCCGAGCGTTCTTGTCAGCCTCAGCGGCATCGCTGAGATGAAGGGCGTGTGCAAAAATGATGATGGCCTGCTGTGTATCGGCGGGGCGACCACCCATGCCACCGTGGCGCGCGACGCGGCGGCCAGCTTTCCCGGCCTCGCGGGACTGGCCAGTCATATCGGCGACCCTGCCGTGCGCAATCGTGGCACGATCGGGGGCAGCCTTGCCAATAATGACCCGGCGGCTTGCTATCCTGCGGCAGCATTGGGTGCCGCGGCGACTATCGTGACAAACGCCCGCGAGATCGCAGCGGATGACTATTTTCAGGGGATGTTCACCACCGACCTTGAAGAGGGCGAAATCATCACTGAGGTTCGCTTCCCGATCCCCGAGGCGTCAAACTATCAGAAGTTCCTGCAACCGGCCTCGCGGTTTGCGCTCGTGGGCGTGTTTGTCGCCAAAACCAACGATGGTGTGCGTGTTGCCGTAACCGGCGCGAGCAACGATGGTGTGTTCCGCTGGACGGAGGCCGAAGCGGCCCTGTCGGCGAATTTTGCGCCCGAAGCGCTGGACGGTCTGACGGCGGACAGCGACGATATGATCAACGACCTGCACGGCACCGCAGCCTACCGGGCGCATATTGTTGCCGTTATGACGAAAAGAGCTGTTGCGAACGCGTCGTGAAGTCTATCCGCAGCAGTCCGTGCCGTCGCGCGGCGGGCTGCTGCACCGAGTGTCCAACATAAGCCGATGCGCAGCGTTTGTTGCTGAAAATATCCTTGAACCTGATCGGTGGCGAAGTTTCAGAACGGCCAAAAAACGCGGACTTGCAACCTATCCTGACCGGCACGTTTTGATCAGGGCGGTGTTGGTGCAGTTGGCGTGTTTGCGTCAAGGATTAGTGGTGATTCGGACCTGTCACATACCGGGCATACGGATCCACGTACCGCCCAAGGCCCGCACCTGTGCCCCGCTGCCAATTTTGAAACGGGCAAGGCCCGGCGCATTTTCGGTGTCAACAGTGCCAATATCCAGTCGTGTGACGGATCTTTCGGCGAAGTAATCTGCGGCGTGCATCAACAATGCGTAATGGGCATTGGCGCCGCGGCCAGCAGAGCTGGTCCATCCCAGATGATAGGTTGCCACAGGACCATGTTCCAGGAACAGCATCGCTGCAACGGGGTTGTCTTTTTGCCTGGCCGTGAACAAAATCACTTTGTCCCGGTTTGTCGCCGCATAGGCATGAATAATGCTATGAGGAAGAGCGCGAAACCCTTTTTGACGTTGTTGGAGGCGATCTTCCGTCAACAGCCAGTCATGCACGGTCTGATCGAAAGATGCGTGTTGCAGCTTGAGCGCGGATTTTTGCGATTTGCGCCACGCATTTCGCCACTTCCCAGTGGCCTTTGTCAGCCAACCCGTGTCGCATAGGTTGAGTTCCGCGACATGTGCGGGCGTCATGATGCGGCGAAACCCGGCCTCATAGTAAATGTCGCTCGGGTATTCCGCGTTTATGATCCGAAGGGGGGAGCGGCGCAAAGCGTCTGCATCCTCTACATTCCAGAGGGGCCCGCGTGGTGCAAAAGCAATCCCAAAGCGTTTAATCATCTGCGTTGGGGCAGCACCGCTGATGCTGATCCTTTGAACGTTCGTACCAAGCCTTTTGAGGGCTTCGCCAAAGATTGGATGTTGTTGAAGGGGCATTTCCATCAATCCATTAAGGCTCTGGAAACCTAAAACATGGTTAATGTCCTTGATGAAAAAGACACGTTTCAAATCCGTCGCCGGAATACTGGCTCCTGCTGTGCGTCCGACGCCATTAGGCGCTGCGTTGCTGGCTGCGGTGATTTCGGTGCCGATAGGTGCAGTGCTTTTTTTGGCTGAACTTTTTCTTTGAGGCTCAATGCGCGCCTGGTTGAAAACCGCTCTTGATCGTTTGTTCCTGCCGCCCCAACGCAAAACGCCCTGACCGTTGGGACAGGACGTTGGGTTTGAATAGCGTGTGTGAGGGTCGGCTACCTCGGAAGTGGCCCGATCAGCATAACCATCTGGCGGCCTTCCATCTTGGGGAAGTTCTCCACGCGGCCCGCTTCCTTGGTGTCTTCGGCGACACGCTCCAGCAACTCGCGACCAAGGTTCTGGTGCGCCATTTCGCGTCCCCGGAACCGCAATGTGATCTTTACCTTATCGCCGTTTTCCAGAAATTTGAAAACATTGCGCATTTTGACATCATAGTCATTGGTGTCGGTATTGGGCCGGAATTTGACCTCTTTGATCTCGATGATCTTTTGCTTTTTCCGGGCTTCGCTCTCTCGCTTTTGTTGTTCATATTTGAACTTGCCGAAATCCATGATCTTACACACGGGCGGGTTGGCATTTGGCGAGATTTCGACCAGATCCAGCCCGGCGTCATTCGCCATTTCCATGGCACGTTCGGGTGTGACAACGCCGACGTTTTCACCTTCGGCCCCGATCAGTCTGATATCTGACCCTCGGATTTTTTCGTTCACGCGTGGACCGGTTTCCCGTTGCGGCGGCGCGTTGTGTGGTCTGCGAGCGATGATGTTCTTCCTTCAATTGTTCAACGAAACTGCGCTCATAAATTAGACGCAGGTCGGTGCTACTTCAAGCTGCAAATGCAGGACAAGTGGATGAAAAGCGACCTGAGTTCGCTTAGCATCTCGCTTTGATGTTGCAAACCCACTTTTTAGGTCGGCGAGCGCTGTCACCCCCGGACCGTCCGTTTTTGGCTGGCTGACATCGACAGACAGCTTGGATAGTCAGTCAAGAAAGGCTTTCTCAACCACATATTGCGCTGGTTTCGAATTTGCCCCTTCTTCAAGGCCATAGCCTTCGAGCAGGTCTTTAATTTCCAGATTGAACGCAAGGTTGCCGCATACCATGGCACGATCCGTCTCTGGGGACATCGGGGAAACCCCGAGGTCCGCAAAGACATCGCCCGAGCGCATCAGGTCGGTGATGCGCCCCATCTTCGGGCTTTCTTCGCGGGTGGTTGTCGGATAATAGCGCAATTTCTTGAGGTAATCTTCGCCGATCAACTCGTTCAGTAATTCATCGGCTTTGATGCTCTCGATCAGATCGGCACCATATTGCAGTTCGCCGACTTCGCGGCAGGTGTGGGTGATGATGACCTCGTCATAATCTTCATAGGTCTGCGGGTCGCGCAAAAGCGACGCAAAGGGGGCAAAGCCGGTGCCGGTGGCAAAGAACCAGATACGTTTGCCGGGCAGCAAGGCATCATGCACCAAAGTGCCGACTGGTTTGGGACGCAGGATGATCTCGTCACCGACCTGAATGTGCTGCAACCGTGAGGTCAGCGGGCCGTCTTGCACCTTGATGGAGTAGAACTCCAACTCATCGTCCCAAGACGGGGAGGCGATCGAATAGGCCCGCATCAAAGGCTTTTGTTTGCCGGTCTTGGGGTCAGGGTCGCCCATCAGGCCGATCATCACAAACTCGCCGGACCGGAACCGCAATGACGCAGGGCGCGTCACGCGAAATGAAAACAGGCGGTCTGTATAGTGCTGCACAGCGGTCACGGTTTGCGCGTCGGGCAGGGTGGGGACTTTGGTGGCAGTTTCTTTGTTCACGGTAGCTTGCTCAGTCATAAATATGTCAAGGCAGGCTTACACCTGCCGCACCTTTTTAGAAAGTGTTTTCGGAATATTGAAGCAGGACGCTTTGCCGCGTTACCCGGTGGCTGTACCGCGCAGACGGTTTTGATAGTCATGCGCCTGCCAGTTGGCACGGAACTGCCATTGCTCTTCAGGTTGGCGTTTTGCAAGGTTTGCGTCAATCTCGACCTCATCAAAGCCGGCACGCCGCGCCATCGCATATTGATCCGCGAGCACATGTCCACGCGCCCGCAGCCGCCCGGTGTAGCCGCGCAGACGCAAGGCGCGCGCAATCGTAAAACCGCGCCCGTCCGCCGAGGAGGGAAAATCAATGCGCACCATGTGAAGGCCGTCACAAATCGGGATCTGGTTTGGATCTGCATCCGAGGGCACATCCAGCGCTTCGGCGTCATTGGCGGCACCAAGAGCCACAAAACCCTCGGTCCAGTCGTCCGAGGCAAAGCCGGTATCAGTCACGATGACAGTCATATCATATCTCCTTGGCGGACCGCTTTGCCGTTCACAAAATGGATACCGCATTCGTCTTTTTCGGTGTTGCGCCAGCGTCCGGCGCGCGCGTCTTCGCCGCTGCGTACCGGTGAAGTACAGGGCGCACAACCGATGGATGGGTAGCCTTGCGCGACCAGCGGGTGCCGGGGCAAACGGTTTTCAGCAATGTAATCGGCCACGTCCCCGGCTTGCCAATAGGCGAGCGGGTTCACCTTGATGCGGCCGGTCTCCGCCTCGATCTCGAAATGTTCAAGTGCTGCACGTTGGCCGGATTGATAGCGTTTGCGCCCGGTGATCCAGCCATTGCTGCCGGCCAACGCCTTTTGCAACGGTTCGGTTTTGCGCAAGGCACAGCATCCGTCCGGGTCATGCAGGTGCATCGTGCCAGTTGGGTCGCGTTGCGCGATATCGGCGCTGCGCACAATCCGCAGGTTGCGCAGGCCTAAACGCTCCGCAAGTTCCTGCTGATAGACCAGCGTCTGCGTGAACAGCATTTCTGTGTCCACAAAGATCACCGGTATGTTGCGATCCACCATGGAGGCCAGATGCAACAAGGCCACCGATTCCGCCCCAAAGCTCGACACGAGGCTGAGCGGTGTGATTTCGGCCAGAGCCACCCGCAAGACATCCACCGCCCCATGATGGCGCATGCGCGTGTTCAAATCCTGCACAAGCGTCTGCAGGCCATCGGCAAGGTCGGTGCGCTGGTCTAATGGCTGCGCCTCATCAAGCGGCATCAGCCTGCACCTCTGGGTAAAGGGCCGCTTTGAAAGGGGCGAGACCGATGCGGCGATAGGTTTCGAGGAAGGTTTCCTCGGGTGCGTGGCGCAATTCAAGATAGGCCATCACGATCCGCTCGACCGCGGAGGTGATCTCTTCGGCCGAGAAACCGGGGCCTGCACGCTCGCCGATTGTCGCGTCCTCTGATCCGTCGCCACCCAGCGTGATCTGATAGTTTTCGACCCCTGCACGATCAAGGCCCAGAATGCCAATATGGCCCACATGGTGATGGCCGCAGGCATTGATGCAGCCCGATATCTTGATCTTGAGCGGTCCAATGTCATGCTCAAGCTTGAGGTCATCAAACCGGGTCGCGATTTCTTGCGCAATCGGGATCGAACGGGCCGTGGCCAGCGCGCAATAATCCATCCCCGGGCAGGCGATGATGTCCGAAATCAGCCCGATGTTAGCCGTGGCCAACTGCGCCTCTTTCAGCCGTGCATGCAGTGCGGGCAGGTCGGATTTATGCACATGCGGCAGGATGACGTTCTGTTCATGACTGATGCGCAATTCGTCATGCCCATAGTCCCGCGCGAGATCTGCCATGACACGCATCTGTGCTGACGTGGCATCGCCGGGTGTGGCGGCATGTGCCTTGAGGCTGATCGAAACAATCGCATACCCCGGCGCGCGGTGGTCCGTCAGGTTGGTGTCGGCCCAAGACCGGAAGACCGGATCGTTGGTATAGGCCGCTTCGAACGCCGCCAGAGACTGTGTTTTGAACTTTGGTGCTGCGAAATCCGCCTCGATCCCGGCCAGAAGCTGCTGGTCAATACCACCAAATTGCGGACGGATCAGTGCATAGCGCTCTTCGACCCGCGCGCGGAAATCATCGATGCCGTTTTCATGGACCGTGATCTTGATGCGCGCTTTGTATTTGTTATCACGCCGTCCCAGCAGGTTGTAGACGCTTACAATGGCTTCGAGATAGGGCAGCAGGTCTTCGCGCGGCAGGAAATCCTTGAGCACTTTGCCGATCATCGGTGTGCGCCCAAGGCCGCCCCCGACGATAACTTCGAACCCGGCCACGCCGTCGCGTTCCAGCATGCGCAACCCGATGTCATGCGCCTTGGTCACTGCGCGGTCATTGGGGGATCCGGTCACGGCGACTTTGAATTTGCGGGGCAGGAACTGGAATTCCGGATGGTCGGTGGACCATTGCCGGATCAGCTCAGCAACCGGGCGCGGGTCAGCAATTTCGTCTGCTGCGGCCCCGGCGAAATGATCTGCCGTCACGTTTCGAATGGTGTTACCGGACGTCTGAATGGCATGCATCTGCACCTCGGCAAGCGCGTCCAGCATGTCCGGTATGTCGCGCAATTCAGGCCAGTTGTACTGGATGTTCTGCCGCGTGGTGAAATGGCCGTAGCCCTTGTCCCAGCGGTCCGCAATATCTGCCAGCTTGTCCATCTGACGCCCGTTCAGCGTACCATAGGGAATGGCGACCCGCAGCATATAGGCGTGCAGTTGCAGATAGAGCCCGTTCATCAGGCGCAGGGGTTTGAACTCATCTTCGGTAAGCGATCCGTCAATGCGACGCTCCACCTGCGCGCGGAACTGCGCGTTGCGCTCCTTGATGAAGGCACTGTCAAAATCGGTATAGCTATACATTGCTCAATCCTTCTTGCTTGCCATGGGCATAGTTGGAGGGGCCGCGTGCGCGGAAATCTTCGCGAAAATGGATGGGCTTTGGGGTGTCCTCGTTGGGATCGATGTCCGCCAAATAAGCGCCGACCACCACTGAGTTTTGTTGGGCGGCATCAATCAGGCGGAGGTCTGCATCCGCTTCGTCCGTCAGAACTTCGGCCTCGGCCAGATCGCGTGTCCAGCCGGTGGCCGTCTGATAGATTACGTCGCCTTTCAGCAAGTGATTTGCGGTGACGACTTTGGGATTGAACGCTTTGGGCATCAGAGCGCCTCCTGTGCATGTGCGGGCGGGGTGTGAGAAATCAGCGAGGGTGCAAGATCCGTCACCGCAGTGGCTGCCTTGCGTTTGGACAATCCATAAAATGTCAGGGCAGGGCCGGACATTTCTGCGGCCGACAGGGCGGCGGGCAGTGCATCCAGCGTCGTTTCAACGATCCGCTGATCGGGGCGGGATGCGTTCTCAACCAAAGTGACAGGGGTGTGGCGGTCTGCGCCGTGCATGATCAGCCGACCCTGCATGAAGCGCGCAGACTTCTTGCCCATGTAAATCGCGGCTACTTCGCCGGGGCGGGCCAAAGCAGCCCAGTCGTGATCAGCAAACCCGGCAATGTTGTGCCCGGTGAGAAATCGCACCGAAGAATTGCGCCCGCGTTTGGTGAGGCTCTGACCGATGGCGGCCACGGCTGCCGAGGCTGCGGTGATACCGGGCACGATCTCCCAGCTGATATGATGCGCATCAACCGCGTCAATCTCTTCGTCCAGCCGCCCAAACACGGTGGCATCGCCGGATTTGAGGCGGACAACCTGCGCCCCGGTCCGCGCGTGCTTCACCAGCAGCGCGTTAATGTCCTCTTGCGGGGTGGAGGGGCCGAAACCTTCCTTGCCCGCATCAATCATGATGGCTTCCCGGCGGGCCAGCTCAAGAATGGGCTGACTGATCAGGCGGTCATAGATCACCACATCCGCTTCATCGAGAGCGCGTTGCGCCTTAATGGTCAGCAGGTCGGGATCGCCGGGACCGGCACCAATGAAATGCACATGACCGGGGCGCGCCTTGCGGTTCAGATGATCGGCAAGCAGGCCGTCCAAGCCATGGCGAACAGCAACCTCGCCTTGTTTGATCGTTTCGGGGCCGGTTTCAAAGTAAAACGCGCGCCAGAAATCCCTGCGTGGGCGGCCAAAGGGGAGTGCATCTGCCGCTTTGCGAAAGGATTTGCCGATTTTTGCCAGCGACCCCAGGGAGACGGGCAGGCGGCTTTCCAGATCCGCCTTGATGGCGCGGGCCAGAACGGGGGCGGCGCCTTCAGTGCCGATGGCGATGGTGACGGGATCCCGGTCGACAATCGCCGGCGTGATGAACTGGCTGTCCTGCAGATTATCCACGATATTGACCAGTGCACCGTCAGCCCGCGCGATGGCCGATGTGCGCGCATCTTCTGCGTTATCTTCGTCCGCGGCATAAAACAACGCGGCACAGAGGGTATCACCAGGAGCCAGAGCCCGGCGGTTCAGCGTCAGCTTTCCTTCCTCCTCCCATTTTTGGATTTCCGGGGCGGCCGTCTCGGCAAACACAGTGATGTGTCCGGTGGTTTTGAGCAGCAGCCGCAGTTTTGCTAAAGCAGCCTCGCCACCGCCCGAAACCACGATGCGTCGGCCGTGCACGCGGAGAAAAACAGGAAAATGATCCATATTGATACCTCAAAGTTCTTACCCTCAATATAGAATAAAATTCCAAATATGCGCCATATAGGATGCTTGAAAAGAACGAATGTTCTCTTTATGCTGTGTGGGAGAACAGTGAAACACAATGGGGCGTGTATTTGGAATGTCAGTTCGGATTGATGAGACAGACCGGAAAATTCTTGGAGCGCTCCAGCAGGATGCGAGCCAGTCTCTGGATGAAATCGCGGCAAAAGTCGGGTCTTCAAAGACACCGGTGTGGAACCGGATTCGCAAGTTGCGGGAGGCGGGGGTCATTGGCCAGCAAACGGTCGTGCTTGATGCGGAAGCGCTGGGGTTTGAGGCGTGCTTTTTCGTGCTGATCCGCACGTCGGAACATGAGGCGGAGTGGCAGGCGGCGTTTCTGAAAGCGTTGCGCGAACGGCCAGAGGTGCAGGAGGCGCATCGGCTGGCAGGAGATATCGATTATATCCTGAAAGTAAGAGTAAAGAATGCGCGCGCCTATGATGCCTTTTATCAGGCGCTGATCTCGGAGGTGCGCGTCCACAATGTAACGGCGCTCTTGTCTATGGAAGAGATCAAATCAACCACGATGCTGCCATTGTAACTTGATCCAAGGGCGCGGCTGCGCTGCATTCCATTCTGGGATTTGTAGCGCCGTGAGCCCCTTAGGCGCAATAGGCGGCGTCAGTAGGTGACGTCCAGGCGCTTGAGGCCGTGAAAGTGGTACGCATTGGCAAATTCGGGGGAGCGGCTGAGGGCGAGATGAGGGCAGGCGGCAAAGAGCCGTTGCAGCCCGATTTGAAGTTCAAGCCTTGCCAGCGGTGCACCGACGCAAAAATGCAATCCGCCGCCAAACGCCGCGTGTGCGACGGGCGCACGGAAAGGGTCGAAAACATCCGGGTCCTTGCAAAGGGTCGGATCGCGACCTGCCGCGCCGAGCACCAGAGCGACCTGCTGGCCGCTGCGGATAATATGGCCGCCTATGGTAGTATCTTTGTAACTGTAGCGCGTGAACATGTGCAAAGGTGGGTCAAACCTGAGCACTTCTTCGACCGTTGTGGCGATGTTTTGATCGGTGAGGGCGTAGGCAGGAGTTTCGTGTTCCAGCAAGGCTTTGACGGCGTTTCCCATCGTGTGCACGGTCGCCTCATGTCCGGCATTAAGCAGAAGAATACATGTGCCGATCAATTCGTCCCGGCTGAGCTTTTCACCGTTATCCTCGGCGCGCAACAGCTGGCTGATCAGATCATCTTGTGGGTTACGACGTTTGATGTCGATATAATCGGACAGAAATGCGGTGAATTCGATGGCGGCTGCGTTGGCCGCTTGTTCGGTCTGCAGTGTGCGCCCGGCCTGATACATGGCCACCATCGCATTGGACCACCGCAGTAAATCACCGCTGATGTCTTCGGGTACGCCCAACAGCCGAGCAATGATGCGCACGGGCAGAGCCGTGCAAAACGCCGGAATCAGGTCACATCCATGCCGGGGCAGTGCAGCGATCAATGTGTCGCATATGTCATGAATATCAGGCGCCAACGCTTTGATTTTACGAGAGGTGAAGGCGCGCAGCACAAGGCCGCGCAACCGGGTGTGATCCGGGGGTTCCAGATCAAGCATGGACACAGCTTCCACAGCGTTGAACGCAGCAAGATGCGGGCGTAGCGGCTCGATCTGATCGGCTGGGGTCGCGCGCCCAAAACCACGGTCCCGCAACACCGACTGCACGTTGGCCGCATCAAAGATTGCTGGCATTTCATAGTCCTGCCAGTAGCGGATCGTGTCCCCGGTGAAAACTTCTGCGTAAAGCGCATAGGGGTTTTGCACAAAGGTGGGGTCCAGCGGGGATTGGATAAGGTGTTGCATATCCGTCTTTAAGGCCAGTTGACAGTGTATGGGAAAGGGGGACTGCGCCGGATTTCAACTTTGGTGGTTTGCCGGTGCGTCCGATCCGATGAAAATCAACTATCCGACAGCGCTTGTATGATCGGAGAAAAATCCTGCGCCGTCAGGCTTGCGCCACCGACCAGCGCCCCGTTCACATGTTCCAACGCGAAAATACCGGCGGCGTTGGCCGGCTTGACCGATCCGCCATAGAGTAGGGGAACTGCGGCCCCGGTTTGGCCCAAGGCGTCAATCAGGTTTGCACGCAGGGCTTGGTGCACCTCGGCAATCTCATCCATCGTGGGGATTTTGCCGGTGCCGATGGCCCAGATCGGTTCATAGGCGACAACGAGCGTATCAGCCTCGCTGTCAGCGGGAACAGACCCTGCCAACTGCGTCAGAATAACGTTCAGCGCATCCCCGGCGTCGCGTTGTGAGAGGCTTTCGCCAAGGCAAACGATGGGGATCAAGCCTGCTGCCTGAGCGGCTGTGGCCTTCGCGCGCGCATCTGTATCGGTTTCGCCATACCCCTCCCGCCGCTCGGAATGGCCAACGATCACATGGCTTGCGCCAATTTCCGCGAACATCCCCGCAGAGATATCGCCAGTATAGGCACCGGTTTCGGCGGAATGGCAGTTTTGCGCCCCAATTTTTAAGGTGCCCTTCGCCGCCTGCGCGACGGCTTGCGACACGAGATGTGCAGGAGGGCAAAGCAAAATGTCACAGTCGGGGCTCGGATGGCTGGTGTTCAACCTGTCGATCATGGACAGGTCCGCGCGTGCGCCGTTCATTTTCCAGTTTCCCGCCGCCAGTTTGCGCTGCATCTTACTCTCCAGATTTGTGATGTCTCTTGCTAGCAGCCCTGATGCAACTGGGCAAACGCTGTTGTGATAATGTGGCGGGTACCTGACCGTTTCATGTCGTTACGGCGGGGGTATGACCCAAAGGCGTGACGCGTAAAATCTGGTGCGCAGAGATGGCCAAAAAGACATATCCGCGCATCATGCGTCAAAAGAAGTGCGATTTAACTTCCCTGCGTTCGGTTTGTTGCCTGAAAAGCCCGGCGCTGACAGGCACGTACCGCCGTTTTCGCGACCGGGCGCGTTGCCCTAGCCGAATTTGATGGATTCACCGCAGCCGCATGCTTCGGTCACGTTTGGGTTTCTGAACTTGAACCCGGACTCCAGCAGGCTGGTTTCATAGTCGATTTCAGTGCCGAAAAGAAACATCTGCGCCATGGGCGCAATCATCACGCGCGCGCCGTCCTGTTCGACCACTTCGTCGTTCGGGTCGGTATCTTCGACGTATTCCATCGTGTATTCCATACCCGCACAACCACCTTTCTTGATGCCAATGCGCAAGCCGGCATGACCCGCAGACTGCATAAGCTTCGCAACTTGCGCGCAGGCTTTCGGGGTCAATGTGACCGGGGGTTTGCCGGGAATACCAAACATAGGACGTCTCCTTTGCGGTTAATCTAGTTGCTTCACGCGTGCGGAACAAGCGGTCGGGCGGGATTTCCTGCGACCGTGACACCCTGCGCAACATTGCGCGTGACAACAGCGCCCGCACCGACAATCGCATCGTCCCCAATCTCAACGCCGGGCAAGATGAGCGCACCGCCGCCAATCCAGACATTTCTACCGATTTTGACGGGCTGGCCAAACTCAAGACCCGCATCACGACTGGCCGCATCTCTGGGGTGGTCTGCCGTCAGGATTTGCACATAGGGTCCGATTTGCGTCATATCACCGATCCGCACCTCGCAGACATCCAGAACGACGCAGCCGTAGTTGAAGAAGACATTGTCGCCCAGATGGATGTTGTAGCCATAATCAGCATAGAAGGGTGTGCGCAGCGCGCAGTTTTCACCCCGACCGCCAAGCCATTCATCCAAGATCGTAATCCGCGTGTCCTGATCTGAAACGGTTGTGGCATTATAGCGACGTTGCAGTTCCTGATTGCGTGCCCGCTCGCGCACCAATTGAGGGTCACCGGGTTGGTAAAACGCACCAGAAATCATCTTGTCTTTTTCGCATGTCATGACAGCGCAGGTCTACATGAACCCGAGTTCAAGACGCGCTTCGTCAGACATCATATCCATGCCCCAAGGGGGTTCCCAGACCAGCTCGACATCGACCTGCTTGATCCCCGGGATCGGCTCCACTGCGTCCGCAACCCATCCCGGCATTTCGCCCGCAACAGGGCAACCCGGAGCGGTGAGGGACATCTTGATCGCAACGGCATTCTCAGGATTGATATCAATCGTGTAAATCAGACCCAGCTCGTAGATATTCACCGGAATTTCGGGATCATAAACGGAGCGGCATGCCTCCACCACCTGCTCATACAAAGGGTGATCCGTCGTTGACGGCGCGATTAGGGGCGCTCCCTCGAGCGGTTCTGGCACGTTGTTCATATCAGGCCTCAATTTTGTTCCTGATCGTTTATATAGGGATTATGGGCTGACCCGTAAAGAGCCAGCGCTGTAGCGGGACATTGATTGTTGTTTGTAGCCGGATGTAGCTGGACATTGATAATTGCAGTGAATGACATTGATAATTGCAGCAAACGTGTTTTGCAAAGGCCGCTTTGAATATACCTTTGAAGAGGGTTCAAACCAGAACCAGTTTCAGGAGTGTCTTGGGGCGGCAATCCACGGAGCCTCCTTGTCGTTCAGGTTGTTGAGCAAAGCAAACTTTGCAAAGTTTCTACATCGGCCCACTGCTGCCTTTCACCGCGCCTTTGAGTTTCTGCGGCCGCAGCCCGCTTTCCTGCCATTCGCTGCAAGTACAAATACGTGACAGGGTCGAACTATCGGACTGCGGACAACGCGGTCTTTGATCGTCGCCTTTTCAATGGCCGCTTCAACCGCCACTGGTGGTTGTGTTGAAATAAGCGTAAATGTGGAATAACCTCGCCTACTGATACAGTGTTTGATCTGTTACGATGCTCGTTCGGCTGGTGCCAAGGGAGCAGAAAAACTCAGCGTCGTATAAATGCAGCCTCAGAGATCGTTAGTAAAATGGGACCATTTTTAGTCGGTTTTCACAATCGTTGTTACCTCCGAAATTCTCTTGATCAGTAGATCAGAAATCGCGAGTAAAAACATAGCTGAGCAACCCCATCTACCCATCAGCTGCTTTTCCCGGCAGATCGCTAAATCATTCACAATCTTGAAGACGTCTGAATGAATTTCAGAAGCTGCAGAAGATGCTCTATTGGAAGTGCTGCCGTTGGAACGGACAACGTTGCCATCTATTATGTTGGCTTCCTCAACGACAGTGTCTTCTGTCCCCATAATAACTTGAGCAACAACTATTGCTTCGCGTAAGGGAGTCTCTAGGCTTTCAACTAGTAGCCGCCAATGTTTCGGGAGCAAATCAGTACGCTCGAAGTACTTAAAACTGTTCGGAAAATCTCTCAGTAGATCCTCGTCCATGTCTTCAAAAAATGACAAGTCATTGAAGCTCAATGCCATTATTTCTTCTTCGTAGTTGGGGATGCTTAGGATTACGTTGTGACTAACTCTGAGACGAGAGAATTCATCAAGAAACCTGTTCGAGAGAGTACTATAAGGATCGTTTCCGGAAATTCGATCAAAGAGACTCTCGGGCCATCCAGCCGACTGAGTACTGTCGTCGAAGAAGCGAAGTTGGTACGATATCCCCAAAAATAGTCCAAGGGCATCGCGCAGACGGGTAAGGTTTTTGATGAGCACTTCCGTTGGAGACTCCTCGGCAAACGATCCGGTGCCTTCTCGGTCCGTAGCGTCTTCCATCGAGTCGTCTCCCTAGCGCCCACTTTCTTGCATTCGAATGTTTGTGACGGATTTTTCTGACTGTTTCAACCCGCCGTTGATAGCGACGGCCTAAGCTACAGACTGGACATATCGACTGCCCAATTGGGTCCAAGACTATTTGGCCTCAAAACGTAAGTAGTATGACCTTCGTACAGACCGCAGCATCGGTTGGATTTGGGCTCGCTGCCAACATCGGTGCAAGTGCAGCATCCGAAAATCAAGCCTCATCAACAGAAGTGAGGACGGCCCATAACCGTCATTGGGTATCGTGTCTCAATGCTGCGGTGCGCCCGTCAAAGGGGACATTCACTCAAACTGCTAGACTTGTTGCGCGCCGAGGGCCACTCTACCTTCAGTAGTCATTGACTTCGAACGCCCAATAGTTGCACTCATCCTCGAACTAGATCATTGGAAAGCGCCGAATGTTCGAACGCACAAAACCTGTTGCCGCCGCTATTTGGAAACGGTTCCGAAGCTACCCGCTCTTCGTACAGCTCCTTTTGGTCGTACCTATGCTAAGTGCCGTGACTCTCACATTGCTGGTTGGTAACATGGGACTGGCTTTGATGGGCACAGCTGTCGCAATAAATTCGGTTGTAGCAGGTTGGATTGGTGGCCTTCTTGTTGTTGTCTTGGGCAAGGCGGGCATCATTGTCGCCAAAGATCACAAAAAGAAGGGCTGACTGTTCTGTGAGGTAGAACGGCCCAAAGCTACCGTTGGTCAAAGAACACGGCGCTGCGGTGCAGCTTTACAGAACTGGCCATAGGCAGCATTTGGGAGGGCCATCCCTAGACTATTGTCTCCCGTCGACTTTCATGGCGAAATTTTTCGTCAAAGTCGAACTTTCGACAGAAAAGACGCTCTTCGACTCCATTCTGAGTGGCTCGAGTTGGCATTGCCTTGTGTTTTATGTTTGTGTCGGGTCACAACAGATTAGAGGCTCGCAATCATGGCGACAGATATCAATCCAGTAAACAACGACCTGATGGCCGCTGATCAGATCGAAGGCGACGTTAGTGAGGATCTGAACGATGAAGATGTTGTCTACAATATCAATACCTTCGGTGCTGATTTCACAGTAGATGGCTTGGTGAAGCGATTCGACCGTGGTGACATATACAGGCCCGAATTTCAGCGAAATTTTGTCTGGACTCTGCCTCAAGCCTCAAAGTTTATCGAATCCATCTTGCTCGGGTTGCCAATACCAAGTGTATTTCTTTACCGCGAGGAAAGCACCCAAAAGCATTTGATCGTCGATGGGCTGCAACGCCTTACAACCCTCCATGCATTCTTTAAGGGGCGGTTCCGACATAATGACAAAGTGTTCCGATTGAAGGATGTGAAGAAACGCTTTGAGGGCCGCACCCACGAGGAATTAGAGGAAGAAGACAAACGGAGATTTGAGGATGCAGTGATCCATGCAATGATAATCCAGCAAACATCTCCTGACAATGACAACAGTTCAGTTTTTCATATCTTTGACAGGTTGAATTCAAACGGGACGCCCCTTCAACCTCAGGAGATGAGAGCCGCTATTTACCATGGTTCGTTCCAAGAATTACTTGGTACGCTAAATATGAACATTATTTGGCGTGAAATTTTTGGCGGTGCTCACAAACGCTCAAAGGATCAAGAGCTAATCCTTCGCTTCCTAGCTCTTCTTAACAATCGGCAGAATTATCAAAAACCGATGAAAGCTTTCCTCAACGCCTTCATGGGAGCACATCGAGAAATCAGCCTTGATGACAAAGCCAAGTTCGCCACCCAATTCGCAGGCACCATCCAGAGAGCACATGCTGGCATTGGAAAGCGAGCATTTCGACCGCAGAGGGCTATGAACGTTGCTGTCTATGATGCTGTGATGGTGGCAATCGCTGAGTGTCCTGCGGCTTCGCCAGAGGACATCGGGCAGGCCTATATAGAACTCTTAGGCAATGAGGAGTTTATCCGTATGACTAGCGACGCTACTTCTGACGAAGGAAACATAAAGGGTCGGATAGACTTGGCGGTTTCGACGCTTCATGCTGCCGCTTAGCTTAACCCAAGAAATTGGGCGCATAGATCACTTAGTTGCTATGATGGATGAATTGGTTGATGATGCTCAACCACGCATCCAGAATGTCTATTCTAGCCAAGTCGTTCTATCGGCATCCGGCTATGTTGAGGCTGCGGTGGGAGTCGTGCTTGCAGAATACGGGCGCACTCGTGGTGACATTCGAATAGCGCGTTATATTGGCAAGAATGTCGCCAGACAGAACTCGTTAAACTGCGAGAAGATAGAAAAGGTGCTACGTCAATTTGACAAAGATTGGTGGCCAACCATTGAAGCTCAAACCAATGCTGCGAATATAGCAGCCGTCGACAGCTTGAAGACGCTAAGAGACCAGATTGCTCACGGTAAGAATAACGGTACTGGGTACAGCACCGTTAAGGATTACTATTGGCGAGCCAAAGTATTTGTTGTCGACTTCAAATCTGTAATCCTTGGACCTTAGATCGGCGAATTCTCTACAGCAAGCCGGGCTGAATTTCTTCCCTGACGTGCAATTCATAAAAGGATCGCCGTTTTTCTGGCGAGAAAACTAGGAATATCGAACACTTCGCGCTCGCAGCGAAGGTCCACTTTCCGCGCGAGGTGCGTTATCGTGATGTCCGCTTGGAGCCCAAAGTGTCCGATGCTGCATCTTTCAAGAACGGCAGCTTTTCGGATTGCCAAGGTAGAACTGTCTGACTACGCTAAACATCAGAGGAGAAAACCATGACCGTTAAATTCGTCGTCGTAGTAAGCAAGAGGTGCATGGTCCGATAAGGGTTTCCCATATCTGTTTCCATGTGCCCCCGAAATCTTCGGGGGCTTTTTTGTTTCTAGAGCTGAGAACATTTAAAATGTACCGCCCAAAAACACCACCGCATTTGATCACTCTGATCCTCCTGACTGGGTTCTCGCCTATGTCTCTCAATATGTTCTTGCCTTCGCTAGCGAACATCGCCGTCGATCTCGAAACAGGCTATGGAACGGTGAGCTGGGCGGTCTCTGGGTATCTAGCGATAACTGCCATAATCCAACTGGTCATTGGCCCGCTGTCAGACCGGATTGGCAGACGGCCAGTCCTATTAGGAGCGTTGCTGGTCTTTGCATTTGCATCGGTGGGCTGCGCTCTTGCTCAAAGCGTTGAGGTGTTTTTGTTTTCCCGGATGCTTCAAGGCGGGATAATCGGCGGATACGCCTTGTCTCTCGCCATCGTCCGGGACACGAGATCAGAGCGAGAGGCCGTGAGTTTGATCGGTTACATCGGCATGACCATGGCAATCGCCCCGATGGTTGGTCCGATGTTAGGAGGTGTGTTGGACACCTTTCTGGGATGGCGATCCATCTTTATGTTCTATGCCGGGTGCGGGTTTGGTCTGCTTATCTTATGTTGGCTGGACTTGGGCGAGACCAAGCGGGACCAGGACAGCGATCCTGGCACGCCGGTGCCTGACACGACATCCCTTTTGCGCGAGCCGCAGTTCTGGGCTTACGCACTCTGCGGCACGTTCTCGGTTGGTGCGTTCTACATTTTCCTAACGGGCGCTCCGCTTGTCGCTCAAAGCGTCTTTGAAATTTCGACGGCGGAGCTTGGATTCTACATAGGAACAATAACGGTCGGGTTCATGTTGGGCGGCTTCATTGCCGGGCGTTTTGGCAAAGGCTTTGAGCCGACAACCATGATGATTGCGGGCCGGATCATAGCCTGCATCGGTCTTGTTGGGGGTCTGCTCGTCTTGGCTTTGGGCATCACATCGCCAGAAACCTTCTTTGCCAGCACGATATTCGTGGGCCTCGGAAATGGGATCACAATGCCCGGCAGCAATGCTGGCGCGATGTCCGTGCGACCGGAACTTGCGGGCAGTGCCGCAGGGCTAAGTGGCGCGTTGATCGTTGCTGGAGGTGCCATTTTGACTGCGGCGACAGGCGCCGCGGTGACGGAAACCAATGGCGCGCAAACGCTCCTTACATTGATGCTCGCGGCATCCGGATTGGGCTTGGGTTTCGCCATCTGGGCATCGTGGCTCAGGCAAACCGCGACACAACGGGCGACTGATTAAAGCGGTCGTTCGTGCGGTCGCAGCGAAAGCCAACTTCGTCCGCTTACCCGTCAATGGACGCCCAAATCCAAGGTCCGCTGCGAGCTGTACGCTCCCCGATGCCACTGCATCAACGGGAACGCTCCGCGGGCAAGAATGCAGAATCGGATTGAAAGCCATCGCTGACGATCACCGGAAGGTCGTTGGACCCGCCCGGCATTTTTGACCGTAAGGACGGTGCCGGACGCGACGACCTAGGCAGCGGCATAGTAAGCGCCCGCTGAGGTCGGCAATACATGCGCGGTGCCATTGCTATCCTTGGCATACAGACCGGCAATATACGCAGCCGTCGTGACCTTGGCGCGCGCCGGGGATCCGGCGCGCAGGTTGAAGTCACCATTGGCCGCATCAACAAACAGCGGGTCATCGCCGACGAACGCGCCGTTCCGGACATTGTGGTTTTGCGCAACCGTGAAGCGGGGATCGCCCGCCACATCCGTGGCCATGCGCATCTGCCCGTCCGGGTTCCAGGCGAGGTTGCCGATCAACTCGATCCCCGACACGATCTGCTGGCCCGCCCGGTTGACACCAAAGGTTGCGATCCCATCGATGCTGATGTCGCGATAGCTGCCATCGGTGTTGGTGTTGTAGAGCGTGTTGAACCGCGCCCGGACGCGGCGAAAGTACCCGATGTCCTGCTGATCCTTGTTCGGATGTCGCTGATAATGGATGCCGACACGAGACAGGTTGGCCAGCGTGTTGTTGACCAGATCAATGTCCTCGACAATCAGGTTGTCACCACTGTCGTTGCCGTCTTCCTCGCGCGCGATCACGATGCCTGCACGGCACCGCTGAATGATGTTGCCATCCACCAGAATGCGGCGCACATCCGTTTCGCCCGCATCCAGATAGATGCCGTACCGGACGACGTCCTCGATCCGGTTGCCGGTGATTTCTCCGTCGACCACGTGGTTCTTGAAGTCGATGCCGTACTGGCGGCTGTCGTGGATGTAATTGTTGTAAACGTAGGCATAGCGCAGGCTGTTGGCGAGGGTGATCGCCTCGCCGACTCCGCCGGGTTCGCCGAAGGAGTTCGTGACCGTGTCATTGTAATCGGTGACTACATTGGTCTGGGTCACCTCGTTGTTTCGGATCGTGACATAGCGCGTGCGGAACGCATCATTCGCGCCGACGGCCAGCTCGGGCCGCTCGCCGCAGGCCATGATGCCACTGAGGCCGGTGTGGCGCACCAGACAGTCCTCGACGATGTGGTTGCCGGTGACCGTGTTCTGACCCGCCCCTTTGATGAACACGCCGTTGCGCCAGACGTATTCAATGGTCAGCCCGCGCAGGGTGATATAGCTTTTACCATCGATGCGAATGCCATCGCGGGTCGCATTGTCCTGGGCAACACCGGGGCCGCCATAGGCCACATGCTGCTGCAGATCGCCCCGGATGATCGCCTGACCCACCTCGCTGGGCAGGGTTGCGACGGTGATCCGGCTCGCGGCTCCGCCATTCAAAAGTACTTCAAATGGATCATAGACACCGGGGCGCAGGATCAGCGTGTCACCGGGGATCATGACCGCCTGTGCGGCCTGCGGCGTGGCAAAGGGGGCCAGCACGGTGCCGTCGCCGGTCGTGTCGTTGCCCGAGGGCGAGACCTGAACTTCAACAGGTGCGCGTACCGCAATACTCACCGCCAGATCAACCGTCACCGATCCACCGGAGTTCGTCGCGGTGATCGCCACCACCTCCGAGCGCAGCGCATCTGCAATCGTGGCGGTGCTGCCGCTGATCGTGATCCATGCGGGGCTGGCTGAATACCTCAGATCAGCGCCGGTGAACCCGGCGGCCAGATTGACGGATGGGGTGCCGTTGCCTTGCACCTCCAGCACCGGCGCAAGTGTGCCTGCCACCGGGGCGGGGTGCCGGATGATGCTGGCGGGTGTCTGGATGCTCTCTCCATCCGACAAGGTCAGAACAACAAAGAGGTTCTCAAGGTCATTTGTGCTGGCATCAGGTGCGTAGGTTGCTGTCGTCGCCAGTTCACCTGCCGATGACGTGCGCCATGACTGGCCGGTGACCGTCACGCCGTCCGGCAGGCCCGAGACAGCAAAGCCGAGGCTCGCCCCGCTTTGGGCAGTGGCCCCAAATGTAGCGTTGCTGGTCAGCCCCGTGATGCGCGCGGCGAGCCGTACTTCACCAAACAGCCCGTGGCCGGTGACCAGCAGACTGCGCGACGCAAAACCATGACCATCCAGCAATCTCATGTCACACGACCGGCGTGCGGGCGATGACGACCAGTGTCCCGGCCCCCGTGACAAACAGGTGCTGATCCGCCTCAAGGCTCATGCTTTCGGGCTGTGCGCCCAGATAGGCTCCCACATCGCTGGCGGCGGGAAGGGTGGTGGTTTCGTCGACAAAGAAGGAGCCGACACCTGATTTAACAAAGCAGATCGTCACGCTCTGCTCACCGGAGGCGATCAGGGTCGGGCCGTTGATTTCAGTCGTCTTGGTCGGCATTATGAATCCCCTTTCGAACGGGCTTTAAAGATGGTGAACACCGCCACGACCGCACCCATGATGAGTAGGCTCCACAGCGGGAACAGAATGGCAGGACCCGAGACGTCCCCCATAAGGACGGCCAGCAGCCATGCGTGGGCTCCGACTTGCCAGAACGCCAGATCGAGCAGGCAGTCCCACCAGACCGCATCGCGCGCTACGTACTGCCACGCCTCCAGCGCCAGCGGGATCACCAGAGCAAGGGCAATACCCCAGTCCATTCCCAGCAGCGTGAAGGCCCCGGCAAAAAGAGCTGCTCCGGCGATCATATGACCGCCCTGGTTCAGGCCCGCCACATAGGGCTGGTCGGCAAAGGTCTCGGGATCAAGCAGGCGCATTGAAAGCCTCCATTGCTGTAAAAAATGACGTGAGTGTCTGGGTGATCTGGGAGGCGTTCGTGGCCGTTTCGATGGTGTTGATGGCTCCCAGCCGGACGGTCTCGAGGGCCGCGCCCACGCTCTCCCACTGAAAGGCGAGATTGATGTAGACCTGTGCGACCTGCGTGGCGCTCTGTGCCGTGATGCCGATTTCTGCTGCAATCAAGGGATAGTCGGTCAGATCGGTGGGCGTGACCGCCTGCGCCAGAAACGCCCGTGCCTGAGCCTCCTTGCGCAGATACATCATCTCCTGCCCCGTTTAGCCAGTGTGAAACGGGTCGACAGATGCGATCCCTCAATCAAACGAATGATCTCCAGCTTCTCAGTTGCAGGATATCTCAGTCGTGGTCGCTCCCACCATCGTACATGCTTTTTTTGAGCAAGCGGAGTTCGAGCGTCTGTTCTGCCACGACCTCTTTCAGATCACGGGCTTCACGGCGCAGATCTTTGACCTCATCGGTGTTAGCAGAACAGGCTGTACCGCCCGCCAACCGCTTCTTACCAACTTACATGAAGTCCTTAGACCACTTGTAATAGATGCCCTGTGGATGCCTTCGCGGCGGCACAGCTCAGCAATGCTGTCCTTGCCGCGCGGCCCATCCAGCACGATCCGGATCTTCTCTTCGGACGAGTAATGTTTGCGGGTCGCCCGCTTTATATCTTTGACGATCTTCTCGCCAGGGCTCTTCGTTGTCTTTCTCATCGTCCACTCATCGGTGGCCACGATGAGCAACAAAAGCTCTCTTAAAAAATTGCCCTAATTGGTCCCTTAAGAGCTGACGTCAGACAGCTTGTTCAAGTTCGGGGAAGTTTAGAGCAAACTGGGAAGCGCACTTCCTAATTTTCCCGCATGATTTCGCCTCATTCGGTGCCCACCGCCCGCGCCAGAGTGCCTTTTAAACCCTATTTTGACGGGCGTTCGAACACCGATGCCCTTTTGCAATTATCAATGTAAAGAATTTGCCAACTTGGTCGGAAATCGCCGATTTCGCGTTTACTGAAAGCCACTCAGAACACCAGACAATTTTTTCACGCCTCAGACCAAACGCTTTTTTTATGGCTTCACCCGCATTGTTCCGGGTTCTTCGGCCCTCTTCCGGTTACAGCAGTAATTTGTGTCTTATTACAGCCATGCGGCATTCTCGTTTCAGTGCCCTGCGAAAAACAATCGCGCACCGGTGCCTGCTCACGAAGTGGGGGCAGCAGCATGGCGTCCATTCAATCGATAGCGTCCATCGCTGCGCGAATGGCGGTTTCGCCTGTGTGCTGAGCGTTTCAAAAGAACTTTGGGTCTGACTACGACCTACGTTTGCGCGCAGGTTGTGGGCGCACGCGGGTTTCGATCTCATCATAGAGCTTGCCGACAATGTCTTTGCCGGTCGCTTTTTCGATCCCTTCAAACCCGGGGGAGGAATTAACCTCCAGCACCTTTGGCCCGGACGTGGAGCGCAATAGATCAACACCTGCTTTGCCGAGGCCAAACGCCCGTGCGGCGCGAACCGCTGTGTCGCGTTCTTCTTTGGTTATGCGCACGACTTTCGCCGAACCACCCCGATGCAAGTTGGAGCGAAAATCGCCCTCCGCCCCGGTGCGTTTCATCGCCGCGACCACCTTGCCTGCGATCACCAGACAACGGATGTCTTCGCCTGCGGCTTCCTTGACGAAATCCTGCACCAGAAAATTTGCCTTGAGACCCCGGAACGCATCAATCACGGATTCCGCGGCTTTCTTGGTTTCGGCAAGGACAACGCCTTTGCCTTGCGTGCTTTCGAGCAATTTGACGATCAGCGGAGCCGTACCCACCAATGCCATCAGGTTGGACGTATCCTTAGGGGAAGCCGCAAAGGCGGTCGATGGCATCCCGATCCGTTTTGTGGCCAAAACCTGATGCGCGTGCAGTTTGTCGCGGCTCGCGGTGATCCCGGCAGAGCCGTTCACGCAGTAGGTCCCGATAGCTTCGAACTGACGGATTACAGCGGTGCCGTAGGGCGTTACAGATGCGCCAATCCGAGGAATGACTGCATCGTAGCGTGGCAGGCGTTTGCCATCGTAGTGAACTTCGGGTGACATGGTATTAATGGCCATATAACAACGGGTTGTGTCGATAACTTCAACAACATGGCCGCGTGTTTCACCAACCTCTACGAGGCGCCGCGTTGAATAGTTGTCTTCGCGGCTGAGAACAGCAATGCGCAGCGCGCGTTTTGGTGCGCCCTTTTTCAGGGACGCGCTGTGATAATCCTCATAGCTGAGTTCAGGTTGCAGGTGACGTTCGGTCGGCGATATTGAAATATGATCATTCAATGCCTGTCGCCCCAGAAGCATACGGGAATTCATCGAGGCGCGATTGGTGAGCGTAATCTCTATCGGCCAGGTTTGCCCCCCGACATGCAGCTCTGAAGATATCACGAAACGCTGTTCCGCCTCGCCATTTGAGGACGTGACTTCCCTGCGGTCAACAAGCGGTGCAGAGCAGGTGATGGAAATATCATCCCGTCCTGAAACCGGATGGACATTAAAGCGGACCTTTGGCGTCTTGGCCGGGCCAAAGACTTCGATGTCGTGGGCATGCAGGGCCGAGGTGCGCGCGCCTGTGTCGACTTTTGCCTTAATAGCAGGCAAACCGAGGTCGGGCAGAGATACCCATTCCTCCCAACCGAATGTAAGCTTGTCCATCGCTGTTCCCCCGAGCCGAAAATGAACCCTTGGGTAGCAGGTGGTACCAGCGACCTCAACCGAAAGACGGCCTGATCAGTTGTCGTTGATATCTTTGGTGACGATACGCGCGCCGCTGGACTGGTTCCTGAACACAACGCGTAAGCCGATCCAGCAGATCAACGCGCCGCCGCCGTAGACCGCGAGCAGGGCAGGCGCGCCGAGTTCCGGCGCGATGAGGACCACGCCAGAAATAAGTACGGCCGCGATGGCGAAGCCCAAAAAGATGAACCCTGGCAGCAGCACTTCGGCCAGTCCAAGGACCAAGGCTGCGGCCAGCCAGACCCACCAAAGACCCAGTGCGCCGATCATACGCCACGCCCCTTTAGCAGCTTGAAGGCATCCCCAAAGGCTTCGATCGCTTGCGCCGGCACCACGATGGTCTGCTTACCAGAGCCAGCCCCCAGCGCCGTCAGGGATTCGACTTGCTTCAACGCAATCTGGTATTGCGCGGCTTCAAGGCCGTTTTCGTTGATTGCATTCGCGACAACCTGTGTTGCATAGGCTTCCGCATCCGCCAATATTCTGCGCGCCTTTGCCGTCTGCTCAGATGCGTATAGTTCAGCATCGGCCGCCAATTCGACGGCGCGCTTTGACCCTTCGGCCTCTGTCACCTGAGCGCGGCGTGCCCGCTCTGCATTGAGCTGTTGAAGCATGGCATCCCGGGTCGCCTGATCGAGATTCACATCGAGAATTTCAGCGCGGGTGACCTGAATGCCCCAATTATCCACCGACTCCTCAACCAGTGCCTTGATCGTCGTGATGAGATGCGCGCGATTGGCCTGCACGTCATCCAGATCCATCTTGCCAATCTCGGCGCGCACAATGCCTGCAACGGTCGTGGCGATTGCGGCATCCACATCCCTGATGCGATAAACTGTGCGCTCGGGTTCCGTAATGCGATAAAAAACCGACGTTTCCACCTGTAAAAGCACATTGTCCTTGGTGATTGCGTCCTGACTGGCGTTGGGCAACTGGCGTTCCAGAATGGATATTTCATGCGCAACCCGATCAATAAAAGGGACGATCAAGTTGATGCCGGGTCCAAGCACCGAGCGCAGCCTGCCAAAACGCTCAATCACATATTGCTCGGACTGAGGCACGATTTTGACGCCCTTGACCACAACAATGATTAGCAAGGCCGCCAGTAGCAACAAGACGATATTGCCAGATAAAAGATCAACGATCAGGGTTTCGATATCCATGCGAGCGGTCCTTTCAGTCATGCCACACAGATGTGCGCATTTGCAGCCACAAATGCAAGAATTGAAAAAGTTCTTACTGATCAACGTCCCCGTTCGATTGCGCGCGCGGCGCAGTATTGCCCAAGCTCCCGCCCGGTAGTAACCCTGTTGCGTGCCCAAAGCGGGTTGCGCACCAAGTCACTGAATAAATCTGCTGCGTTAGGGCGCTTTGGTGTTTCCACGCGGCCTTAAAGGGGGGCGCCGGGAAAACACAGCGCCAAGGGCTTGGAAAGGGGGGGGATTTGCGTCACACCGACAAAATGAGATTCAATTTTGACCTTCAGGCCACCGATGGTCGCGCACGCACAGGCGTGATTTCGACGCCGCGGGGCGATATTCGCACCCCTGCCTTTATGCCCGTGGGCACCGCCGCGACCGTCAAGGCGATGCTGCCGGGATCCGTGCGTCAGACTGGTGCGGATATCCTGCTTGGAAATACGTATCATTTGATGCTGCGCCCGACCGCGGAACGGATTGAGCGTCTTGGAGGTTTGCACAAGTTCATGGATTGGGACCGTCCGATTTTAACGGATTCGGGCGGTTTCCAAGTCATGAGCCTCGCCGCTTTGCGCAAGTTGACTGAAGAGGGCGTCAGTTTCAAAAGCCACATTGACGGTTCGCGACACATGTTGACGCCGGAGCGTTCCATGGAAATCCAACGGCTGCTTGGGTCTGACATCGTCATGTGTTTTGACGAATGCCCTGCCTTGCCAGCAGACCGGGCTGCCATTGAGAAAAGCATGCATTTGTCCATGCGCTGGGCTGCACGGTCCAGGGACGCTTTTGGTGACCGCCCGGGGCATGCGCTTTTCGGTATCCAGCAGGGTGGTCTGGAAGAAGATTTGCGCGCGCAAAGTGCGGCGGCCCTGCGCGACATTGAATTTGATGGCTACGCGGTCGGCGGGCTGGCGGTTGGCGAAGGGCAAGAGGCGATGTTTGGCTGTTTGGATTATGCACCGGAACAGTTACCGCATGAAAAGCCCCGGTATCTGATGGGGGTGGGCAAGCCCGATGATATCGTGGGTGCCGTGGCGCGCGGCATCGACATGATGGATTGTGTTTTGCCCAGCCGCTCAGGTCGAACGGGGCAGGTGTTTACGCGTCGGGGTGTTGTGAACATCAAGAACGCGCGCCATGCCGATGATCCGAGGCCGCTGGATGAACATTGCACATGCCCTGCGTGCCGCAGTTATAGCCGGGCCTATCTGCACCACGTTTTCCGGTCGCAGGAGATTATCAGTTCGATGCTCTTAACGTGGCATAACCTGCATTATTATCAAGAGCTTATGTCAGATATGCGTGCCGCAATTTCGCAAGGTACATTCGTAGAATGGACAGCGGCTTTCGCGACTGAGCGTGCTCAAGGTGATATCGAGCCGGTGTAATCACACGACGTGTCGGTTTTCCGCCTGTCCGCCCGGATTTCAGCTGCGATTAACCTGTGCTTAAACCAATTGATTGTACACAGGCGCGAACAAACGCATCGGGAGAGAGCAGATGAACGCGGTTACCGCTCAATTTAACGCAGAAGAGTCTGTTTCGCTGGAAAAAACACTGCACGATATCCGGGACAGTGTCGCCGCCGCGCGCGTCGCTGCAATGCAAGTCCTCGTGTTCCACATGCAAGGTGACAAGGCAGAAACACAAGTGGTCGCACCCGACGAGTTGATGCAGGCGCTCAGTGATGTGAAGAGAGCCCACCAGAGCCTTGGCAAAATGGAGGTTGAGCATCTCAAGCCACTGCAGATCGAGTTGCCCGAATCGATATCCAAAAGGGTGCAGCACGTCACAAGGGATTTGGCGGAACTGACACGGACGCTTGAGCGGTGCAGCCCCTGCGAATCAGACGGCATTCGCGGGTTCAACCCCTCGCAGGACATGTATGATCTATGTTGTACGCGGGTGGCGAAAGGTCTCAACAAGCTTACGAGCGAATTGGCAGGGTTCTTTCTGGAGCTGACCGAAGCCGACAAATCGAAGACGATGGAAAAAACCAACAAGATTGCGCTTGAGATCGGGAAAATTGGACGGGTCATCAACATGGTTGCGACCAATGCCTCTATCGAAGCGGCCCGTGCCGGAGATGCTGGAAAAGGATTTACCGTCATCGCAGATGAGGTGAAAACCTTGTCATCCCGTGTTTCTTCGCTGTCGGTCTCGTTGACAGATCAACTGTCCTGACCCGCGATGCGGCATAAAACTAAAAGTGCGTTGAGCACCTTGTGATTTGGATTTTCTAAAGCCATTCTGTTCACCAGATCGGCACCTAGGTTGATTTCAGGGGCAGAGCGCCCCATTTTAACTTTCGTGAAACGGAGATGGACAAGTGTTGCTGCCTAGGCGGGACCGGTTCCATCTTGCCAAAAACAAGGAAAGAGCATGCAAGAGCCTCTTAACGCCTCATATCCAGTATTGCCGCTGCGCGACATCGTGGTTTTTCCACATATGATCGTTCCCCTTTTTGTGGGGCGCGACAAGTCAGTGCGCGCCCTTGAGGAGGTGATGTCAGATGACAAACAGATTCTGCTGTCGAGCCAGATCGATCCGGGCGAAGATGACCCAGACAGCGACGGAATTTTCAAGGCAGGCGTTCTCGCCAATGTGCTGCAACTGTTAAAGCTGCCCGATGGAACGGTTAAGGTACTGGTCGAGGGGCAAGCGAGAGTTCGGATAACTGAATACCTCGATAACGATAGCTTTTTTGAAGCGCGGGCGGAGTATCTCACCGAAATGCCCGGTGACCTGGCCACGACTGAGGCACTTTTGCGCACGGTCACAGATGAATTTGAGCGTTATGCCAAAGTGAAAAAGAATGTGCCGGAGGAAGCCCTCTCGGCCGTTGGCGAGTCAACCGAACCTGCCAAGCTTGCAGATCTCGTTGCTGGCCATCTGGGCATTGAAGTCGCTCAAAAGCAGGATTTGCTTGAAACGCTGAGCGTGTCTGAGCGGCTTGAAAAGGTCTACGGGCTGATGCAGGGCGAGATGTCCGTGCTTCAGGTCGAAAAGAAAATCAAGACGCGCGTCAAATCGCAGATGGAGCGTACACAGCGCGAATACTATCTGAACGAGCAGATGAAAGCGATTCAGCAAGAGCTCGGCGATGGAGAGGACGGCAAGAATGAAGTTGCCGAACTCGAGGCAAAGATTGCAGATACCAAGCTGAGTAAAGAAGCGCGCGAGAAAGCCGATGCCGAGATTAAAAAGCTCAAGAACATGAGCCCGATGTCAGCGGAAGCAACCGTCGTTCGCAATTATCTAGACTGGATGCTTTCGATCCCTTGGGGAAAGAAATCACGTGTCAAAAAAGACCTGACACGTGCGCAAAAAGTATTGGACGATGATCACTTTGGCTTGGAAAAGGTCAAAGAGCGTATTGTGGAATACCTCGCGGTGCAGCAGCGATCGACCAAGATAAAGGGCCCGATCATGTGTCTGGTTGGACCGCCCGGTGTCGGGAAAACGTCGCTCGGTAAATCCGTGGCGCGCGCTACGGGGCGTGAGTTCATTCGCATCAGCCTTGGCGGTGTACGCGACGAATCCGAAATCCGGGGTCACCGGCGGACTTATATTGGCTCCATGCCCGGCAAAATTATCCAGGCCCTCAAAAAGGCCAAAACAACCAACCCGCTTATCCTTCTGGATGAAATCGACAAAATGGGTCAGGATTTCCGTGGTGATCCTGCATCTGCAATGCTTGAGGTGTTGGATCCGGAACAAAACTCCACTTTCGTGGATCACTATCTCGAGGTCGAATACGACCTGTCAAACGTGATGTTCCTGACCACGTCCAACAGCTATAATATGCCGGGCCCGCTGCTCGACCGGATGGAGATCATACCGCTGGCCGGATATACTGAGGATGAAAAACGTGAGATTGCAAAGCAGCATCTGATTCCGAAGCAAATCAAGAATCATGGACTTAAATCCAAGGAATTCGAGCTGCAAGACAGTGCGTTGAGCGAGATGATCCGTACCTACACCCGAGAAGCGGGTGTTCGGAATCTGGAACGTGAGATCGCCAAAGTCGCCCGTAAGTCCTTGACAAAAATTATCAAAAAGGAGGCTGAAACTGTTTCGGTCACCGACGAGAACATCGATGATTTTCTGGGGGTCAAAAAGTACCGCTATGGGCTTGCCGAAAAGGAAGACCAAATCGGGGTGGTGACGGGGCTGGCGTATACTTCGGTTGGCGGCGAGCTTTTGAGCATTGAGGCGCTGCGATTGCCCGGAAAAGGCCGGATGAAGACCACGGGCAAGTTGGGTGATGTCATGAAGGAATCCATTGATGCCGCATCAAGCTACGTGCGTTCCATCAGCCCAAAGATCGGGGTGAAGCCTCCGCAATTTGATCGGATCGATATTCACGTGCACGTTCCCGATGGGGCCACGCCCAAGGATGGCCCGTCGGCTGGTCTGGCAATGGTGACATCTATCGTGTCTGTGCTTACGCAGATCCCTGTACGCAAGGATATTGCAATGACTGGCGAGGTCTCTTTGCGGGGCAATGCGATGCCGATTGGCGGTTTGAAGGAAAAGCTCCTTGCGGCTTTGCGCGGTGGGATCACGACTGTGCTGATCCCCGAAGAGAACGCCAAGGACCTGCCGGAGATTCCCGACAACGTGAAAGAAGGGTTGAACATTATCCCGGTGTCACATGTGTCCGAGGTGCTTGAGCACGCCCTGATCAGGAAACCTGAGGGCATTGAGTGGGACCAAGAGGCAGAAGATGCCGCTGCCGCTGCTGCCTTGGCACCAGCACCTGAGACGAATGATAGTGCAACGGCGCATTGAGTTCTCAAAATCGAAGTATGACAGGCGCGCCTCAGTGGCGCGCCTTTTTTATTGGATCAAGCTGGATGGCCCGTTCAGCGATGTTAGATAAGCTGAACTTAAACACTGGCGATTGTAACCGCGCGATTGGTACCGCCTGCCTGATTTTGGCTTGTTGCGTTAAGACACGTGCATAACGACGTCGTTAGTGACGTGTCTTATGTGGAGGGTGTCATGCGCGGTGAGGTTTTAGGTGTTGAGCGTCGGCGTCGCTGGAATGACGATGACAAGTTGGCGATTGTTTCATCCGTCGGAATTGACGGGGCGACTGTCACGCATGTTGCGCATAGGCACGATGTGACGCGCCAGCAGATTTACAGATGGCGACATGAGCTTAAGAAGAAGGGGCTGTGGCCCACCGGCGAGGGTGCAGTTTTTCTGCCAATTGACTTCCATATTGCAGAGGCTGTGACACCACCGCCTGAGCCCACGCCGCCATCTGCTGTGGAGCTTCGCTTGAGCAATGGACGTTGTTTGCGATTTGACACTGCCGTGGACGCCGCCGCGCTGACACGACTGATCCGCGCGGTAGACGCGGCGTGATTGGTCCGGGAACTGGGGTTCGGGTCTATCTGGCTTGTGGCGTCACGGATATGAGGAAAGGCATCGCGGGCCTTTCGGCTTTGACCCAGGATGTGCTGCGTCAGAAACCGGCGGGTGGTGCGGTGTTCGCTTTCCGGGGGCGGCGAGGTGATCGGCTGAAGTTGCTGTATTGGGATGGCCAAGGGTTTTGCCTGTACTACAAGGTTCTAGAGCGCGGCCGATTTCCATGGCCAAGCGCCAAAGATGGTTCTGCGCGGTTGACCTCTGCGCAGCTTGCGATGCTCTGGGAAGGGATCGACTGGCGACGTCCGGATTGGGGCGCTCCGCCCGCGCGTGTAGGGTGATTTACGTCTGTATGGGCGTTATTTATATGGTGCCTCAGCCTGCTTTTTGGTAATCAGACGCATGTCGAAACCCGCTGAAAACCTCTCCGATGATCCTGCTGTATTGAGGGCGATGATCGCAGAACTACAGGCTGAAAACGCCAAAATCTCGGCGACGCTGCGGGTCCATGATCAGCTGGTCCAGGCGCTTCGTTTACGGATCGCTAAACTCCAGAAGCTGGCTTTCGGCAAGTCCTCGGAAAAGATTGAACGCGAGATCGAGCAACTTGAACTGGCGCTCGAAGACTTGCTGGTTGCCGTGGCCGAAACCGATGATGCGCCCATCGATGAAGGGTTGGACGAACCCTCGCAAGAGGCTGCCGATGCGCCCGTTTTGCGCCGCCGCCCGCGCGTCTCGGATACGACCCTGCGGGAGCGCCATGAGCTTGATCCTGGCACGTGCTGTCCTGACTGTGGTGGTGATCTGCGCGTGGTGGGAGAGGATGTCAGCGAGTTGCTGGATATGATCGCGGCGCAGATGAAAGTCATCCAGATCGCCCGCATCAAGAAATCCTGCCGTCGTTGCGAAAAGATGGTGCAGGAGCCCGCACCGAGCCGCCCGATCTCGGGCAGCATGGCGGGACCAAACCTGCTGGCCCACATTTTGGTCTCCAAATTTGATGATCACCTTCCCCTCTATCGTCAGCACGAGATATTTGCCCGCATGGGTGCCGACATCCCAGAAAGCACGCTTGTTGGCTGGTGTGGGCGGGCAATGAAAACCCTGTCGCGGCTTATAGTGCGGATCGAGGCCGACATCATGGGCAGCGATCTGCTGCATGCGGACGATACGCCGATCCGGGTGCTGGATCGGTCAAAGCGCGACAAGGGTCTTGGAAAAGGGGTCAGACAAGGCCGGATCTGGGCCTATGTGCGGGACCAACGCCCCTGGGCGGGGACTTCACCACCCGGTGCCGTCTATCGGTTTGCGCCAGACTGGAAGGAAGAGCATGTCCTTAGCCATCTGGCTGACGCGCGCGGCATTCTGCAAGCCGACGGCTATAAGGGATATGCCAAACTCTACGTGCCTGAACCGGGTGGCGTGCCGCGTTTACGCGAAGCGGCCTGTTGGGCGCATCTGCGGCGTGACTTCCATGATTTTTGGGCATCGACCAAATCCGAGATCGCCCGCGAGGCGCTCGACCGGATCGGCAAGCTCTACGACATTGAGCGTGACATCAACGGTCAACCCGCTGACGTCCGTCATGCCGCGCGGCAAAAGTTGAGCAAGCCAAAGGTCACGGCCTTCTTTGCCTGGTCTGAACAACAACTCCTGCGCATTCCCGGCAAAAGTGATCTGGCCAAAGCCTTCAGGTATGGGTTGAGCCGCAAGGATGCGTTCAGCCTGTTCTTGACTGACGGTCGTGTGGCCATCGACAACAATCCCGCCGAGCGTGCCCTGCGCCCGATTGGAATCGGCAGAAAAAATTGGCTATTTGCAGGGGCGGATACCGGTGCAGAAACTCTCGCACGCGCCATGACGGTCATTGAAACGGCCAAGCTCAACGGTCTCGACCCGCAGGCCTATCTTGCTGACATTCTCGACCGCATTCACGATCATAAGGTCAACCGGCTGGATGAGTTGCTGCCGTGGAACTGGGCACCGCTGAACGCGACCCATTCAGAGGCTGCCTGATGGCTGCGGTGACACATGTCTGCACCATCGACTATGTCGCCAAAATGCTGAGCGAGGACGTCGAGCTTCTCGAAGCGATCATCTCCAACGACGACAACCTCACATATGGCAACATCGTCAGCGTATATGCCGGCGCTGACGAAACCGTCTCCGCACTGACCGACGACGGCATCACGGAGCTGAAGGACATGATCGGCGACGCCCGCGCAATCACCAAAACCTGGCATGAATTCCTTGATGACTTCGTAGATGACGCCGAACTTGTCGCCCGCATCAAGGCTAAATCACCGCGGTAACAATGGAGCGGTTACTGGCGATTTGACGACAGCATCTTTCATTTCGGCTGTTCGAGGTACGGCAGATTTTATTCAGGTCCTATGTCCGCTCCGACCCGCCGGTAAAGTGAACAGCAACGATGAGGCTTCATCGCGCTGACCAGTTGTTTGTTGAGATCGCCGCTTTGCAGGGCTTCAATACACATTGCCAAGGGGCGGCGTTGTAAGACAAGGAGTGGCGGAACGCATGTGTCGAGTCAGAGGGGTAACCTGCGCGTTGCCACTGTCTGGGCACCCTGAACACTTTCAGCGGACAAGGTTTTTCTGTTTCAATCCCCGTCTGCAATCCCATCCGCGCGCAATCTTGCGCGGCGTGCGCGGTAGCTTGGCAGGATGATAAGAATGGCCGCAACGATCAAAAGGCCCAGCGTCATCGGGCGTTCCCAGACAAAGGAAATACCATCATAAAGCTGCATGGAACGGGCAAAGTTATCCTCCAGCATCCCGCCGAGGATGAAGCCGATCAGAAGGGGAGCAAGCGGATAGTCAGCAAATCGTAAAATGGTCGCGCAGATGCCAAAACCGACCAACAACAACAGCTCGGTTGCATTATTCTGCCCGATATAGGCCCCCATCAGCGTGAAAAACAGAATAAACGGGATCAGGAAATTGCGCGGGATGGACAGGACCTTGGCGATGTAGGGGATAAGGGGCAGGTTCAGGACCAGCAAGACCAGATTGCCGATGAACATCGACATGATGACGGCCCAGAAAACCTCGGGTGCGTCGATCATCAATCGTGGCCCGGGTGTCACGTTCAGCGCGATCAAGGCACCCAGCAGGATCGCTGTCGTGCCCGAGCCCGGAATGCCGAGCGTGAGCAAGGGAACAAATGACCCGGTACAGGCCGCGTTATTGGCTGTTTCAGGGGCGGCGAGGCCCTTGATCGATCCTTTGCCGAACTCTTCCTGTTCTGCCTTGGTGGCGATGTTACGCTCCACCGCGTAGCCGAGAAAGGACGCGATTGTGGCTCCCGCACCGGGCAAAACACCGATAAAGAAGCCCTGCACGGATTGACGTCCGATCACGGGCGCGATGGCCCGCGCCTCTGCACGTGTGATGCGCAGGTCTTTGATGTCGCCATCGCTTTCTTTGTTTTCGCGGGGCTTGAGCACCAGAAACAGCGCCTCGGGCAGCGCGAACATCGCCATGGCCAGCGTGATGAAGCCGAAGCCTGATTGCAGGTCCATCAGCCCCATAGTGAAGCGGGGCATATTAAACAGCGCGCCTTCGCCAACGGTTGCCATGATCAGGCCGAGCACGGTCATCATGATCGCCTTGGCCACCTGACCCGTGCCTGCAAAGGCGGCGATGGCGGACAGACCGACGACCATCAACGCAAAATACTCAGCTGAATGAAACAACAAGGCGACGGATGACAGCATCGGCGCAAAGACCATCAAAAGGATGGCACCGATTGTCCCGCCTGCAAAACTGGCAATCGCCGCGATGGTCAGTGCCTTGCCCGCCTTGCCTTGCCGGGCCATGGGAAAGCCGTCAAAACTGCTTGCCACAGTACCCGCAACGCCCGGTGCATTCAGCAGGATCGACGAGGTTGAGCCGCCAAAGATCGCGCCGTAATAAACGCCTGCCAGCAGGATGAGCGCCGCAGAGGGATCGCCCAATGATATGGCAACCGGGATCATGATCGCGATGATGGACATCGGGCCAAGGCCGGGCAGCATCCCGATAAACGTCCCGATGAGGCAGCCACCGATGACCATCAGAAGATTTTGGATCGACAGGGCCGTTTGAAGGCCGATTAGCAGTCCTTCGAGCATATCATGTGGCTCCTAGAAAAAGCGGTAGTGGCCGCAGGAAAATCCCAAGAACGACCTGCACCAGATACCACACGATACCTGTGGCGACGGCGGCAATGATCAGGGTAAGGAGGATCCTGCGCTCGCCCAGAATGACCGAGCCAAGGATGAGAAATCCTGAGGTCGAAATCAGAAAACCCGCCGGGCGCAGCAAGAGCGCATAGGCCGCCATCAGCACCAGAAGCAGCAGGGCCTGACCCAGATTATATTCCCAGAGTTTCCGGTAATCGATGTCGCCGATCTTTGCCTCACCCTTTTCAAACCCCAGCACAATGATCAGGGATGCGATAATGCCCATGATGGACAGTACTTTGGGAAAGGTTGACGGCCATATGGGGTTGCGCTGCATAAAGGGGGCGAGCCCGCCATCCATCGTGAACCACGCAGTGTAGCCATAAACAAGGCACACACCGAGCAACACAAGTCCGATCCAGCGATCCAGCGCCATTACACCCTCCCAGCATTCAAAACGTAAAACGACTTGGCGCGCGCGGGGCCGCAGGCGCCAAGTCAGCGGTCCTTTTTACAAAAAGCCCAGCTTTTTCATCAAATCGCCGATGATTTGTTCCTGTTCTTCCAAAAAGGCTTTGAAATCATCGCCACTGTTGTGGATGTTGACCCATCCATTGCGTGACCGGACAGCTTCCCATTCGGGCGTATCATACATTTTTGCGATGGCATCTTGATAGATTGCGACTTGCTCGGCAGGTAATCCGGGTGCGCCAAAAAATCCCCGCCAATTTGCAAATTCGGTATCAATACCCTGCTCTTTTAAAGTTGGAGCGTCTGGGAACGTATCAAGCCTTTCAGGAGCGGCTACGCCTACAATTTTTGCTTCTCCAGCATTCGCAAGATCTACCGCTTCTCCAAAACCTGTTGAAAGCGCGGCGATTTCACCGGATAGAAGAGCAGCCATGGCTTTGCCGCCTGCATCATAGGGAATGTACTTTGCTGACAAGGGATCGCGTCCGCTTGTCTCCATCACCATTGCAACGACAAGGTGATCAAGGCCACCCGGAACTGAACCGCCGCCGAAGGCAGTTGCCGACGGATCAGAATCATATGCGGCCAACAGGTCTTCCATATTGTTGATAGGGCTGTCTTTTCCAACAACGATGGCGGCATAGTCGCCAATTGTTCCCGCAACCAGCGTCAAATCCCGAAAGTTATGCGGGAAAACGCCCGTCAGGGACCGGATCACGATGGGTGTGGAGTTCACCATCAAGGTGCCGTGATTGCTGTCTGCGTTCTCGATCAGGTAACCGATGGCCTTGCCGCCCCCGCCGCCCGACATGTTTTCATATGACGCTGTGCCGACCAGACCGGCGGCTGTCAGTGCTTCGCCCGTGCCGCGCGCCGTACCATCCCAGCCGCCGCCAGCACCACCGGGGATCAGGAAATGGATGCTCTCAACGGCTTGATGACCGTCCGAAAAGGCTGGTGCGCCAAGGCTCATCGCGGCCACAGCCGCTCCCATCAGGGCGCGACGGCCCAGTTTCAAAGTACTCATGTGTTCCTCCCATTTGACAACTGTACCGGTTCCGGCTCAGTTGATTGCACTCAAACATGGCAACCTGACATGGACCTGTCACGCGGCCGCCTCATGCGAAATGCAACGATGAAATTTCTTTTGGTAGAAGACAACATTGAATTGGCGCAGGCGCTGTTGGCGCGTTTGCGTCTGGATGGCCATGTGATTGATCATGCTGAGAGAATTGAGGACGCCATGGCCTATGCGCAGGTGGGCGACTATGATCTGATCCTGCTTGATATCATGTTGCCCGATGGCGACGGGCGCGATTTTCTGCAACACCATCGTCAAGGCCAGAAGGACACGCCGGTCATCATTCTGACAGCGCGCTCACAGGTTTCAGACAGAATCACCCTGCTGGATCTGGGCGCGGATGACTATGTCACCAAACCCTTCGATCATGCGGAACTGGAGGCGCGCTGCCGTGCGGTGCTGCGCCGTCGGGTGGGGTCGGCGCAGACGGTCACGCAGCTGCGCGATGTGATCTTTGACCCGGTTCGGGGCAGTCTGAGCGTGGCGGGCCAATCCGTAAAACTGCGAAACCGCGAGTTGCGGCTGCTTGAGCTGTTTATCAACGCGCCGGGGCAGCTTTTCTCGAAACAGAAACTGGTGGACCGGCTGTTTTCCTACGACGAGGACGTCTCTGACAATGCCATTGAGGTATATGTCGGGCGGCTTCGAAAACACCTTGAGCCGTCACAATTGCGGATCAGAACGTCGCGCGGTTTGGGGTACAGTCTGGAACATGTCTGAGGTGGTACGTTCATCCGCCTCATTGCGCCGCCGACTGACTGTGGGGTTGATCGGCGGGGCGGCGGTATTGGCCGTTTTGATTTATCTGTTCACGCGCGCTTATGCCACGCAGATTGCCCAGCAGGGGCAGGACAACATCCTGAATGCGTCGGTCTCATCCATCCTCGACTCAGCGGTCATTCGAAATGGTAATCTGGAGATCGACTTTCCCTATGCGGCTCTGGCGATGTTGAACACTGAGCTGGATGACCGTGTGTTTTATGCGATTTACCGTGATGATGCGCTGCTATCGGGCTATGCGCTGCTGCCGCGCCGTGCGCCGGATGGGGTTGAGGCCATATCGTGGACGGATGAGTTCAACGGCGCCGCTGTGCGTATCACTTCGGACGCGCGCAGGCTTTTTGCGACGGACAGACAAACCGTAATTTCAGTTTCCATGGCACAGACGCAGGATGCTTTGTCGGAAACGTTGCGCGATATCTCGAACACGGTTGCTCTGTTTGGGGTCAGTTTTTTTGCGCTGGCGGCCGCGTTATCCTTTTGGGCGTCCTCGGCAACCATCAGGCCGCTGAACCGTCTGACGTCGTCCATCACGCGGCGCGGCCCGCAAGACCTCAGTCCGGTGGAAAAGCCGGTGCCCAAGGAAATGGTGCCGCTGGTGTCTTCCTTGAACAACCTGATGAGCCGACTGGACCAATCACTGCAACGTTCCGAGGATTTCATCGCTGAAGCCGCGCACCGGGTCCGCACGCCGCTGGCCACGGTGCGCTCGCACGCCGAAGCAACCCTGCAGCGCGTCGAAAAGGAAGAAAACCGCAAAGCGCTGCGCTCAATGGTGCGGGCGATTGACGAAAGCTCGCGTGCGGCGGGGCAACTGCTGGATCATGCGATGATCACGTTTCGGGCGGATCATCTGGAACGACAAAGCCTTGATTTGACGGAGCTTGTGATTGAACTGGTCAGCCGCCTTGAACCTGTCGCAGAGATGAAAGACATCGCATTTCACCTGGAAACGGACCCGCAGGTTATCGTTCTGGCCGATCCGATTTTGGTGCAAAACGCCATTCGAAACCTGATTGATAATGCATTGAAATACGCGCCCGCTGAAAGCGAGATTACAATCCGCGTTGATCAGGAAGCCGCCGGCCGTGTGACGATCTGTGATCAGGGCCCGGGTTTTCCGTCCGATGAGATGGCGAGCTTGGTGGATCGCTTTGCACGCGGACGCAATGCGACTGGGATCACAGGCTCCGGGTTGGGGCTGACCATTGCGCAGGATGTGGCACAGGCCCATGGCGGAGCGTTGACCCTCAGCAATCGAAAGGAGGGAGGCGCATGCGTCATACTCTCGTTCTGATCCTCGCTCTTATTCTGTGCGGCGACGCGGCATCTGGGCAGGAATGGGAAGACAGGCAGCGTTTCGGCGCCGCGGATGCGTCAACAACGCTCCATATTCTCTCAAGCACGGATACAGCGCTTTTTGCGCCCGTCCTTGCGGCATTTGTCGCAGGCCGCGACAGCGTGGCGATTGAGTATTTTGTGGCCGGGACGGCGGATTTGAACAGCATCTTCCGCCAGTCCCCGAACGCCTATGATGTTGTTATCTCCAGCGCGATGGATTTGCAGTTCAAATTGGCGAACGACGGGTTTGCGCAACCTATGGAAATGCTGGGCTACCCTGACTGGGCGCATTGGCGGCACACGCTTTTTGGCTTCACATCTGAACCGGCGGCGATTGTCCTGAACCGGCAGGCCTTTGACGGACGTGATGTGCCCCAAACGAGGCAGGCCGTGATCCGGGTGCTGCGCGAAAGCCCCGATCAGTTTCGCGGGCGTGTCGGCACTTATGATGTGCGCCAATCGGGCCTTGGATATCTGTTTGCAACGCAGGATGCGCGCACGTCCGAGACCTACTGGCGTCTGATGGAGGTGATGGGCAATCTGGAGGTACAGCTTTATTGCTGTTCAGGGGCGATGATTGAGGATGTCGCAGCAGGTAAGATCTTGCTGGCCTATAACGTACTGGGCAGCTACGCGGCTGCGCGCGAGGATTTGGCACACCAGCTTGAGATCGTCTTCCCGAGTGATTTTCAGACCATCATGATGCGCACCGCCCTGATTTCTGCGCAGACAGCAAACCCCGAGGTGTCGAGGGAATTCATGCGGCATCTTTTGGGTGCATCGACCAAGCCCGTGCCGGGATCACGCGCGTTGTTGCCGATACTGGAATTGGACGGTGATGCGGCGGGGCAGGCCATGATTGAGCTGAGCCCCGCCTTGCTGACCTATCTGGATGCTCTCAAAAGCAGAGGGTTTTTGGCCGAATGGGTCAATGCCATGATCCAGTAAGTCCTTTTGCCATCAGCGCGCATGCCGGATTAGCCCAATTGATAGCCAGGTGTGGAGTGCGAGATCGCCTGCTCTTCGGTGTCCATCTCCTCACCGATGCCTTCAAAAAGCGGGGTGGAAAGGTAGCGCTCGCCGGTATCAGGCAGCATGCACAGGATCACCGAGCCGGGTTTTGCCGTTTTGGCAATTTCCAGCGAGACGGAAAAGGTCGACCCACCTGAAATACCGGTAAAGATGCCTTCTTTCTGTGCCAATAGCCTTGCGCATTTCACGCCGTCAGCGCCCGCCACGGGCAGCAGATCGTCATAATACGCGCCATCGACGGCTTCTTGCAGTACGGCCGGGATGAAATCCGGAGTCCAGCCTTGGATGGGATGCGGCTCAAACGCCGGATGGCTGACGGCGGGGGAGTTGTCGGCGTTGCGTTCCTGCGCATGACCGCTGCCCAAAAGCTGCGCGTTGTTGGGTTCGGTGAGGATGATTTTTGTCTCTGGCCGTTCTTTGCGGATCACGCGCCCAAGACCCGACACAGTGCCCCCGGTTCCATAGCCCGTTACGATGTAATCGAGCCGCTCGCCTGCAAAATCGGCGACGATTTCCGGCCCGGTCGTGTTTTCATGGATGTCTGCGTTGGCGCCCGTTTCGAATTGATGCGCCAGAAACCAGCCGTTCTTTTGCGCAAGTTCGACTGCTTTGTTATACATCCCAAAGCCTTTTTCACTCTTGGGGGTCAGAATGACCTTCGCCCCAAGCATGCGCATCAAACGCCGCCGTTCCACCGAAAAGCTTTCCGCCATGGTCACCACCAGCGGATAGCCCTTCTGCGCACAGACCATCGCAAGGCCGATCCCGGTGTTCCCGCTTGTTGCCTCGACCACCGTTTGTCCGGGTTTTAACGTGCCTGCACGCTCCGCCGCTTCGATGATGTTCACCGCGAGACGATCCTTGACCGACCCCGCGGGGTTGAAAAATTCAGCCTTCACATAGATCGTCACATGTTCAGGGGCGAGGTGGTTGATCCGAATGGCGGGGGTGTTCCCGATCGTGTCAAGAACGCTGTCATAAAGCTGGCCCCGGCCTTTTGTCTGACGGATTTGATCTGCTGACATCTTTGTGCTCTCCCATGGTATGCCGCCAGCCAGGCGCGTATCTCAAAACAGGATTGCTCTGGCCTTGGCTGTGCGTTGTCGTGTTACTATGGCATAGACGGGGCCGGCTTTCACGCCTTGATAAAAACCAATCGAGATTGGCGACAACGCAGCCTCGGAGGAAGAGAAACTGGATCACGAAAGATCAACGCCGCATTCGGTCTGGCTGTGTCCGGATACAGGGCAGGGACCATCCCTCACCGACGAGATCGCCCGATACGCGGAACGCTTCGCCGCACCTGTTTTTGAACCGCATCTGACGCTGTTGGGGGATGTGCGCGGTGCGCCAAAAGCGACTGTGGCGGCTTGCCGTTCCTTGTTGGCGACATTGCCAAAATCGTCCGCGCGTATCAGTCGCGTATCGCAAACGGCAGATTTTTTCATGTCACTGTTTCTTGACCTCGACATTGAAAGTTCCGTTGCATCTGCGCGGGAGGATTTGGCGGCGCGCCTCGCCGTTCCTTTGCCGCAGCCTTTTCGACCGCATCTGAGCCTTGCCTATGGTTTGCCCGCTGGTGAACCGGGACAACAGGCCGTGCACGAAATGTCCCACCGCTTTGTTGGCAAAAGGATAACGTTGAACGAAATCAGGGTTGTTCGCTCGGCCAAAGAGCTTGCGATCGAGGAGTGGCGCGCGATTCACATCGAACGACTGAAATAGAGTGCCGTCTCAGAAACGCGAACATGGGTTTGTTTGAGCGTTTTGGTTGACAGTCGCGGGTTTTGGGTCATTCTCTGCGCGGTGACTTGGATTGTTGCGTGACCTTGCCCTGTCATGGAAGCGTCACCATAAGATCATAAGAACCAAAACTGTATGAAGCAGTTCCAACTAGGGAGTATCCGATGAAATCTATTACCTTGCTCACAGCAGGTTTTGCCACCTTTGCAACCGGCGCATGGGCACAGACAGAAATTCAATTCTGGCATGCCATGGGCGGCCGTCTTGGCGAAGTCGTTGAAGAAGTTGCAGAAAAATATAACGCCAGCCAAACCGATTACGTGATCGTGCCCACTTACAAAGGTGGATACGAGGATACGATGACCGCTGGTATTGCGGCGTTTCGCGCCAGCCAGCAACCAAACCTTATTCAGATTTTTGACGCTGGTGCGGCAACGATCATCAACGCACCGGGCGCGACGATTCCGGTCGCTGATCTGTTGACGCAGTACGAGGGCGGCTTTGACGCGAGCGATTATATCGAGGGCGTTCGCAACTTCTATGCCGACAGCGAAGGCAAGATGATCGGCATGCCGTTCAACTCTTCCACACCGCTGCTCTATTATAACAAGGAAATTCTTGCCAAGGCCGGTATCGACGCACCGCCCACCACATGGGAAGAGTTTGAGGCGATGGCACCGACCATCAAAGAGGCCGGGTATCAGGCACTGGCGCAAAGCCACAGCCCCTGGATTTTCTCCGAGAACTTCCACAGCCGTCATAACCTGCAACTTGCCACAGGCAACAACGGGTATGACAGCACGGATGTAGAAATCCTGTACAATAACGATGCGATGAAAACGCATTGGACCAAGGTCAAGGAATGGCTTGATGCTGGGTATTATGGCTTCTACGGTCGTGGCTGGGGTGACAACCAGGACGCATTCGTGCAGCAGAAAGTTGCAATGTGGCTTGGGTCTTCCGGGTCATTTGGTGGGTTGAAAGCGAGCACGGAATTTGAGTTCGGCACGACCTATCTGCCATATTGGAAAGCGATCATTGACGAGCCCAAAGCCACATTCATTGGTGGTGCTGCCTTGTTTGCGATGGCCGGCAAAAGCGACGAAGAGAACGCCGCAACTGCTGACTTCCTGAACTTCCTTGCGAGCCCTGAAGTGCAGTATTTCTGGCACAAGGAAACAGGCTATGTTCCTATCACGAACGCAGCCTATGAACTGGCCAAGTCGGATGGGTACTACGACTCCACGCCAGATGCTGAGGTCGGTGTTCTGCAACTGAACCAGCCATCAGGCGAATGGACCAAAGGCTACCGTTTGGGTTTCTACGTCCAGATCCGTGAAGCGATGTACAATGCCTATGAAGACATCTTTTCCGGTTCAGCAACGGTTGATGAAGCCTTTGCAACCATGGAAGAAGAAGCCAACGCCTTGCTTGCCCGGTTCCACGCGACCGTCAACTAAGCGCTTGTAAAGAAAGGCCAGCAGGCGATACAGCCTGCTGGCCCAATCATAAAAACCAAAGGGGTCGGAATGTATGAAGCGCGTTCAATTTGAGCACAGCGCCATTCCTTATCTGTTTATTGCGCCGCAGATTATCATTATCGCTATCTTTTTCCTCTGGCCGTCTGCGCAGGCGATTTACCAGTCGTTCCTGCTGGAAGATGCCTTCGGGCTGTCTTCGAGGTTCGTCTGGTTCAAGAACTACAGTGATACAATCCTGAATTCCTCATGGCTTCAGGCCGCAGGCTTCACGCTGGTTTTCTCGTCTCTGGTGACGTTTCTGTCCCTCGCACTGGCGCTGCTGCTGGCGGTCAAAGCCAACGAAGTGATCCATGGTGCAAGCACCTACAAAACGATGCTGATGTGGGCCTATGCGATTGCGCCGCCCGTCGCGGGCTTGATGGGCAACCTGATGTTCAATCCGCTGATCGGTGATTTGTATAACTTCATGAACTTCATCGGGTTCGATTTTGATCACAAACTGGATGCCTATGATGCCAGTTTTGTCGTCATTCTGATTTCGGTCTGGAAACAGATCAGTATCAACTTCATCTTTTTCCTTGCGGGTCTGCAGGGTATTCCCAAATCCGTGCAGGAAGCGGCCAAGATGGATTGCAACAGTTCCACCCGGCGGTTCTGGACGATCACCTTTCCGCTGCTCGCGCCGACGACATTCTTTCTGGTGGTCATCAACATCACCTATGCCTTCTTTGAAACCTTCGGGATCATCGACACGACAACGCAGGGTGCGCCCGGTGGCTCCACCGCAACGCTGGTCTATAAGGTCTATCAGGACGGTTTCCGGGGGGCGGACATCGGCGGGTCATCTGCGCAATCCGTTGTGCTCATGATCATGGTGCTGGCCCTTACGGTGATCCAGTTCCGCTATATTGAGCGAAAGGTGCATTACTGATGGACCGTACACCGATCTCCACCCACATCATCCTGATCATTGGTGCGCTGTTCATGACGTTACCGGTCTGGGTTGCCTTTGCAACCTCGACCCATGCGCCCGAGACGATCCTGCGCGAGGGGCTGCAATTCTGGCCCGGCCCGCATTTGATCGAGACCTACAACGAAGTTCTGTTTGTTGAAGGCGGCGTGATGAAACAGGTCACGGCGACAACGATGCTTAAAAACTCCATGATCCTCGGCATCGGCTTTGCCATTGGCAAGGTCATCATTTCGATGCTGGCGGCCTATGCGATTGTATATTTCCGCTTCCGGTTGGGCGTGCCGCTGTTCTGGATCATTTTCATGACGCTGCTCTTACCGCTGGAGGTGCGGATTATCCCATCTTACGAGGTGGTCGCGAATATGGGGCTCTTGGACACGCAAACGGGGCTGATCCTGCCACTGATTGCCTCTGCCACGGGGACGTTCTTTTTCAGACAGTTCTTTCGATCTGTCCCGGATGAGCTGCTTGAGGCGGCCCGTCTGGACGGCGCCACGGCCTGGGGGTTCTTCAAGGACATTCTCGTGCCGCTTAGCCGCACGATGATTGCCGCGATCCTGATCATCATGTTTGTGGTAGGGTGGAACCAGTACCTTTGGCCGCTCATCATGACCACGAAAGAGGAAAACTACACGCTGGTGATCGGCATCAAGCAGATTTATCAGGTCCTCAATGAGGGGGGCGAACTGCCTCAATTCCAAAAAGCATTTGCACTGACCATTCTGGCGACTTTACCCCCTGTGATGGTTGTGCTGATTTTCCAAAGATGGTTCGTCAAGGGCCTCGTCGAGAGTGAGAAATAATGGCTCAGGTAGAACTTAAACAAGTCCGCAAAACATATCCCAATGGTGCCGAGGCGATCTTTGGGGTTGATATGAAAATTGACGATGGCGAGTTGATCGTTTTCGTCGGTCCCTCTGGCTGTGGCAAGTCAACCTTGCTGCGGATGGTTGCCGGGTTGGAGTCTGTGTCGTCAGGGGAGATTCTGATCGGTGATCGGCTGATCAACGACGTCTCACCGTCCGAACGTGATGTGGCGATGGTGTTCCAGAACTATGCGCTGTACCCGCATATGTCGGTCCGCGGAAACATGTCCTATGGGTTGAAAAACCGCAAAATGGACAAGGAAGAAATCGAACGCCGCATCATGGATGCGGCCACGATGCTCAAGATCGATCAATATCTGGATCGCCAGCCCAACCAGCTTTCGGGCGGGCAGCGCCAGCGTGTCGCCATGGGACGCGCGATTGTGCGCAACCCGCAGGTGTTCCTGTTTGACGAGCCACTATCGAACCTGGACGCCAAGTTGCGCGTGCAGATGCGGATCGAAATCAAGAAACTGCAGCGCCGCATGAATGTGACCTCGATCTACGTGACGCATGATCAGACCGAAGCGATGACCCTTGCGGACCGGCTCGCGGTCATCAACGAGGGGCAGGTGGAGCAGATGGGCGCTCCAATGGAACTTTATGCAAATCCGCGCACCTTGTTTGTGGCCTCTTTCATTGGCGCGCCGCAGATCAACCTGATCCCGGTGACGTTCGATGGCACGGCGATTGTGAATGGCGATCTGAGAATTACCGGCTTTTCCGACCTGCCGACGGACACGGATCTGATGCTCGGTGTGCGCCCGGACGTCATGACGATTGACCCCGAGGGACAGGTCACCATGAATGTCGACATTGTCGAGCAGCATGGCGGTGAAAACCTGATCTATGGGACCATCGACGGCGTGACCTCAGCCGAAGGGGAGCCGCAGGAAATCTGCCTCAAGGGTTCGCAAACCCTGTTGCCCAAAGCGGATGATAAGCTGAAATTGCGATTCGATGCTGATGTCGCTTTTGTTTTCCGGACTGACACGGGTGAGCGGCTCAAATGACCATCTGATGGTTCACGGCACCAGCGCGCGGCGGACGGCATTCGACCATCTTATTTTGATTGCAGGCACAGGGTTCATGATCCTGCCGATGTTCTTGCTGTTTGTCGCGTCCACCCACAGCAGTCTTGAGCTTAATGTCGGTGGGTTGCATGTGGTACCGGGTTTTGACGCACCGCAAAACTATACCGAAGTGATCAGCCTCAAGGCAGGGTTTACCGATCAGATCAGCGCGATCGCGATGCTCAAGAATTCCTTGATCGTGGCGACGGGGCTTGCCAGCCTGACAACGGTGTTCTCGTTATTTGCGGCCTACGCATTGGTGTATTTCCGGATGCCTTTGGCGGGCTTTTTGTTCTGGCTTACAATGGCCACGCTGCTGTTGCCCTTGGAAAGCCGCTTTGTGACGACCTTTCAGGTGGCCGCTATGCTGGGGTTGGTCAACACACAACTGGGCATGATCCTGCCCGCGCTTGCGCTGGCTTTGGGTACTTTGTTTTTTCGTCAGTTGTTGCTGTCTTTCCCGAATGAATACCTTGAGGCGGCCAAGCTGGATGGCGCAGGGCCTGTGTTGTTCTTCCGCGATTTCATCGTACCGTTGGCAGGCCGTCGGGGCGGGGCGATTTTCGTGGTGTCCTTCATGATCGGCTGGCATCAATACCTCTGGCCGCTGATGCTCAGCACGGATGAAACCACCTATACCGTTGTGCGCGGCATCCGCCTCATCGGATTGGAGAGTGGCCCCGGCATGGCGCTCGCTGTCCTGACGCTCGTGCCGCCGCTCATTTTGATCATCATTTTCCAAAGGTATTTTTTCCAGTCTTTGGCAGACAGCAAGGACTCTTTCTAAAGTCTGCAAACTGACCTATCACTGCCGCGTTAAACCTATTGAGGACCAACCCATGAGCCTGACAGACCCGGATCGCCTGTTTCCGATTGAGCCATCAGCACGGGCCTTGGCGCGCGATCTCCACACGTCGGTGTGTGATCTGCCGATCATCAGCCCGCATGGTCATTGTGATCCGCGCTGGTTCGCTGAAAACGCGCGATTTGAAAACCCCGCGGCTTTGTTCGTTATTCCGGATCATTACGTTTTTCGCATGTTGATCAGTCAGGGTGTCGCGCCCGAAGATCTGGGAATACCGCGTGTTGACGCAGGGCAGGTCGAAACGGATCCGCGCAAGATATGGCGCTTGTTTGCGCAGCATTTCCATCTCTTTCGGGGCACCCCTTCGGCGATGTGGCTCAACCACTCGTTTGAGCATGTGTTTGGTCTGAACACGCCCCTGAGTGCTGAGACAGCAGATGCCTGTTACGATCATATTGAAGCGATGCTGCAGACAGATGCGTTTCTGCCGCGCGCCCTTTTTGAAGACTTCAATGTTGAAATGCTCGCCACCACCGAAGGGGCGCTGGATGACCTGCGCTGGCATCGCCAAATCCGCGAAAGCGGTTGGTCGGGCCGGGTTGTAACGACTTACAGACCGGATGCGGTGGTCGATCCCAGCTTTGAAGGATTTGCGGAAAACGTGTCCCAACTGGGTGCGTTGACCGGCGAGGATACCAGCAGCTGGCAGGGCTATCTGAACGCGCATGCGGCGCGCCGGGCTTTTTTCAAATCCTTCGGGGCGACGGCATCAGATCATGGGCATCCCTCGGCACGCACGGCCGATCTGTCGCAGGCCGAGGCGGCGGATTTGTTTCAAAAAGCGTTGCGCGGCACCTGTTCCCCAGAGGAGGAGGATGTGTTCCGCGGCCATATGTTGACCGAGATGGCGCGCATGAGCCTTGAAGATGGTCTTGTGTTGCAAATCCATCCGGGATCACGGCGAAATCACAGCGCACAGATGTTCGCGCGCTTTGGCCGTGACAAAGGGTTCGATATCCCCGGTCGGACGGATTACGTGCAGGATCTGCGCCCCTTGCTGGATGCGGTCGGAATGGAACCCGCGCTGAATATTATCCTGTTCACATTGGATGAGACCACATACGGGCGCGAACTTGCCCCGCTTGCGGGGGCTTATCCGGCGTTGAAACTCGGGCCGCCCTGGTGGTTTTTTGACAGCTATGAAGGCATCAAAAAGTTCCGAGAAGCCACAACCGAAACCTGCGGGTTCTATAACACGGCGGGCTTTAATGACGATACGCGGGCCTTCTGCTCGATCCCGGCGCGTCATGATGTGGCGCGCCGCTCGGACTGCGCCTACCTTGCGACGCTGGTCAGGACCGGCCGGTTAAGCGAGGCCGAAGCCTTTGAACTGGCGCATGACCTGTCTTATCGTTTGGCAAAAGAGGCGTATAGATTGTGAGTAATTTCCCGCGTTTGCAGCGCCAGACCGACGCCCCTGTCATTGGTATGGTGCACCTCGGCCCCGGCGCTTTCTTTCGTGCTTTCAACGCCATCTACACGGATGAGGCGATGGCCATCGACGGGGGCGATTGGGGCATCCTTGCCGTGAGCTTGCAAAGCGCGCGCGCCCAGCAGGAACTTGAGCCGCAGGGCTGCGTCTATACATCCGTTTCAATGGGGCCTGAGGGAGAAACCGCGCGTGTCGTGAATGCCATTTCGGGCGTCATGGTTGCCCCGCTGAACCCGGAGGCGGTGTTGAAAGCGATGACGCAAGACGAGGTTAAAGTTGTTTCCCTCACAATCACAGAAAAAGGATATTGCCGTCATCCGACCTCAGGTGGTTTGAACGTGGAAAACCCGGATGTGCAACATGATCTGAACACTCCGGCGGCTTCCAAAACCGCGCCCGGCCTGATCGTGGAGGCGCTGGCACGGCGCAAACAGGCGAATGTCAGACCGTTCACCGTGTTGAGCTGTGATAACCTGCCGGAGAATGGGGCGACGACACGGCGTATCATTCTTGAATTCGCGCAGAAACGTGATCCCGAACTGGCCGCATGGATATCAGAACATGCACGTTTTCCATCCACGATGGTCGACCGGATCACCCCGGCAACGACACAAGGTGACATTGACGCACTGGCGGCGCGCAGCGGGTACTATGATGCGGCGCTCGTGCGGCATGAAGGGTTTCGCCAGTGGGTAATTGAAGACGACTTCGTGGATGGTCTCAGACCGGCGTGGGAAAAAGCGGATGCGCAATTTGTGGGCTCCGTCACCGCGCATGAAGCGATGAAGCTGAGGTGCCTTAATGGCACCCATTCGACGCTGGCATATCTGGGCTATCTGGCAGGCTATGAAACAATTGCCGAAACCGTGGCTGATGCGTCCTTTGCCTCACTGTGCAACACGCTCTGGCATGATGAGATCCTTCCGACCGTGCCCGTGCCCGAAGGGGAAGATTTGCAGGCCTATGTGGCAGCATTGCTCACGCGATATCAAAACCCTGCAATCCGGCATCTGACTTGGCAGATCGCAATGGATGGCTCACAAAAGCTGCCTCAACGCATTCTTGGCAACATTGCGGACGGGTACAGGGCAGGGCGCGCGCCGCATGGGCTGTGCCTCGCCGTGGCGGGTTGGATGCGGTATGTCGGGGGCGTGGATGAAAAAGGCGCAGCGATAGATGTGCGCGATCCCTTGGCCAAAACGCTGAAAGCGGCCTCGAACAGTGCTGAAACATCATCCGGAAAAGTGGACGCGCTGCTTGGGGTCCGTGACGTCTTTGATGATGAGCTCTCTTCAAACCCGGATTTCAGACAGGCAGTGTGCAATGCATATGAAACGCTGGTGTCGAAGGGCGCAGCCGGAGCTGTTGCTGAATATGTTAAAGGCGCAGATCAGGCCTGAGTGGACACGCGGGGCACCAGTGCCCTGACCAGTTCTTTCATGTCCAGAATACCAACTGGAACGCCATCCTGCATCACCCGATACGTGAGGGTGGTGTCCCCCCCGGACCGCGCGATCAGATGCTCCAGCGTATCATCCGCCGCAACATCACCGGCAAAGGGCATATCGGTGAGCGGTTTCATCACCGAGCGGACACGCAGGACGCGGGCGCGGTTGATGTCGCTGACGAAGTCTTCGATATAGGGATCGGCGGGATTCAGCAGGATGCCTTGCGGCTCCCCCTGTTGGATGACAGCGCCATCCTTGAGGATCACGAGATGGTCCGCCAGTTTCAGAGCTTCATCAAGGTCGTGCGTGATAAAGACGATCGTCTTTTTCAGCTCGACCTGTAGTTCGAGCAGCAAATCCTGCATGTCCGTCCGGATCAGCGGGTCCAGCGCGGAAAACGCCTCATCCATCAGCATGATGTCCGTCCCGGCAGTCAGTGCGCGCGCAATGCCCACCCGTTGTTGCATGCCCCCCGAAAGTTGCGACGGATACCGGTCCTCATACCCCCCCAAGCCCACACGCGTGAGCCAGCGCCGTGCCTCTTTGTCCTGCGTCGCACCATCCGCGCCCTGAACCGCGAGGGCCGTGGCGGCGTTTTGCAGAACCGTGCGGTGCGGCAACAGGGCAAACTTCTGAAAGACCATCGCCATTTTCGTCTGGCGCAGCGCCCGCAGGTCACTGTCGCTGAGCTTGGTGACATCCTCGCCATCCACAAGGATTTCGCCAGCGGTTGGGTCGATCAGGCGATTGAGATGCCGGATCAGCGTGCTTTTCCCCGACCCTGACAGCCCCATGACGACGGTGATTTCGCCCGCCTGCATGTCCACATTGATATCCTGTAGCCCCAGAACATGACCGTGATCTGCAAGCAGGGTTTCCTTGTCCAGACCATTTCGGACCTGTGTCATCATCTGCGTGCTGCGCGGGCCAAATATCTTGTAAACACCGCGCAATATGACTTTGGGTTCGGGCTTCATTTCATTGGTCTCAATGCGCATTCTTGTTCTTGTCGATACGACCGAGCGCCGCTTTTGAAGCGCGATCAAGGATGACGGCCAGCAACACGATGCCAAAGCCTGCCACAATACCGACGCCCAGTTCCAGATTGCGGATGCCACGCAGCACCAGCACCCCAAGACCGGGGGCAGAGACAAGCGACGCGATCACAACCATTGCGAGGCTCATCATGATGGTCTGATTGACGCCCGCCATGATATTGGGCAGCGCCAGTGGCAATTGCACCCCCCAGAGTTTCTGGTGTTTCGTCATGCCAAAGGCGTCTGCGGCCTCGATCACGTCCGGGTCCACCAGTCGGATGCCAAGGTCGGTCAGGCGGATCACCGGGACAATGGCGTAAAGGATGATCGCGATCCCGTAGAGCTTTGATTCCGTGACGGAAAACAGAAAGATCAGAGGGATGAGATAAACGAATGTGGGTAGGGTCTGCAGCAGATCAAGGATCGGCACGACGATGCGTTGCAGGGTGTTGGAGCGCGACATGGCAATCCCTATCGGCACGCCCAAGGCAACCGACAGCCCAGTGCAGACAAAGATGATCGACAGAGTTTGCAGCGCCACATCCAGATGATCAATCAGCCCCAGAAACAAGAACGAGATGGCAACGAAAACGGTGACGCCGATGGATCGCGCGACGTACCACGTCAGGGCCACAAGCAGGGGTACGATGATAAACCACGGCGTCGTCGTGAACAGCCACAAGGCACCATCAAGCATCCACGACAGCGGTTGCGTGATCGGGTCCAGCACCAGTTTGAGGCTTTCGCGTGCGGCCAGAAAGGCGTTTTCGACACCTGCGGTCATGTCGCGGGTTTGCGGGATCTGCGTGCAGGACTCATGCAGCGTATCGAGAGAGGGAAAGGGGATGCTGCCAAATGACCGCTCTGTGTCGTCACCGCCCAACTGGCCAAGCAATGCCTGCATCGACGTGGGCGCGGTTTCGACGCTTTGATCGCACCACGCGCGCAGACCCAATGTATCAAAGAGACCGTCGTAATACGCCATTAAATGCCCTTTTGTTTCAATGTGCAGCGCCCGTTCTCCGAGCGCTGCACTGTCTTTTGATGGTGCAGCTTATTGCAAAATGGCGCTCAGATTTGCCTTGGCATCGTCGTTGAGCCACGCAGCCCATGTGTCTTTATAGGTGGTCAGGAAATAGACGGCGGCCTCTTCGTTTGAGGCGTTGTTTGTTTCCTGCCATGCCAGCACTTCGCCCATCTGCGCATTGGTAAAGCTCATCTTGCTGAGCATTTCCGCGACATCTGGTTCGCGTTCCGAAAAGGTCGTGGTAACCGCTGTCACAACATTCGATGTGGGGTAGGCGGAGAGGCCGGGTGTCGCGCAATCTTCCAGCCCGTTGCAGGTGTGCGTGGCCTCATCGTAGGCAGGCATTTCAACCTGAACCATCGGGTATTTCCCAAGCACGGATGTGGGCGCCCAATAGTATCCAAACCAAGGCTCTCCCGCTTCATATGCGGCTGCAATGGCCGTGGCGAGCGTCTCACCAGAGCCGTGTTGAAATCTTTCAACCCCTGCATCGGCCAGACCGGACGCCTTGAAATTGTTGTTGTTCGTGATGTCACAGCCCCAGCCCGACGGGCAGTCATGAAAAAGCCCGCCAACGAGGTCTGGGTTGGCTTTGATACCGTCAAGGGTTTTCAGTTCGGGATGCGCGTCCGCAAGGTACTGCGGGATCCACCATGCCTCGACACCACCATCAGACAGCACCTTGGACACTTCAACAAGTTTGCCCTCAGCAACCAGTTCCTCATAGACTTCGGTGTAGCTTGTCCAGAGTTCGGTCAGGATATCCGGCTGGCCGGTTTCCGCGACGGATGTCATCGCCGGCACCGTTGTTGTGGGCACGACAGTTACATCGCAGCTATAGCCTTGGGTCATCAAAAAACTGGCAACTGATGTGACCACGGAGGCAGACGCCCAGTCCATTTCCGTGATCGAAACGGCACCGCAGTCAGCATAGGCGGCACCTGCCGTCATACCCGCTGACAGACATAGTCCGGCTGTGAATGTCTTGAATTTCATCGATAACTCCCGTTTTTAAGATCCAAGCGCCTCATTTTTAAGCGCTGATCCAATTTTTTTGCTTCAGCCTATCACCCGGCCCATTATGCAGGCCAAGGGAACACGTGTTACCCCGACCGGTGGCACAAAAACACATCTGAATGAGTAGGTAGCTGCGCCGCTATGGTCAAGTATTGAACGTACGGCGGCGGTGGGGCGCAGTTGCTGTGCAGGCAATGGCGCTTGTTTAGGCAGCACTTGTCACACAGTGCGCGGGCTTGACAGGGAGACACGCATGACGGAACGATTGCGCCAAGCATATTGGGGATATTTTAGATGGCTATTGGACTTGTCTTGGGGGGCGGTGCGCCCAACCTTCCGTTGATGTCGGGTGCTCTATTGGCGCTGGATGATGCAGGCATCGAATTTGACGTGGTTTCAACAACCGGCGCGGGGATGCTGATCGGGTTGCTGTATGCGGCACCAAGAAACGGTACGCGCAAGGAAACGTTGCAGGCAACCCGCGAAATGGGTGTGCATGACAGCATCTATAATATGTTCCCGGTCAATTACAAAATCTTCCACAAGGCCGGTCCCATGGCCGAGGCCTATACGAAATTTCATCAGACATGGTTGGCGGCCATGCCACGCGAGAACGAAGCGCAGCGTTTCATGTCGGATATCACGCAATTCTGGGTCGCGGCCTTTTGTCCAAGCGATATGAACCCCAAACAAAACGGGATGTGCCAGCCACCGCCATGGATTGATCTGGTCGTGGATTTTGACAAGCTTACTGATTTTGATGGCGAGTTTCTGATGTCTGCCTACTGCATCGAAGACGAAGCAGAAGTGACATTTGCCAAGGAGGAAATTACATCCGACCATTTCAAGGCGGCCTTGGCGATGCCCTTAATTTATGCGCCCTATAAAATGGACGGCAAAACATATCTTGAAGGATCGGCCTTTGACACACTGGCCTTTAGCCCGGGCAATGTGATGAGCCGCAATCTTGTGGATACGGTTATCTATTTCGATATCCTGGGCCAGAGAAAGCTGATTGCCGAGCCTGACAACCTTTATGATGCATGGGTGCATTCCATCATCAACCCACTGACGCGGATCGCTGAAATGGATTCGGCAAACTATGAAACCACGGGCTCCCAGCTTGAAGGGATCGATGTTTTGCGCATGCCGTTTCGTGACAATATCTCCGAAGAGCAATGGCCCAAGGTGCTGGACTGGTCCTACTCAAACATGTCCACATTGTTTGACATCGGGTATAAGACCGGAACGGAATTTGCACAGACGCACAAAGCCAAGCTCGAGGCCACCAACGTAAAGACACCCAAGAACACCATTGAGACGATTGCGAAAAAAGGGATGGGCAAGGAGATGATGGATATCGTCAAAACTGCCAAGAAGAGCGCCGCCCCGGCCAAAGGGTCGGAACTGAAAAAGCAGTTCGAGAAACTGGCCAAGGCTGAAGGCAAGGAAAACGACAAGGACCTGATCACCGCATTCTCATATGCGGCGCAGATGTTCGAGCAATCCTATGGGCCGGAAAAAAACGCTAAAAAACAATCGACGGCAAGCAAAGACAAATAGAGCGCGCTTTGCTACCCTAAGGGATATAGGGGAAAACCGTTGAGTATAAAAAGGTGCGATCAAGCGCCGCCAAGGGAACGGACGCATGAGTATTGAATGTCTGAATTGCGACACCGCAAATCGTGCGGGGCGGCGTTTTTGCAGCAGTTGCGGAACCGCGCTTCCGGTTGCCTGTGCCTCTTGTGGGTTCTCCAATGAACCTGATGATGCCTTTTGTGGGGGCTGCGGTGTTGCGATCGTGCAGAGTAATTCTGCGCCTGTTCCAGCCCGCCGACAATCCCCTGTTGATCCGGCCAAACCATACGCCTTCGAAGGGGACCGCCGCCAGCTTACGGTGATGTTCTGCGACCTCGTTGGCTCGACAGTGATTTCGGAGCAGTTGGACCCCGAAGAGATGACCGGCTTGCTGACAGCCTACCGTGTGGCCTGTGCCGAAGTCGTCGAACAATTCGGCGGTTTCATCGGAAATTTCATGGGCGACGGGCTGCTGATCTACTTCGGATACCCGCAAGCGCATGAAGATGACCCGCAGCGGGCGATCCGCGCAGGTCTTGCCATCATTTCCGCTGTTGAAGCGCTGAACAAGGATTTCTCCGCACCTGACGTCTGCCTGAATGTGCGGATCGGGGTGAATACGGGGCTGGTCGTTGCGGCCGATATTGGTGCCGGTGAGCAGCGCGAAAAGATGGCGATTGTGGGGGACACACCCAATATTGCGGCCCGCTTGCAGTCCCTCGCGGAACCCGGCACCGTCGTGATCGGCCGGCGCACCCACCGCCTGATTGAGGGTCTTTTTATCTGCGAGCCGCTTGGTGCGCAGTCTCTCAAGGGCGTTTCAGACCCGATCGAAGTTTTCCGCGTCTGCGAAAGTACCGAGGCGCGCAGCAGTTTTGAAGCAAAATTGCAGCGGGGTCTGACCCCAATGGCGGGGCGCAAAGAAGAACTGAGCCTGCTTGTGAACAGGTGGGATCAGGCCAAGGGCGGCGACGGGCAGATCGTTCTTGTGTCAGGCGAGCCGGGCGTCGGTAAGTCACGCGTTTTGCAGCATTTTCAGATGCAGCTGCTGGCCCAGAATTGCACGGCGATCAGTTTTGTCTGTTCGAATTACAGGCAGGACACGCCGTTCCACCCCGTGATTGATTTCTTTGAACGCACCCTTCAATCTGAGGCGGATAACGCGCCTACGGCCATGCTGGATAAGCTGGACGCGTATCTGGCCGAGCTGGGGTTTGACGTGGCGGAGTACGGCTCCTTGCTGGCCGCGATGCTTAGTTTGCCCGCCGCAGGGCGATACAACACTCCGGTTCTGACGCTTGAGGACCAGAAAAAACAAACACTCAAAGCGCTTGTGTCCGTTGCCAAGGCGCTGTCCGAAAAAACTCCGTTGCTGATCCTTGTCGAAGACCTGCAATGGGCGGATCATTCAACCCGCGAGTTTCTGGGACTTTTGGTCGAGCATGTGCGCACGTCCCGAATTCTGGTTGTCCCCGCGTTCCGTGCTGATTTCGAACCGCTCTGGAGCAAGCAGCCGCATTTGACGGTGTTGCGTTTGCGCCACCTCAGCCGTCCTGAGAGCATCGAGTTGATCGAAGGGGTGACGGGCGGTCGGCCGCTGCCTGATGAGGTGCTGGATCATATCTGTTCAAAGACGGACGGCGTGCCGCTGTTCATCGAGGAATTGACCAAGCTGGTTCTCGAGATGGACCTGCTCAAGCTCGTGAACGGGCGGTATGAGTTGACGGGGCCGCTCGGGGCGACGGCCATCCCGGATTCGTTGCAGGATTCGTTGATGGCGCGTCTGGATCACCTCGGATCGGCGAAAGAGGCAGCACAGCTTGCGTCGGTGCTGGGGCGCACCTTTGGCCACGCGCTGCTTTTGGCGGTGACACAAAAGAGCGAGGATGCGCTGGATGTCGCGTTGACGCGCCTTGTGGATTCAGAACTGCTCTATCGGCGCGGGTTGGCCCCCGAGGTCGTCTATGAATTTAAACATGCGCTGATCAAGGATGCGGCCTATCAAGGCCTGCTGCACAGCAAGCGACGCCAGCTTCATCTGGACATCGCAGAGGTTCTGGAGGGGCGGTTCCCGCAGGTGAGCGAGCGCAGCCCGGAAGTTTTATCCTATCATTACAAGGCTGCGGGTGATGTGGAAAAAGCGATCCCCTTCAGTTTTCGCGCCGGGGATGCGGCGGCGGCGCGCTATGCGTCAACCGAGGCCTCCGCGCATTACCAGTCCGCATTGGATATGGCCAAATCCATTCCGTCGGACGAATTGTCCGCGAAGCTGCAAATCCGTGCGATCCTGAAACTTGCGAATGTCGCCTCGTCACGCGACCAATTCGAGCGCAACCTTGGCAATCTTGGCATGGCGCGAACGCTGGCTGAGAAAATAGACCACAAGATCCGTTTGTGTCAGATACAGTATTGGACGGGTCGGACGTATTATGTGCTGGGCCGGTTTGCGCTGGCGGCTGATCTGGCCCGTCAGGCACTGGAACTGGCCGAACAGCTGAGTGATACCGACGAGCGGATGAAGACCGGACCCGTCAACCTGCTGGCGCGTGTACATTGCCTGCTCGGAGAGCCCGTGGCGGCGATCAACTATGCCTCGCAAAGCGTGCGCCAGATGCACGATGTAGGCGACCACCTTGAGGAAGCGGCCGTTGCGGGTGTTTTGGCCTTTGCGCTCGCACAACATGGTCAATACCAGCAAGCGATGGATGCGGCCAATCACGGTGTGGCGCTGGCACGTGAGGTTGCACATCTGCCGACAGAAGCGGCCTGTCTGATGTTTCGCGGGCTGGTGAACGGATGGTTTGGCCATCTGTCAGACGCCACGCCTGATTTTGAACAAAGCCTCTATATCTGCGAACAATCGGGTGATGTTTTCCGCAAATACCTGACCTTGGGATGGCGCGGAGAAGCCTGCCTTGTCGCAGGAGAAATCGTCGCTGCGCGCAATCATCTGGAACAATGCCTTGAACTGGGGGCCACGCTGGGCACGTCTTTTCACCGCGGCGCGTTTGAGGCTTTTCTGGCGAAGGCGCTTTTGTCCAAGGGTGACATCAATACGGCAATGCGGCTCAGTGAGGCGGCGGTCGTGACGGCCACCGAAAGCGGCGAAACCTGGCCGCGCTCCATCGCGTTGCGCGTGGCCACCGAGGTGCAGATCGCGAGCAGTACGCCGGATATTTCTGCCGCGCAGGCGTCGATCACCTCGGCCATCCAAATCCAGACAGAACGTCAGTGCAAATGTGATCTGGCATGGTCCTATCTGGTCAATGGGCATGTCCTTGCTGCTAAAGGCGAACATAAGGAAGCTGCGCAGGCCTACGCGGTCACACGCCGTATGTTTGAAGATCTGAACATTGAGCGTGGGATCGAATTGGCCAAAACGGCTTTGGTCGCTTTGAAAGGTGTCGGCGCGACGGCTGATTGACATCATGGCAGCAATGCAGTGCTGTTATTGGCGCGCAATGTGCATGGACAATTGCCCCGAATCCCAGCACCGTCCAACCGGCAAAATGAGTGCCTGTAGCCGGAACTGAGGACGACGAAAATGGATCGTGCTGGGATCGTTCACGAGAACTTTCTGAAACGCGTCGCGGCGCATGATTTTCCGGATGGGTCCGCCGCGCGGCGTGATGTGCCGCAGGAAAAAATGGTTGAGGTTTTCCGCGCGCAATGTCTGTCGCGCCAGCTTGATCGGACGAGCCGCGCAATGCAAAAGGCGGGGCAGGGGTATTACACCATCGGCTCCAGCGGGCATGAGGGCATGGCGGCGGTTGCTGAAAGCCTGCGCCCGACAGATATGGCCTTTTTGCATTACCGCGACGCCGCTTTTCAGATCCAACGCGCGGCACAGGTGCCGGGACAGACGCCGGCATGGGATATCCTGCTGAGTTTTGCCACGTCGCGCGATGATCCGATCTCAGGCGGGCGGCACAAGGTCCTGGGGTCCAAGGCGCTCAACATCCCGCCGCAGACCTCGACGATTGCAAGCCATATGCCCAAGGCGGTGGGGGCCGCTTATTCGATTGGTCTGGCGCGTCGCCTGAAACCTGACCAGTCCACGCTGCCCCATGATGCGGTGGTCATGTGTTCATTTGGCGATGCATCGGCCAATCATTCCACGGCGCAGGGCGCAATCAACGCGGCCTGCTGGAGCAGTTATCAATCGGTGCCCATGCCACTGCTGCTGGTCTGTGAAGACAATGGCATCGGCATTTCGACCCCAACGCCTGAGGGGTGGATTGCGGCCAATTTCGCGCACCGTCCGGGCCTGCGCTATTTTGCCTGCAATGGTCTCGATATGACCGAAACCCTCGCTGTTGCGGGGGCTGCGGCGGCATATGTGCGGCGCCATCGCAAGCCTGCGTTTTTGCATCTGCGCACTATTCGTCTTTATGGTCATGCAGGGTCAGATGTTGAGGCGACCTATCGCAGCCCACAGGCCATTGCGGCAGATGAAGCCAATGACCCCTTGTTGCACAGTGTCCGGCTGATGCACGAACGGCAGGCCTGCGGGCCCCAAGAAGCCTTGGAAATCTATCAAAACGCGGGCACACAATGCACGCGACTAGCCGCACAAGCGGTGACGCGACCGCGCCTGAAAACCAGCGAAGACGTCGCCGCCAGCCTGATCCCGCCAGCGCGGCAGGTCGTGCCCAGCAACGGGCCGGATGCCAGCGAACGCGACGCGCTTTTCGGTAGTGACTTGCGCGCCATGGCAGAGCCACAGCCCATGGGGCGGCTGATCAGCTGGGCGCTGGCTGATCTGATGCTTGAGCACGGCGAGGTTATCGTTGCTGGCGAAGATGTCGGTCGCAAGGGTGGCGTTTACGGTGCGACGCAAAAGCTGCAGGCGCGATTTGGCCCGGACCGGGTTATTGATACGCTGCTGGATGAACAATCCATTCTGGGCCTCGCGTTGGGACTGGCGCACAACGGTTTTGTTCCGATCCCGGAAATCCAGTTCCTCGCCTATCTGCACAATGCCGAGGATCAACTACGTGGTGAGGCTGCGACGCTCAGTTTTTTCTCGGATGGTCAGTTTACCAACCCGATGGTGCTGCGGATTGCGGGGTTGGGGTATCAAAAGGGATTTGGCGGACATTTTCACAACGACAACAGCCTTGCCGTTCTGCGCGACATTCCGGGGCTTGTGATCGCATGTCCGTCCAATGGGGCGGATGCGGCGATGATGCTGCGCGAAGCGGTGCGGCTGGCGCGCGAAGAACAGCGCGTGGTGGTCTTTATCGAGCCGATCGCGCTTTACCCGATGCGCGATCTGCACGTAGCGGGCGACGGCGGATGGCTGCACCACTACCCCGCACCGGATCAGCGGATCGATCTTGGCGATGTGGGCGTGGTTGGGGATGGCACGGATATCGCGCTGGTTTCCTATGGCAACGGGCGGTATCTGTCCGAAAAAGCGGCCAAGGTGTTGGCAGAAAAGGGTGTTGGGACCCGCGTGATTGATATCCGCTGGCTGGCCCCGCAGCCCGATGCGGCGATCCTTGCGGCCACGCAGGATTGTGCTTCGGTGCTGATCGTCGATGAGTGCCGCCGCACGGGCAGTCAGTCCGAGGCTTTGCTGAGCCTTTTTGCCGAAGCGGGGCGGACCCGGGTGGCGCGCCTCACCGCAGAGGATTGTTTTATCGCAACCGGGCCTGCCTATGCGGCGACGCTTCCCTCGGTCGAGGGTATCGTGTCTGCGGCACTCGGACTGGCGCAGGGTGCATCATGAGCAAAACCGCAGTTGTGATTTGCCCCGGTCGCGGCACCTATACGAAAAGCGAACTGGGATATCTTGCGCGCCATCACAGCGATGCCTTGGACCACCTCGCGGCGTTTGACCGCGAAAGAACCGCGCTGGGACAGCAGACGCTGGCCGAACTCGATGGTGCTGCGCGCTATCAGCAGGCCTTTCACACGCGGGGCGATCACGCTTCGGCCCTGATTTATACCGCGTCGTTTCTGGATGCGCAGAAAATACCGGAGCAGATCGAAGTGGTCGGTGTGACCGGAAATTCGATGGGGTGGTATTCGGCACTGGCCGTTGCGGGGGCCGCGAAACCAGTCGATGCGTTCAGGATTGTCAACACAATGGGCACGCTGATGCAAGACAGCATGATCGGCGGGCAGTGTCTCTATCCGTTTGTGGATGAGAATTGGCAGCAGATACGGGGGCTGCGTGACACGTTGCTGGAGCAGGTCGCGCAGATCGGGCGGCGCCCTGATCACAGTCTTGCGGTTTCAATTCATCTGGGCGGTATGCTGGTCGTCGCAGGGAATGAAGCCGGTCTGTCCGCATTTGAACAAAGTGTTACACCTGTGCAGGGGCGTTATCCGATGCGGCTTCCAAATCACGCCGCGTTTCATACCGCCCTGCAGGAACCTGTCGCGGCGCAGGGGCGCGCAGCCCTCAGCGCGGGACTTTTCCAGCCGCCGCAGGGTCCGATCATCGATGGGCGTGGGGCAGTCTGGTATCCAAAGTCGTGCACAACAGAAGACCTTCGCGATTATACCCTTGGCCATCAGGTGGTAGCCCCCTACGATTTCACCCGCGCAATCACAGTTGCAGCCCATACATTTGCCCCTGACGTCTTTATCATCACAGGTCCGGGCACCACGCTGGGCGGGGCGGTCGCGCAAGCGCTGATCTCGATCGAGTGGCAGGGGCTGACCAGCAAGGAAGACTTCCAAACCCGCCAGCGAACGGATCCTGTGCTGCTGTCCATGGGATTGGCCGAGGATCGGTCGCGCCTGATGTGCGCGGGTTTTTGAAACGCTGCTAGGTCGTACAGACCTGACATGTGTCACGCTTTGCCAGCGAAATAGCACAATCCGTGCGGCGGATCTGGCGGTCTTACTGGATGATGGATTGGGCCAGTTGTTCGCCTGCAATCTGCCCGATTGTGCGCGCGGGCAGGCTGATGGTGGTCAAGGCCGGTTCCATTTCTTTTGACCCTTTGAAATCGCCTATTCCGATGACCGACAAATCCTCTGGAACACATAGGTTCAGGCGTCGTGCCGCATGGATGGCCCCAAGGGCCAAGACGTCATTGCCACATAAAATGGCCGTGGGGCGTCTGTCGGCAGACAGCAGATTGATCACGGCGTCCTTGCCATCGGCGATGCTATAACGCGCCTGTTGGGTCCAGGACGGGGGCAGGTCGGAACAGTGCAGGGACAGGACCGAAAGCGCGCCGTCATGTCTGGCGCGCGCCCGGTCATTACCGGCAACAGGGGGGAAAACCACGGCGATTTCGCGATGCCCCAGATCGATGAGGTGCTGTGCTGCCAAACGGCCCGCCTGCCAATTGTCCGCCCCAACGCAGGAAAGCCGGGAGGCCGCATCATAGTTCCAAATGGTGATCGCCGGAATGGCCTGACTGTTGATCAATTGGTAGGTTTCGTCGCTGTGATCCAGCCCAATCAGGGCAACGCCATCCACGCGGTGTTCCAGAAACTTGCGTAGCACCGCATATTCGCGTTCGAGATCATAGCCATGGGAGGCGACAAGGATCGTGAACCCATGCGCATCCACGCTTTCGGAAAAAGCCTGTATCACTTCGGCGAAAATCGTATTGTCGATGGTCGGCAGTACAAGCCCTATTGTGCCACTGCGAATGCCATGCATGGTCTGCGCAGCGCGGTTGCGGATATAGCCCAGTTTGCGCACGGCGCGGTCGATCTTTTTACGAGTCGCAGGATTGACTAACCCGGGGTGATTGAAGCTGCGCGACACAGTGGAAATCGAGACCTTCGCGGCATTTGCAACCGCCACAATGTCAGCATTTTTTGGTTTTTTATCAGCCATATACAGTGCCTAATTCATGCATTTTATGAAAACATTTGCAAAACTATTTTCATGCCTTAGCCTGAAAGGTCAAGAACGTCCTGACGGGAGGGGGGCCTGAATGGAGTTTATCTATTATTTCGGTGATGTATTCACGCCGGTCAACTTTGCGTTGTTACTCTTGGGCACGATTGGCGGGCTTGTGCTTGGGGCCACGCCGGGTTTGTCCCCGACCATGGCCGTTGCCTTGCTGATCCCCTTCACCTTTCATCTGGACGCGACGCAGGGTCTGATTTTGCTGGGCGCAGCCTATACATCAACCGTTGCAGGCGGGGCAGTTTCGGCGATCTTGCTCAAGATTCCCGGCGCACCTGCCAATATTGCCACCACGCTGGACGGCCACACGATGGCGCAGAATGGTGAGGGGACCAAAGCCCTGCAACTTAGTTTTCTGTCTTCTGCAGTGGGGGGCATTTTCGGGGTCCTGCTGTTGATCTTTCTCACGCCCGTTCTGGCCAAATGGGCCCTGGCGTTCGGGCCTTCGCATCTGTTCTGGCTGGCCATTCTGGGGGTCACTGTCATCGGCACGCTCGACAGTAAATCCGTGGTCAAAGGACTGTTGTCGGGCTGTATTGGCCTGTGGCTGGCGACCATCGGGTTTGACGATATCATGGGCGCGCAGCGCTTTATTTTTCATGATGCGCTTGGGGGCGGGATTAACATTATCGCCGCGCTGATCGGGCTTTTCGCGATCCCGCAGGTCATCACCATGTTTGCAAAGGGGCGGCGGGATGACGGCACCGAAGTGCTGCAAGTGCAAAAGCATTCCGTAGTAGAGGCCATGCGCGCCTTGTTGAAATACCCGCGTGCGATGTTCATCGGCATGTCCACGGGGTCGATCATCGGCCTGATCCCCGGCGTCGGCGGGCAGATCGCCGGGCTGGTTGCCTATGATCAGGCCAAGAAGTTTTCGCCGGAGCGTGAGAAATTCGGCAAGGGCCACCCCGAAGGCGTGATTGCGGCTGAATCTGCCAACAATGCAATGGTCGGCCCCTCGCTCGTGCCACTGTTGACCTTGTCTATTCCCGGCTCACCCACCGCTGCGGTGCTTTTGGGCGGTCTGCTGATCCATGGGATTTTCCCTGGATCGGACCTTTTTGACAATCACCCCGATGTCGCGTGGACCTTCATCAATTCGATGCTGATCGGGCAGGTGCTGATGTGCATCTTTGGCCTTTATGTTGCGGGGCTTGCGGCGCGTGTCGCTCAGGTGCCGCAGTCGCTGATGGCGGCGGTCGTTCTGGGGCTTGCGCTCTTTGGCAGCTATTCGGTGCAGTCCAGCATGGGCGATGTATATGTCATGGCCGCGTTGGGCATCATGATGTATTTTCTTGAGCGGTTCGGCTTTTCGGCGGCCCCTCTGGTGCTGGGTCTGATCCTTGGTCCGATTGCTGAATCCAACTTTATCCAAGGGTCGATGATTGCCAATGCCACCGATGGGCTGGGGCCTTATTTCCTGGGCGGTCCGCTGAACCTGTTCCTGATCGCCGCCGTGATTGCATCCATCGCTTATTCCGCATGGATGGAGGTCCGCAAGCGTCGATATGTCTCGAAAGAGGAGATCATGGTATGAGCGACATCAATCTGCCGCGTGTCCAGCATATCGTCGCATCTGGCTGCGTCGTGGTGGTGGGCCTGTGGGTCACATTCCTGAGCTATACACAACAACCGGCTGAGGCCTTTCTGTTTCCACGGCTGATTTCAACCGTCTTTGCCGTGCTGGCCATTTGGACATTCGTCAAGGCCTGCCTCGGGTGGACCAAGGTCGGGGCGGGTGTCTCGGGGGATGCCTTTATCCGCATGCTGCCGGGCCTCATCGTCGCGATTGTCTATATCTTCTGGGCGGCGAAAACGCTGGGGTTCTACACGGCCACGGCCATCGCCTTTTTCCTGCTGTTCACCCTTTACGACCCGGCGCCGCATTCGCAGGTCAAGTCATGGGTCAAGCGCATTTTCGCCACCGGCTGCTTCATTGCAGTCATGTACGGCCTCTTTGCCGTTCTTTTGAAAGTCTACACACCGCGTGAGGTCTTTTTCTAACGACAAACACGCGGATCACATAACCTTTAGGGAGGATTGAAGAATGAAGAAGCTACTGGCAGGTGCGGCAATCGCGCTGATGGGAATGACGGGGGCCGCGCTTGCGGATGGGCACGAAAACTACCCCGACCGTCCGGTGATGATGATGGTGAGTTACGGCGCAGGCGGAGCGACGGACTTTCAGGCGCGTATCGTGACGATGACGTCGGGGAACGAGGACGCGCTCGGGATGCCGATTGCGATCCTGAACAAGCCGGGTGCCGGGGGGCGCGTGGGCTGGAACTGGCTGGCCACGCAGGCGGATGCGGATGGCTACACATTGGGCGCTTACAACGTGCCGCATTTTATCGCGCAGTCTATCAAGGGCGGTGTCTCCTACAGCGTGGACAGCTTTGAACCGATTGCAAACTGGGGGGCGGACCCGGCGGTGCTGGTGGTCGGTGCAGACAGTGAATTCAACACGTTGCAGGACGTTTTTGATTTCGCCTCGGCCAATCCGGGCAAGCTGACAACCTCCGGTGCCGGGCTCTTCGTCGGCCACCATATCGCCGCGTTGCAAATGGAAAAAGCCGGTGACATGAAGCTGGCCTATATCCCAACAAAAGGCGGTGGCGCGGCGGCAATGAAAGCCGTGATCGCAGGCGAAGTGATGGCGGGCATCAACAACCTGTCTGACGCATTCCGTGCGCGCGAAGCGGGCAACGTCAAGATCCTTGCGGTCGCTGATCTGGAGCGCAACGCGTTTCTGCCCGATGTGCCGACGATGATGGAAGCAGGACTTGATGTGGATAACGCTTCGGTCAATTTTCGGGGCGTGATGGTCCCAAAGGGTACACCGCAGCCGATCATCGACAAGCTGGCGGCAACAGTCCCCGCCATGTTCGAAAACAGCCGTGTGCAGGGTAAGATGCAGGCTGGCGGCTCGCCCATGAATGTCATGACCCGTGACGAGGTGCTCGAGATGTGGGCGCAGCGTCAGGAGACGCTGGCAGAATTGCTCGCCGGACTTTGAAAACGACTGTCCGCGCCTCTTGTCTGAGGCGCGGATCTTATACACCAGCAGGACGTCCAAGATGAATGCCCATGAAGACATTGGAGAAGTCGAAAGAACGGTGGCGCGCGCGCGTGCCGCCCAGCAGGAGTATGAGGCGAAGGGCTCGCAAGCGCGCTATGACCTGGCAGCCCAAGCCGCCGCCTGGGCCATTATGGAGCCTGCGCGCAACCGCCACCTCGCTGAACTCTCTGTGAAAACCACGGGCCTTGGGAATGTCGCCGACAAGATCACCAAGAACCATCGCAAAACGTTGGGTTTGATGCGGGACATTGCGGGTGTAAAGACGTTTGGCGCGGTTACACACAGTCCGGAAACGGGGATCACTGAGATCGCCCGCGCAATTGGAGTGGTGGGGGCGGTGGTGCCGTCGACGAACCCTGCTGCAACGCCTGCAAACAACATCATCAATGCGCTGAAATGCGGAAACGCGATTGTGTTGTCGCCGTCGCCCAAAGGGGTGCCCGCCTGTGAAACGCTGCTTGAATACGTCCATGCAGAATTCGCAAAGATCGGTGAAAATTCGGATTTGGTGCAGATGGTCTCAGCACCGGGATCCAAGGAAAAAACCCAACGGCTGCTGGAGATCAGCGATCTGATCGTGGTGACGGGATCGCAAAACAACGTCAGGCGCGCCTATACCAGCGGCACGCCTGCATTGGCCGTTGGTGCGGGCAACGTTCCGGTCATTGTCGATGAAACCGCAGATTTAACGGCGGCAGCGCGAAAAATCGCGGGCTCAAAGACCTTTGACAATGCCACCTCCTGCAGCTCTGAAAATGCGCTTGTGGTGGTCGATGCCATCTATGACGCCTTCATGATCGAACTTGCAAAAGTTGGCGGCGCGCTGATCCGTGACGAAGACCGCATTGTGCAAAAGCTCTGGCCCGACGGTCATCTCAACCGCGCGGTGATTGCGCAGGATGCGGCACAAACAATCGCCGCTTTGGGTCTTGAGGGAGATGTGCCAGCAGACACGCAGTTCATTCTGGTCGAAACCACTGGCATTGGCCCTGAGCACCCGTTGTCCGGGGAAAAGCTGTCACGCGTCGCGGCGCTTTATCGGGCTGACGACTTTGCGTCGGCTTGCGAAATAACGGCACAAATTCTGGCGCATCAGGGGGCAGGGCATTCGGTTGGGTTGCATTCGGCGCAGGATGCCCGCGCGATTGAATTGGCAACAACCTTGCCGACCTGTCGGGTGATCGTCAATCAGGCGCATTGCTTTGCAACCGGGGGCGCTTTTAACAACGGCATGCCTTTTTCCCTCTCGATGGGATGCGGGTCTTGGGGCGGCAATTCCATTGACGACAATCTGCACTGGAAGCACTTCATGCAGACGGCAAAAGTCATCCGCGAAATCCCCGCGCGGGAACCCAGCGTGGCGGAAATTTTTGGCGAGTATTGGAAAGCCGCTGGCGCATGAAAACGGACCTCGAAGCGCCGCCTGCCGGGACGGTGCGCAACTGGCTTGATCATCGCGCGACGCAGGCAGGCACTGCCTTGGTGTTTTCACAGGATGAAACGGTTCTGTCGTGGCGCGCGTTGCGGGCAGAAGCCTTGCGGGTGGCATGGGTTTTGACGCGCAAAGGGGCGCGCAAAGGGGAAAGCATCGCGATCCTGCATCCGAACGGGCGCACGGGGCTGATCGCTCTTTATGGCGCTTTATATGGCGGGTTTCGCGCGACCATGGTCAATCTTGTGGCTGGCCGCGATGCCATCTCCTATGCGCTTGAGCATTCTGAAGCGCGTTTCGCCTTGGTTCACGAGGAGGCACAAGCGCTGTTTGACCTCGCCCGCCCTGACGGGATTGAACAGGTTGATTTGAACGCGGATCCGCCTGGTACACAGCTTCACAGCATCTGCGCGAGCGATCATGCGCTTTTGATGTACACCTCCGGGACGACGGGCCAGCCCAAGGGGGTTGTGCACACCCATGCAAGCCTTTTGGCCGGGGGCTGGACGGCCACCGTGGCCCATGACCTCAGCCCGCATGACCGGGGCCTTTGTGTTTTGCCGATTTATCATATCAATGGTCTGTGCGTCAGCGTGATGGGTGCGTTGGTATCTGGCGGGTCACTGGCGGTGTGCCCCCGTTTCTCGGCGCGCAGTTTCTGGGAGGACGCCGCGCGCGCCGAGGCGACATGGTTTTCCGTGGTGCCGACCATCATAAGCCATTTGCTGCACAGCCCGGCCGAACCGGATGCGGATACCAAAACGCGCCTGAGGTTCGGACGCTCCGCCTCCTCAGCGCTGGCGCCGGAAGTGCAGACGGCTTTTGAACAGCGCTTTGAGGTGCCGATCATCGAGACGATGGGGCTCACCGAAACGGCGGCGCAAATTCTGTCGAACCCCTTGCCGCCGGGGGTGCGCAAAATCGGCTCACCGGGGTGCGCTTATGGAAATCAGGTTGCTGTTCTGGATTCTGCGCACAAACCCTGCGCCCCCGGTGTCGAAGGTGAGATCGCGGTGCGAGGCCCAAATGTCATGCTGGAATACCTGAAGAACCCGCAGGCAACACAGGAAACCTTTGCGGGCGATTGGCTGCGCACTGGTGATTTGGGCCGCATGGACGCGGATGGGTATTTTTTCGTGACGGGTCGCCTCAAGGAATTGATCATCAAGGGCGGGGAAAACATTGCGCCGCGCGAAATAGATGAAGCGCTTTACGCGCATGGCGATGTTATTGAGGCAGCGGCGTTTGGCCGTCCGTGTCAAAGCTATGGTGAAACGGTGGAGGCTGCGGTCAAAGTGCGTGCAGGATCGCAGCTGTCGTCTGAGGATCTGATACAGTTGTGCCAAGCGCGTCTTGGACCGTTCAAATCACCGGATCATGTGCATTTTCTGGATGATTTGCCCAAAGGCCCGTCCGGGAAAATTCAGCGCCGCAAGCTGCTTGAACTGATTGATACCCCCTAAGCGCAGCTTTTGCTGGAAACCGGGTTTATGCAGGGTGTATGACGCGCCTGCAGCTTTTGCATGTTTACGCCCTGAACGGAGACCCCGGTGATGAAACGCTCTGATGTCAATGAAATCGTGAAATACAGTGATGCCTTCATCCGCAGTTTTGGCTATACCCTGCCACCCTTTGCCTATTGGACGCCGGAGCAGATGCGCAGTGACGCGGCACAAATCCTGCGCGCGCGGGGGCTCGGGTGGGACATCACCGATTACGGTCAGGGCCGTTTTGACGAACTGGGGTTGTTTCTGTTTACCACCCGGAACGGTACGGCAGCGGATTTGGCGCAGGGCAGCGGCATGCTATACGCCGAAAAGATCATGATTTCGCGCGACAGGCAGCTGTCGCCGATGCATCGCCATAACATCAAGGCCGAAGATATCATCAACCGCGGCGGGGGTGATCTGGTGATCGAGCTTTTCCAGTCTGACCCAGAGGGCGGCATTGACCGCGATAGCCCCTTCACCGTGCCCTGCGATGGCATATCGCGCAGCTTTTTACCGGGCGCGCATTTGCGCCTCAAACCGGGAGAGAGCGTGACGCTGATGCCTGGCATCTGGCACGCATTCTGGGCGGAGAAAGGCGATTGTCTCATCGGTGAGGTCTCAACTGTGAATGATGACCGCACAGACAATGTGTTTGAGATGCCAATTGGTCGGTTTTCCAACGTGGAGGAGGACGAAGAACCGTTGCACCTGCTGGTTTCAGATTACCTGTAGGGGGCGTTCCTATAGGGTCGGATGTTGATCGCCGATCGCGCCGCGCGGAATAGAGACCGCCTTCAGAACTGCATAGACGGGCGTGCCCACTTTTAGGTTCAGCGCCTCGACGGACCTGCGCGTAATCCGCGCCAAAAGCAGGTTTTCGCCCGCCTTGATCTGCACAAGCGCGCCGGGACCATCGCCAAGACGCAGCGTGGCAACCGTGGCGGGCAGAATGTTGAGGGCGGATATGGCATTGGGCTTTTCCGTGGCCAGCATCACGTCCTGCGCTTCGATCCTGAGGCGCAAGGTGCTGCCGACAGGATAGGCGGCGGCAGGCACCAGCAAGGGCAGGCCACCGGTTAACACCTCCGTCAGCCCGTCACTGTGCTGGGCCGTCACACGCGCCTGCACCATGACCCCCGCCGCTGTTGCCCCCAAAGGAGTGACGTCGGGATCGCTGAGAACCTCGCCGGCGGGCCCTTGCCGCACGACACGCCCGTCTTGCAGCACCACGATTGTGGTGGCGAGCCGGGCAACTTCGGTGCCTGCATGGCTGACGTATAGGATCGGGATGCCCAACGCGTCGCGCAGACGCTCGAAATAGGGCATGATTTCTTCTTTTCTGGCGTCATCCAGCGCCGCCAAAGGCTCATCCGCGAGGATCATCTGCGGGCTGGACAGCAGGGCGCGGCCAATGGCAACGCGTTGTTTTTCACCGCCGGAGAGCCGGACTGGGCGCCGGTCGAGAAGAGCGGCGATCCCCAGCATTTCGACAATCTGATCAAAATCGCTTTTTGGGGCTGATTTCGGCGCAAACCACTGGCCGTATTTCAGGTTTTGCCTCACGGAGAGATGCGGAAACAACCGTCCCTCCTGAAAGATATAGCCGATGCGCCGCTTGCTGGCGGGCAAATGCTGCCCGGTCTGGCTGTCAAACAGGGTTTGCGCCCCGATGGAAATATGGCCTTGATTTGGATGAAGAAGGCCTGCCAATGCGTTGACAATGGTCGTTTTTCCTGATCCTGATCGCCCGTACAACACGGTGATTCCGTTGGGTGCCTCGAAGGATGCATCAAGGGTAAACCCCGCAAAGGCATGCTTGAGCGAGACAGCCAAGCTCATGATGCGCCGATCCGGGCGGCGACCCTGCGTGACAGGATTTCCGACAGCAAAAGAGCGCCCATTGCGATGACGATCGAAATCACGACCAGCCGAAACGCTGATCCTTCAGCCCCCGGAACCTGCAAGAAGGCATAGACGGCTGAGGGCAGGGTTTGTGTCTGGCCGGGAATGTTGGACACGAAAGTAATCGTAGCGCCGAACTCTCCTATGGCCTTGGCAAAGGCGAGAATGCTACCCGCCAGAACACCGGGCAGGATCAGGGGCAATGTGACGGTCAGATAGACCCACATCCGCGAGGCCCCAAGGGTTGCTGCGGCTTCTTCGAGCTTGGGGTCCACGGCCTCGATGGACAGGCGGATGGCGCGCACCATCAGCGGAAACGCCATGATTGCCGCCGCGAGCGCCGCACCCGTCCAGCGAAACGCAAAGACGATTCCGATCTGGGACAGCGCATGGCCGACAGGGGCCTGAATGCTGAATGTGAGCAGTAAAAGATATCCTGTCACGACGGGTGGCAGGATCAAGGGCAGATGTACGATGCCATTAAAGAGCTGTTTGCCGGGAAAACTGCCGCGCGCCAGCAGATGGGCCGTGAGCAGGGCAAAGGGCAGGCTGCACAGCGTGGCCCAGAAAGCGACACGCAGCGACAGTGCCACGGCGCTCCATTCCTGCGGGCTTAACCAGTCCATTGCACGCTCTAGTCTGCCTCCAATAGAAAACCCAATTCCCTGAATACCTTATCTGCCGCGTCACCGTTGAGATAGTCAAGAAAAGCCTCGGCCTGCGGGGATGTCGCCCTTTTTGTGAGCGCAACAGGGTAGATGATCGGTGGATGCGCGTGGGACGGGAAAATGGCGCGCACGCTCACTTTGTCATCGGCCAGCGCATCCGTGGCATAGACAATGCCCAGCGGAGCTGCGCCAAGCGACACCAACGACAAGGCAGCGCGCACGTTGTCGGTTTGCGCGACCATGGGGGCGACGTCGTCCCACAGGTCCAGCGCTTGTAACGCAGCCTTTCCGTATATCCCCGCCGGGACCGCATCGGTCAGCGCCATCGCCAGTCTGCCACCTGCCAGCATTGCGATCAGATCGGTATCGGCGGCGATGTCAAAGGCTGCTGCATCTGACGACGGGCCAATCAAAACCAGCCGGTTACCCACAAGATCAAAGCGTGTGGCCGGTTGTATCCAGTTATTTTCCTCAAGATGGTTCATCCAGTCGGTGCTGGCGGATATAAAAACATCAGCCGGGGCACCAAACCCGATCTGCCGCGCCAGCGCGGAAGACCCGGCATAGGACGCCGCCACATCGATACCTGTGGCGCGTGTGAAGTCGGATGAAATCTCGTCAATCGCTTCCTTCAGGCTCGCGGCCGCAAAAACCGTGATTTGCTCTGCGGCGGCAGGCAGGCTCGCTGCAGACCACAGTAAGGTCACCAATACCAAAGAGATGCGCCGCAAAATGTCAGACATGTGCCAGTCTTCCCGCAGCAGGGTGCGAGGTGCAAGAGGCTTCGGTGCGTTGTGCCGTGATCTACAGGATTTCGCGGATCAGCAGGACACATCCGGATACGAGTGTGAGGCTGATCAGCAGTTGTCGGAAAAAAACATCGCTTATGCGGCGGAAAACCTGAATACCGATCTGTGCTGCGATTACTGAAACAGGAATTGCCAATAGCAGGAACGCAAGCGTTTGCGCAGTGAAGGCCCCGCGCAGGCCAAGCATGACCGCAGTGCCTGCAAGGATGACCAGATTAAAGGGTTGCAGCACCGCGCGCGTTTCCATTTTTGGCCAACCCCGGACCGAACACCACATCGTCGGCAATGCACCTGAAAGCGACGCCGCGCCGCCCAGAACACCGCCACAAAACCCCACCGTCGCATCAATGATTGGTGTTTTTTCGCGAATTTTTGGCAGGTTACTGCGCCATGTGAAGTATCCCCCATAGAGGATCAAGAAGAAGGCAATGACCAGTTTGAGCACGCTCACGTCGATCAGGTGCAGGGACCAAACACCCAACGGTACGCCGAAACATCCCGGTACAATGAAACGCGCCAGACGGGCGGTGTTTTCCAGCATTGCATGGCGCACGACCCAGGCACCTTGCAACCCGCTGAAAATAGTGAGCGTTACGGTGACGGTCACAGCCTGAACAGGTGTCATCACCGTCAGGAAGAAGCCAAGGGCAAACAGGGCCGTACCAAAAGCGGCAAGCCCATTGATAAAGCCGCCCGCAGCAGCCCCAAGAACGATGTAAAAGACCTGTTCACCTGTCATGGTGTTTTATCGCCCCGGCATGACTCAAAAGCGCGGACGCATCATCGGGGTGCGTTTTCATACTGCGGATATGGGTCGCGGGCGGGCGCGCAGACACATAGGGCGATGCAGGGTTCAATGGGTTTCCAAACTTGGTGTAGGGCTCAGTCTCCTTGGCAGAACTGTGGAGTCAGCGAAAGCGCATTTGTAAAAACTGGCGGCAGTGCAGGGGCGAATGATTGCAGTCGCGCGGCGCATACCATAGTCTCGGCAAACCGAAGCGAGCATGGGCATTACGCGTAAGATGAACGATATTTTCGAGGGCTTGTCCGCCGCTTTCTGGCTTGTTGTGACGCTTGACCCGGATCTCATTGAAATCAGTTTGCGCTCTTTGGAAGTGACGTTGACCGCTCTGGTGATCGGCTCTGTCATTGCGTTGCCGCTGGGGACATTTCTGGCGATCCGCCGGTTTCGGTATCGGCGTCTGGTGATTTCGGTGTTGAATGCGCTGATGGGCTTGCCGCCGGTCGTGGTCGGGTTGATCGTGTATATTCTGTTGTCGCGTTCCGGTCCGTTTGGCGTTTTGGGCTTGTTGTTCACACCCACGGCGATGGTGATTGCTCAGGTGATCATCATCACGCCCCTGATCGCCTCGATCACCCATCAGGCGATGCGCGAGTTATGGGCGCAGTACCACGATCTGCTGATTTCGCTCGATACGTCGCAATGGCAACGTATCAAGACGCTGATCTGGGATGGTCGACGCAATCTGTTGACGGCGTCCCTTGCAGGTTTCGGGCGCGGGATCGGAGAGGTGGGTGCGATCATGATCGTTGGGGGCAACATCGATCATGCCACGCGGGTGCTGACCACGGCTATCGCACTTGAGACGGGCAAGGGTGATTTTGCCCTCGCGCTGGCGCTTGGGTTCGTGCTGATTGCGCTGGCGATTGGCATCAACATCAGCATTCACTGGCTGTCCCGGACGGAGCGTGAGGGCCAATGGTAAATACGATCCTGCCACTTGTGCTCAAAGAGGTCTGCGTGCGGCGCCGTGGAAAGCGGCTGCTTGGGCCAGTTAGTCTGTCGCTTGCACCGGGGGGTTGCACGATCATTCTGGGTCCCAATGGAAGTGGCAAAACCACCCTGTTGAAAGTCATGCACGGCGTGGAACGCATCAGCAGCGGCGCGGTCGCATGGGCGGTGCCGGACCGCGAAGCGCAGCACCATCAGGGCTATGTGTTTCAGACACCCATCATGCTGCGTCGCTCCGTGGGGGACAATCTGCGCTATCCGTTGCAATTGCGCAAAACCCCACGCGCCGTGATCGAAGAACAGGTCAGCGACTGGGCGCGCAGGACCGGGCTGGAGGATCGGCTGACGCTTCCCGCGACGCGGCTTTCTGGTGGTGAAAAGCAAAGGCTCGCCTTGGGTCGGGCCCTGATCCGCCGCCCCGAAGTTCTGTTTCTGGATGAGCCTTGTGCCAACCTTGATGGCCCTTCCACCCGCGACATCGAAACCCTGTTGCTGGAGGCGCAGGAGGCGGGCACGCGGGTCATCATGACGACGCATAACTTTGGTCAGGCAAAGAGGCTTGCGAGTGATGCGATTTTTATGCTGAATGGCACCGTAAGAGAATCCGGGAAGGCGCAGGCATTTTTCGAAACGCCGCAGACGCCTGAATTACAAGCATTTTTCAGAGGGGATATCATCGGATGATACATCGGGTCTTATGTGCAATAAGCGTCGTGATGATGGCCAGCACCAGCATGGCAGAAGAGATGAAACTGGCCGTCACGACCTCCTTTGAAAATTCAGGATTGTCGGATGTTTTGTTGCCCGCGATCAAGGAAGATCTTGATCTGGACGTGCAATTGCTGGTGGTTGGCACCGGGCAGGCATTGCGGCTGGGAGAGGCCGGGGATGTGGATGCGATACTGGTGCATTCTCGCTCTGCCGAAGAGGTTTTTGTCGCGGATGGCTATGGCACGCATCGCCGGGAAATCATGTATAATGATTTTGTGATGATCGGCCCCTCTGACGATCCGGCGGCGATCAGCAATGCGGCTTCGGCCGTTGAGGCGCTGCAGAACATCGCCACCACCGAACCTGCCTTCGTCAGCCGGGGCGATGACAGCGGGACGCATAAAAAGGAACTCGCCCTGTGGCGTGATGCCGGGTTTGACGCTGAAACCTTCGGTGATTGGTACCGCGAAGTGGGTGCCGGTATGGGCGCGAGCCTGAACACTTCTGCCGGTCTCGGGGCGTATATTCTTGCGGATCGCGCCAGTTGGCTGAACTTTGGCAACAAGGCGGATCTGGCATTGCTTTATGCAGGCGATCCGGTGTTGTTCAACCAATATGCCTATCTGCCTGTGAACCCTGAGAAACACGCCCACATACGCAACGATCTTGCTATGGCGCTTGAGGGCTGGCTGACCAGCCCGCGCGCAGCGGACCTGATCAACGGCTATATGATCAACGGTGAAACGCTGTTCACATTCAACGCGCGAGCGAAATAGGCTTTAGTGCTGGTGCGGCTCTTCATCGAGGGAGCCGTGCACGGCAAACTGGTCTATGCCGGCATCTTGCGGCTCGATCATCCCATAGCTTTCCTTGACCCCTGCGGGGGTCAGTTCGCGCGTGATGGTGAGCAACGTGTTGGGCGGTTGATCTTCGCAAAGCTCGATCATCTGATCGATTTCATCAAAGGCTGTGCCCATCGCGGCCTCGACTGAGGGCGCGCCGTAAATACTGACAAAGTGCTGTGCCAGCGATTTGGCCAGCGCGTCGCGTTCAAAAGGCTCGAGCGGTGCGACGGCCACAAAGGTCGTGCGCCCGAAGGTCTCAAGCCCCATCCAGCCATTGGTAAAGGCTTGGCGGGCCTTGCCCACCATATCCCCATCCGACCAGTTGGAGAATTCAAAGCCGCCGGACAGGCACCACTCGCCGGTTCGGGCCGGGCTGTGAAAGACGCGGGTATCGCTTTCGTCAAAATGGATGGCGCGTGCGAGTTTCATGGAACCTCCGTCAGAATATCAGTGATCGCAATGATCTGATTGCCGTCGTCATTGTGCAAGATCATCCCGAAGTCTTCGTCAACGCCTTTGAAAACACCCGCGATGTCACGCACTTGTGCTTCTTTTTCCAGACCGTGAACAAGTCCGGACCATTCGCTGTGGATAGCGCGCGGGCCATCCTCGCTCCAGCGGTTGATCCAGACCAATGTGTGGCGCACCCATGCTTCGAGCAGGGCAGGGGCCTCCACATCGCCGCACCCTTCGGAAATGAGCGCCGTCACGTCGGGCGTATTGCCGGTTTCGGCGCTGGCGGGCCAGATGGCCAGATCAAGGCCAACCACCATCCAGTCCGGCACCTGATCAGGACTGGCGGGCGAGGCAACCATCTTGAGCAGTCCCGCCGTGCCACCGTTGATCCTTATGCCGCCGGTCCAGTCCAGATGCACAGCGATCTCCGGGGGGGCCAGCGCGCCGAGTGCATTCTGAAACCCGATACCGCAAATCGGCAGCATGATCGCAGCCTTTCGCAGGGGGACCTCAGGGGCAAACACAAGCGCTGCGTGCAGGACATCGGCGCGCAAATCATAAGCGACCAACCCGGCGTCGCACCCGGCCTGTGCGCGGGCGCAGGCAAAGTGCAGCGGATCTTCGCCCCGGGTGTCCTCGCCGGTAAACAGGGGTGGAAATGAAAGAGGTGTCATGCTTTTCCGTCAGCAATAAGCCGCTTGGCAACGTCGCGAAAGGCAGTGGCCTGCGGGCTGTCGGGTTTCGAGACGACGATGGGCGCGCCGCCATCTGCCGCCAGTCTGATATCAAGGTGCAGCGGTATCTCAGCCAAGAGCGGCACGCCAATTTTTTCGGCTTCTCTGGCGACACCGCCATGCCCGAACACATGTTCTTCGTGACCGCAGTTCGAGCAGATATGTGTCGACATGTTTTCGATCATGCCCAGTATCGGCGTGCCCAACTGGTTGAACATGTCAATGCCCTTGCGCGCATCCAGCAAAGCCACGTCCTGCGGGGTTGAGACGACGATTGCGCCATCCACCTGAAACTTTTGCGTCAGCGTCATCTGCACATCACCGGTGCCCGGCGGCAGGTCCACGATCAGCACGTCAAGCGCACCCCATTGCACCTGATTCATCATCTGCTGCAACGCGCCCATCAGCATCGGCCCGCGCCAGACGACCGCTTGGTCTTCGTTCTGCATCAGGCCAATGGACATCATCGTGACGCCATAGTTGCGCATGGGCAGGATAATTTTGCCATCGGGTGAGGCGGGTCTGCCCGACACACCCAGCATGCGCGGCTGGGATGGCCCATAGACATCGGCGTCCAGCAAGCCCACGCGGCGACCCTCTGCCGCCAGCGCGCAGGCGATATTCGCCGACAGCGTGGATTTACCAACGCCGCCCTTGCCCGACGCGATGGCAAGAATGCGGTCGATACCCGGAATCTTCTGTGGCCCGGACGGTTCAGAAGACCGTTGCGGTTTGAGGTCGGGCGGGGCTGCGGGCGTGCTATGTGCGGTCATCAAGACCTGAACAGCGGATGCACCGAGGTCCTGCACGGCTTTCTCGGCCGCATCCTTTACCGCTTCGTAAGTCTTTACCTGTGAGGGGGAGACCTCCATCACAAAGCGTACTGCCCCCTTGTCATCAACGGTGAGCGCCTTGACCAGACCTGCGGCCACGATATCGCTGTCGGATATGGGGTCCGACACTGTTTTCAAAGCGGCCAGCACCGCATCACGTGTCAGGCTCATCAGTCTGAAGCGCCCGTGATCTGACCGCTCACCACATGCTCAATGTCCAGACCATCAACCGTCAGCACAACTTTGGCTTCATAGGTTTTTCCGGCAGTTTCGCCCGCATTTCGCATGGCTTCTTCAATGGCCTGCTGCGAGGTCACGCCAACTTGTTTGAGGAATTTGCGCATGGACATGTTGAAATCTTCGTTCATTCTATCTCTCCTTGGTCGGGCTGGAATGCTTGACGGTTGTGTAAGGGGGCTTTTAGATGGAACCCAGAGGGAAAGCCAAAGGAACAGCCATTTGAAAGCCATTCTTGGGTCGTTTTGTGTCAGTATGATGTTGGCCTTCGGTGCGGTTGCACAGGAAAGCAACCTGCGACTGGCTGTGCCAGAAGTGCTGGAAGCCTCTGGTTTCATGCAGTTTCTGCTGCCGCGGTTTTCGCTCAAGACAGGCGTTCGGATTGATCGCGATGCCGCTGTGGATGATGCGGACATGCAGTTCGGGACGCAAGGCACTGCGGTCTTTGAGGGGCTTGGCCAGACGTGGCATCTGTCGCATGCAGGCGACGGGCGGGCCGAAAGGTTTCTTGCATGGCTTCAGTCGGATGTGGGTATCCGCACGATCGAAAGCTACGCCAGCCCGCAGGGCGATGGGTTCACCGTGCCCAAAGAAGAGGTGGCAGTGGTTGAGGCGGTTGTTCTCGACGGGGATGTATTGGCTGGTGAAGCACTGTCGTTGTCGCTTTGTGGTCGGTGCCATGTGGTCAATGAAACGAACCGGATGAAGGGTATGGGTTCGACCCCGTCCTTTGCGCTGATGCGGTCGTTCACAGACTGGCACACCCGTTTCGCGACATTCCATCTGCTCAAGCCACATCCCAGCTTTACCCAGATCGAAGGCGTCACAGCGCCCTTTGACGAAAGCCGCCCGTCGCCCATGGTGCCGATGTCGATGACAACGGAGGAGCTGGACGCAATCCTCGCCTATGTGTCCGGCATTGCGCCGGCTGATCTTGGGGCCCCTCTGAAGCATCAGTGATCCTTGCGCTTGCTCAGATAGTCTTCTGAGGTGCGCACGCGCGGGCGCTCTTTGCCTGCGAAGGGATTATCCGTTGCGTGAAACTGTGCCTGAATACGGCAGTTGTCGCACATCTGGATCATCCGGATCGTCTCGGGGCTGGAAAACATCGCGTGATTGCCTGCCAGTTTCTCCGTGATCCGCTCAACCGTGGATTTCACACCGAAGAGGCTGCCGCAATCGACACAGGCAAAGGGTTCTTCCTCGTGCACCACCTTTTGGGTGAAGGCAGCGTCCGTCAGGTCAAACTGCGGCTTGAGGGTGATCGCCTGTTCGGGGCAGATGTTGCTGCATAGACCGCACTGCAGGCAGGCATCTTCCTGAAACCGTAGCTGCGGATTGTCAGGGTTGTCGCCCAACGCACCAGAGGGGCACAAAGAAACACAGGACAGACACAGCGTGCACGCGTCGGTATCGACCAGTATCGCGCCATAGGGGGCCGCGTCCGGCAGTTCCAACACCTCCGCCTCTGGTCTGAGGGCCTTGGCGGCAAGCCGCGCGACCTGGCGGCGGCTGCCCAGTGGCAAAATCGGGTCCGCAACGGCAACGCCGTTTTCGGCGGCGTATAATGTGTCTGACAATGCGTCGGGGTCCGACAGGTCGAGGACACGGACGCTGTCTTGACCCGAAACCGCATTGGCGAGGGCCGCTTCGCTGGTGATCACGTCGCCTTCGGTTGTGGGGGCCACAAGCACATTCACCGATGTAAAGCCGGTGGCGAGGGCCGCGAGCATTTCCGCGTGTCCGAAACCTGCCAGTGCTGAGACGTTCAACGGGATCACATCCGCAGGGAGCCCGCGTCCATGGCGCGCGCTGAGGGATATCATCTCAGTTCCGAACTCATCATCATGCACCAGCAAGCGCGGTGCATGTCCGCCAGCATTTCGATAGGTGGTGGCAAGCGTGTGCAGTCTGCTGAAGACCGATCCGACGGGCGGCGCGTCATACGTGATCGCACCCGACGGGCAGAGTGCTGAACAAGCACCGCAGCCCGCACAGATCAACGGGTCGATCGCGACATGATCACCCGCAGATGTGATTGCCCCGGTTGGGCAAACATCAAGGCATTTTGTACAAGCTGACTGACCGGCCCGGGAGTGGGCGCAGATTGGTTCTTCCAGTCGAACGTAAAGCGGTTTTTCAAAGGTCCCGACAAGTTGCGCTGCGGCAAAAACAGCCTTGGCGACGGCGGGTGCGCTGCCGGGGTCTGCACGCAGGTATCCGTCCCGTTTCGCGGGGGCGGGGAAAAGGGATGTGCCACCAGACAAATCCAGAACGACATCGCAGGATGATCGTGCGGCGTCCCTGGGGTCTGTCCAGGTCGGGCTGCCGCGCCCTCCCGCGATCATCTGTTGAAAGCTGTCGATCCGCAGATCAAACTGGCCCAGACTGCCCTGCGCCCGTGCCAATCGCCCTGATACAATCTCAAAGACGGACGCATGCTCGGCGTCGCCTGCCGTTGGTGTCAGAAGGGTGACCGCCAGTGTTGCGCTCAGATCGCGCGCTGCGCTCCAGGCCGCCTCGCTGTCCCCGATCACCAGACAGGTGCCGTGAGATACGATATCCAATGTTTTTTCTGACGGCACCGGCACGAGGGCCTCTGCTACGAGAGCGGCCATCTTTGGGGTAGGGTTCTCACCCGGTGCGGTCCAGCCCGCGCGATCGCGAATGTCGACAAAACCCGGCGTCTCTGCCTCCAATTCTTCGGCCAGTTCCGTAAAAAGCCGCGCCTGCTGCTGGCACGCTATGACAGCATCCCCGGACGTGATCAGCTTTGCGGTCTGTTCAATCTGGCTGCCGCATGCGTCGGAAAAAACTCTGGAGCAGGAAAAACCGGTCCCTGCTTCGAGAGCCGTGACATCAATAGACTGGCTGCCAAGGCAGTCGCATACGACAAGCGTTTTGGTCATGTCTTCCTCCGCAGGGCGCTGATTATTGCTGTTTTGGACGCGCGCTGCGGCATGATTACTCAGGATTACCCCCGCGCGCAAACCGGAATTCCAAGTGTTTTGACGAACTTAAGAGGGGTGCTGTGCAAAATCAGGGTACGTCAAAAATACTTGATTCAATGCAATATTTATAAACCGTAATGTTTTCAATTTGTTGGCTGAAAACAAAAAACGGCCGACTTTGGTAAATCACCCTCTGTGTACCCGCGTATGCAAAATTTTCCTAGGAACAGCGGCGTGATTTGATAAGGTGTAAGGGCAAGGGAACAGTGCGAGGTACCCTTTTGTTTGTAAACTATCCGAACGCTCAGTCAATGCGACTGGGAGTTGTCATGAGAAAAGCGCCCGGCGTGACCCGCTGGGTAAAGTGGTCTTGGAAGGCCATCGCGGTCTTGCCGGGTGCGGCAGACGCCGATTGGAAGCGTTTGCGCTCTGATGGGGACGTGACCGAGTATCATGCCGCAACCAAGGAGCTTTGGCTTTACGTGTCCGACACGGAGGCCTACGCGCATGAGTTCGGAACAGAGACGCCGTCAATTTACATTGTGCTGCGCCCGTCGAAGGCGTCCGGTGACGGGCAGTTGGACGTGATGCATGTCACCGTTTCGCCCTACGAGGCGCAGGACTACTGCGATTCGGGCGAGGAGATTGTCGAGAAGGTGGCGATGCCACCAGCGGTCCATGCGTGGGTTCAGGATTTCGTTGAGAAATACCATGTCGAAGAGCCCTTTGTGAAACGGCGGCGCAACAAGCAGCGGGTGGATCGCAAAGACGATGGTATCGGTGATCGACGGATTGCGCAGGCAACGGATGTATACCGAGCGCCCGTCACGCAACCCCGTGAGGCCGCAGAATGAGCGGCAAGACAACGTTCTGGGCGCGCCGCCGCGCCGCCGTTCAGGCCGAGGCAGATGCGGAACTGCGCGCTGTTGAGGAAGCCGAAGTTCTAACCCATGATGAAGCTTTGGCGGAGAGAGATGACGCCGAGGTTCTGGAGGAAATGGGCTTGCCCGATCCCGCCGGGATGCAAAAAGGCGATGACTTTTCAGCTTTCATGGCCCGTGATGTGCCCGAACATCTGCGCCGTCAGGCGCTGCGCACCCTTTGGCGCAGCAACCCCGTGCTGGCCTGTGTCGATGGTCTGAACGAATACGACGACGACTACCGTGCTGCGATGCTTTTGAACGAACCGATCAAGACGGCCTATCAGGTGGGCAAGGGCATGACGAAGCATATCGAGGAAATGCAACGTCAGGCAGATGCCAAGCTCGCCAAGGACTCTGCCGAAGAAGAAACAGAAATAGAAGAAGAAGAACTGATTGCCGAGGCGCGCGAACCAGACGTGACAATCGTGGACAGCGAAGAAGCCACGCCAGTATCAAGCGTGCAAGAAGAGCAACCTACAGAACCGGAAGCTGCGGCACCCACGCCAAGACGCATGCGGTTTCAGTTTGAGGAGGCGAGCGCATGACCGCTTCCGCCCAACCCATTGAAGTCGATGCCGAAGATCGCCTGCGTGCGGATTTGTACAACTTCCTCGGTCTGCTGCTCGCACGTCCCGCGGATGAGATGCTGCTGGAACAAACGGCCGCATTGAGTGGCGATGAAAGCCCGCTGGGCGAGGCGATTGCGGGGCTGTCTCGTGTGGCAAAGGCAAGCAAGCCAAAGAGTGTTGAGCGTGAATTCAATGCGCTGTTCATCGGTTTGGGGCGCGGCGAATTGCTGCCCTACGCAAGTTACTATCTGACCGGGTTCCTGAATGAAAAGCCGCTGGCGCGGTTGCGTCAGGATATGGCGTCTTTGCAGGTGACGCGCGCAGACAATGTCTTTGAGCCCGAGGATAGTATCGCATCCTTGATGGAAACCATGGGTGGCTTGATCGTCGGCCGTTTTGGTTCAAAGGTCTCTTTGGATCAGCAAAAGACGTTTTATAACAACCATCTGGGCCCTTGGGCGACGCATTTCTTTACCGATCTGGAGGCCGCGAAGTCGTCGGTTTTCTACGCATCTGTCGGCGCGGTCGGGCGTGAATTCATGAGTATTGAACGCGAAGCATTTCGCATGACGGCAGGATAACCTGCACCACTGGGCAGGACGCTGCCCGAGACAAACGAAAGGAAGTGAAACATGGCTAAGAAAACGGAAGGCGAGGCAAGTCGTCGCGATTTTCTGAAACTGGCTGGGACAGCAGCACCGGCAGCAGTTGCTGCGGCTGCGGTCGGCGCAACATCCGCCGAGGCCGCCGAGCCCGATCTTGACCTGAACAGAATTCAGGACACCGCACACACGCGCGCTTACCTCGACAGCACGCGCTTTTGAAATCGCGCTTTCCGGTGCGGCGTGAGTTTCACGCACATCGGGATGCACGACAAACCTAGTAACCCAGCCACCTATTTGGGGCAGCAAGGGAGAGAAAAATGCTCAGGAAAAAGACCAATTCGGTCAGACAGCGGGCGGGACGCACAAGCATCCTCGCTGAAGGAACCTCATCATCTGTAGACCGTCGTGCGTTTCTGCGCGGCTCAGGCCTCGCCATCGGTGGTCTGGCTGCCATATCCGCAACGGGCGGATCTGTCACTCAGGCCTCCGCCGCAGCAAGTGTCACAGGCGCTGTTGAGCTGAAGAAATCGGTATGCACGCACTGCTCCGTCGGATGCACGGTCATCGCCGAAGTCGCCAATGGTGTCTGGACAGGGCAGGAGCCCGGCTGGGACAGCCCTTTCAACCTTGGTGCGCATTGCGCCAAAGGGGCCGCGGTACGCGAGCACGCCCACGGTGAGCGTCGCCTGAAGTACCCGATGAAGAAAGAGAATGGCGAGTGGGTCAAAATCTCTTGGGAGCAGGCGATCAACGAGATCGGCGACGGCATGATGAAAATCCGCGAGGAAAGCGGACCGGATTCTGTCTACTGGCTGGGCTCCGCCAAGCACAACAACGAACAGGCCTATCTGTTCCGCAAATTTGCCGCCTATTGGGGCACGAATAACGTCGACCACCAGGCGCGGATTTGTCACTCGACGACCGTTGCAGGTGTGGCGAACACATGGGGCTACGGCGCCATGACCAACAGCTACAACGACATGCATAATTCGCGGGCTATGTTCCTTATTGGTGGCAATCCTGCCGAAGCGCACCCTGTGTCGCTGTTGCACATGCTGAAAGCCAAAGAGCAGAACAACGCGCCGTTGATCGTGTGCGATCCGCGCTTTACGCGCACGGCGGCCCATGCGGATGAATATGTCCGTTTCCGTCCGGGATCTGACGTGGCTCTGGTCTGGGGTATCCTGTACCACATCTTTGAAAACGGTTGGGAAGACAAAGAATTCATCCGCACCCGCGTTTGGGGCATGGATGAGATCAAGAAAGAAGTCGCCAAGTGGAACCCTGAAGAGGTTGAGCGCGTCACCGGTGCCCCCGGCAGCCAGCTCAAGCGCGTTGCGCGGACGCTCGCGAACAACCGTCCCGGCACCGTGATCTGGTGCATGGGTGGTACGCAGCACACTAATGGGAATAACAATACGCGTGCGTATTGCATCCTGCAGCTTGCGCTTGGCAACATGGGCACAGCGGGTGGCGGTACGAACATCTTCCGCGGCCACGACAACGTTCAGGGTGCCACGGACCTCGGTGTTCTGGCGAATACACTGCCGGGCTACTATGGTCTGTCCGATGGGTCCTGGGCGCATTGGGCACGGGTCTGGGATGAGGATCTGGACTGGCTCAAGGGTCGTTTTTCGGACGCCGAGTTTGACGGCAAGAAGATGATGAACCAGACCGGTATCCCGGTGTCACGCTGGATTGATGGCGTGCTTGAAGATGCTGAGAACATGGATCAGCCGGACAACACCCGCGCCATGGTTCTGTGGGGCCATGCGCCAAACTCCCAGACCCGCATGAAAGAGATGAAGACGGCGATGGAGAAGCTCGACATGCTGGTCGTGGTCGATCCATTCCCGACCGTGTCTGCGGTTTTGCAGGACCGTCAGGATGGCGTCTATCTGCTGCCTGCGGCCACGCAGTTTGAAACGCGCGGCTCTGTCACGGCGTCCAACCGGTCCTTGCAGTGGCGCGAGAAGATCATGGAACCGCTGTTTGAATCCAAGACGGATCACGAGATCATCGCGATGTTCTCGGAAAAGTTCGGGTTCAAGGACCGCATCTTCCGCAACATCGGTTTTGAAGGCAATGAACCGATCATCGAAGACATCACCCGCGAGTTCAACAGCGGCATGTGGACCATCGGCTATACCGGCCAAAGCCCGGAGCGCCTGAAACTGCACATGGCGAACCAGCATACCTTTGACCGCACAACACTGCGTGCGGTTGGTGGACCGGCAGATGGCGATTTCTACGGCATGCCATGGCCTTGCTGGGGCACGCCCGAGATGAACCACCCCGGAACGGCGAACCTCTATGATATGTCCATTCCGGTGGCCGAAGGCGGTCTTGCCTTCCGTGCGCGCTTTGGCGTGGAGCGGGACGGTGACAACCTGCTGGCAGAAGGGGTGTCCAACCCCGGTGCGGAAATTCAGGACGGATATCCCGAATTCACCATGCAGATGTTGATGGATCTTGGCTGGGACGGTGATCTCACGGCAGACGAACGTGCGGCCATCGACGCCGTGGCAGGGCCTAAAACCAACTGGAAAACCGACCTTTCGGGCGGCATCCAGCGGGTTGCGATCAAGCATGGCTGTGCGCCCTTCGGGAATGCCAAGGCCCGCGCGGTCGTCTGGACCTTCCCCGATCCGGTGCCAATCCACCGCGAAGCGCTTTATACCAACCGTCGCGATCTGGTGGCTGATTATCCGACCTATGAGGATAAAAAGTTCTGGCGCCTGCCGACCATGTACAAGTCCATTCAGGATCAGGATTTCTCCAAGGAGTATCCAATGGTGCTGACCTCCGGTCGATTGGTCGAATATGAAGGGGGCGGGGATGAGACACGTTCCAACCCATGGCTGGCTGAGCTTCAGCAGGACATGTTCGTTGAGGTCAACACGCGTGATGCCAACAACCTTGGCATTCGTGATGGCTCAGACGTTTGGGTCGAGGGGCCCGAAGGGGGCAAGGTCAAAGTGAAGGCCCTGATCACCGAACGGGTCGAATCCGGCGTGGCCTTCATGCCATTCCACTTTGGCGGACATATGGAAGGTGTGGATCTGCGGGACAAATACCCCGAAGGTGCCGACCCCTATGTATTGGGTGAATCCACCAACACAGCACAGACCTATGGCTATGACAGCGTAACCCAGATGCAAGAGACGAAAGCCACTCTTTGCAAAATCTGGGCAGCATAAGGAGGACATGAACAATGGCCGCTAGAGCAAAATTTCTCGTCGACGCTGAACGCTGCATTGAATGCAACGCCTGCGTTACCGCCTGTAAGAACGAGCACGAAGTGCCGTGGGGCATCAACCGCCGGAAGGTCGTCACCCTGAATGACGGCAAGCCGGGTGAACGGTCGATCTCCGTTGCCTGCATGCACTGTTCGGACGCGCCCTGCATGGCCGTCTGTCCGGTGGATTGTTTCTACCAGAACGAAGAGGGCGTGGTCCTGCACTCAAAGGACCTCTGCATCGGTTGCGGGTACTGCTTTTACGCATGCCCCTTCGGCGCACCTCAGTTCCCGCAGGCGGGCAACTTCGGATCCCGTGGCAAGATGGACAAATGTACCTTCTGCGCCGGTGGCCCCGAAGAAAACCACTCCACCGCCGAATTCCAGAAGTATGGCCGCAACCGGATCGCGGAAGGCAAACTGCCGATCTGCGCCGAGATGTGCGCCACCAAAGCGCTTCTGGCCGGTGACGGCGATGTGGTCGCGGGCATCTACCGCGAGCGTGTCGTGGCGCGTGGCTTTGGCTCCGGCGCATGGGGCTGGGGAACAGCATACGACCAAAAAGGCGGCTGATAGGCCCCTTTGTCGCACTAACTTACAGGGGGCGGTTCTTTTGAGGGCCGCCCCTCGCTATCTTGGATAGGATAAACACATGCTGCGTTTGATCTACGCTTTGCTGATCACTTTTTCCCTTTGCCTGCCTGCGTTCGCACAGGAAGCGCCTGTTGCTGAAACCGACCGCTCTGCGACCGGGGGGGCAACAACGCTCGAAGACATCATGAAGCGTCAGGAAGGCCAGAAAGTCGGGAATGAATTCCGCAGCGGTCTGACCGGGAACCCCGCTGCGGCAAAACCGACGACGGACCAGCTCGGCACGCTTGGCGGCGCGTCTGATCCTGACCTGTGGCGCGCGTTGCGCTTTGACAGCGCCGATATCACCACGCAGGTGCAACACCCCGCAGCGACGGTTCTCATTCAGGACACCGGCATGTGGTGGTTGCAGTTTCGTGAGGGGCCGCTGTCGACCTACGGCTTTGGCCTGATACTGGTCACCATGGCGTCGCTGGTGTTGTTCTACCTGATCCGTGGGCGCATCCGCATTGACGGGGAAAAAACGGGCAGAACGATCCTGCGCTTCAAGTCGATTGAGCGTTTTGCCCATTGGCTTCTGGCCGGGTCGTTCATTCTCCTGGGTCTTACAGGAGTGATATCGCTTTTGGGGCGCAAATTTCTCATCCCGGCCTTGGGGCCAGAGGCGTTTTCGACCATCGCGATCGGCGCGAAATGGATCCATAATAACGTGTCATGGGCCTTTATGCTGGCCATCGTGATGATCTTTTTCCTCTGGGTCGTGCACAATCTGCCGCACCGCTCAGACATCTACTGGCTGCGCAAGGGTGGCGGTATATTTGGTGGTGGGCATCCGCCGGCCAAAAAGTTCAACGCCGGCCAGAAGTTCATTTTCTGGTCAGTGATCGTCTTGGGTGGCTCTATCTCAGCCTCCGGTTTGTCTTTGTTGTTCCCGTTCGAGTTGCCAATGTTTGCCGCGACTTTTGCCAAGCTGAATGACTTTGGCATCCCTCAGTTGATCGGGTTGGGCGAATTGAACACAAACCTCGCGCCGCATACAGAAATGCAATACGCGCAGCTCTGGCATTCTATCATCAGCTTCATCCTCTTTGCGATTGTGATTGCACATATCTACATCGGGTCGGTCGGCATGGAAGGTGCCTATGACGCCATGGGGTCCGGCGAAGTAGAAGAGCAATGGGCACGTGAGCACCACAGCCTGTGGGTCGAAGAAGTCAAAGCCAAGGAAGCGCAAGCGGGGAGGTCGTCATGAGAGAGATTTTCCTCGCCTTTGCGACGATGGGCGTGATCGCGTTCACGGCCAGCTACGTTTTGCCGGAATTGGGGTTTTCTTCGCAGGCCCAGACAACAGGCGACTCCGTCCGTCTGGACTGAAGATGCGTGATCTATAGCATTTCGAGTTTAACTTGAGGTATTGCATATCACGTTTCGCGTTCGACCACATGGAGAGGCCGCGAACAAGTTATTCAGGACTAACCCGAAACGCTTTAGCTCGCGATCCGGATGTCCGGGTTGCGACGCAGCTGCGCCATCTGGTGAAAAAACCGCTCGCCCTGGGTTCCGACATGTGATCGCAGAATGTCGCAGGCGCGTTCCGCATGGCCACCAGCGAAGGCTTCTACCAGGGCTTCGTGCTCCTTGACAGATTCCTGCATGCGCCCGCGCATCTGGAATTGCACGCGCCTGAACGGCTTCAGACGGCGATACAGACGCAGGGCTTCGCCTTCCAAAAAGGCATTTCCGGCAGAGCGGTAAATCAAATGATGAAAGCTCTCGTTGTGGCGCGAATAGCCGTCTGTGTCGTCCTGTTCGATTGCATCAAGACATAAGCCATTGAGGGTCTCAAGCGTGGCAAGCCCTTCGGCTGTCATGCGCTGCGCGGCAAGGCGACCGCAGACGCCTTCGACCTCGGCCATGGTCTCGAACATCTCTATCAGCGTGATCGAATTGGGTTGGCGCACAAACACGCCGCGTCTGGGCAATTGTTCTGCAAGGTCCGTCGCGACAAGGCGCTGCAATGCCTCGCGCACAGGGGTGCGGGATACGCCAAACTTCTTCGCCAGACGCATCTCGTCCAGACGCTCGCCTTCTTGGAACTGGCCTGTGAAAACCATTTCCTCCAAAGCATCTGCAATCCGGTTGGCTTGCTTGGTTCCCATGTTGCGCCCTGACTTACATTTGTTTTTTTGGTGACAGGCTTGTTTGTATACAATTTAGGTATTCGTTATTTGCAAACAAGAGGTTGAGACGTGCAAAGGCGCAGAATTTTCACCGCGAGCACCGATCAGCCCGCGGGATCTGCCGTCGGGTTTGGCGCAATATCGTCTGCGTGAGGTTCGCGCCTGCGTCCCCCGATCAACTGCGAAATCTGACCAGCCGCTTCTGCGACGATGGCACCCAGTTCAGGAACGCGCATACTGTCAAACCGTGTGCTTGGCCCTGAAATGGATACGCCGCCACAGGCTTCGCCGCGTTCGTCAAAAACAGCACTGCCGATGCAGGACATGCCGAGGTAACGCTCTTCGCGGTCATAGGAATAGCCGCGCGTTTTGGTCTCGGCGAGGTCTGCAAAAAGCGTTGCCGGGGATGTGAGTGTATTATCGGTAAAAGCCTGTAATCCTGATGACATCAGCAGCCGCCTGACATGATCCTCGCTCATCGTCGACAGAATGGCCTTGCCGATGCCAGAGGCGTGCATAGACGTGCGCGCGCCGCGTGCGAAAAACGCGCGGATTGGGTGGGGCGTTTCGATTTGTTCAACGAACACGACTTCGGCCCCATCGGGGATTGCAAGATTGGCCGTCTCACCTGTTTTCTCCATCAGGAAGCGCATGATCGGGCGGCTCACTTCGGTCAGGCTGGTCCGGTTCATGAAAGACGCACCTGTGCGATAGGCTTCGATCCCGATGCTCCAACTTTGGTGTTCTTCGTTGAAGATGACAAATCGATGCTTTTGCAAAGTTGTCAAAATGCGGTGCGTGGTTGCCGTTGGCACCCCGAGGGAAAGTGACAGATCGGTCAGGGTCGACTGTTCTGATTTCGCAACCGCCACGAGAACGCCCAAGGCACGATCCAACGACTGCATCGTTCCCGCTGAGCTCTCCTTGAACTGCGATTTGGGGCGCCCGCGCTGTCTTTTCTGGGTATTCATCTGTGGGACCTCGGTTATTCGTTAATATATAGTACGTGAAATAAAAATATTTTTCAATTTACGTTTAAGGTGAAAATTGAAAAGAATAAAATATAACAATATCAGTGAAATAAGTAATTACAGTTCATAATGAAAAACAATTTCGAGAAAATTGAAAAAGGAGGGTTTGTCGTGTAAAAGACTCCCTAGATCAGGAGGACTTAGCCATGTCAGACCAAAATCCAGTGTTTATTCCGGGGCCAACAAATATACCAGACCGCTTGCGGGCCGCAATGCATGTCCAGACGCGCGACCACCGCGCTCCTGACTTCGTGGAGACCTTCGCGCCTGTTCTGGAGGATACCAAGAAAGTGTTCGGCACAACATCGGGCCGGGTCATCACTTTCCCCGCCAGCGGAACCGGCGGCTGGGAGGCGGCGTTGTGCAATACGCTGAGCCCCGGCGACAAGGTACTCGTGGCCCGCTACGGTATGTTCAGCCACCGCTGGATCGACATGTGTGAACGGCACGGTCTGGATGTTCAGCTGATCGAATGTCCGTGGGGCACCGGCGCGCCTGCCGACAAGTTTGAAGCGGCGTTGAGCGCGGACAAGTCACATAGCATCAAGGCCGTATTGGTGACGCACAACGAAACCGCAACCGGGGTTAAGTCCGATGTGGCTGCGGTACGTGGCGCGATGGATGCCGCCGCGCACCCTGCGCTTTTGTTTGTGGATTGTGTAAGTTCGCTCGCCTCCATGCCTTTTGAAATGGACTCATGGGGTGTCGATATCGCTGTGTCGGGTTCGCAGAAAGGCTTCATGCTGGCGACGGGCATGGCCATTCTGGGCGTAAGCGACAAAGCACTTGCTGCGATGGAAGCGGCCACTCTGCCGCGTACGTTCTTTGACTTCAAAGACATGATGGGGGCCAATGCGTCGGGTGGTTTTCCGTATACGCCGCCGTTGCAACTGATCTACGGGATGCGCGAAAGCCTCAAGATGTTGCTCGAGGAAGGGTTGGACAACGTCTATGCACGCCATACCCGACTTGCCGAGGGCGTGCGGCGTGCCGTTGGTGCCTGGGGTCTTGAACTGGTTGCCCAGACGCCGGATCTCTATTCCGACACTGTCAGCGCAATCTATGTGCCATCGGGATTTGACAGCAACGCTTTGACGGATCAGGCGTTCAATCAATACGGCGTGTCCTTTGGCGTAGGTCTTGGTGAAATGAATGGCAAGGCGTTCCGCATTGGTCACCTTGGCAGCCTGACGGATGTGATGGTCCTGTCTGGCTTGGCGACGATCGAAATGGCGATGGCTGACCTTGATTACCCAATTGAGCTCGGCAGCGGTGTTGCGGCAGCGCAAGAGCATTTTCGCTCAAAGACCGGTGCTGCTATCAAGTCGGCAGCGTAAGGAGGGCGAGATGTTGGATTCCATGATCGGTTCTGATTTGACAATTGATGATGTGCGCGCCGCACATGATCGGATCAAACCCTATATTCACGAAACACCCATCCTGACGTCGTCGTATTTCAATGCGCTGACGGGGGCGGAGCTGTTTTTCAAATGCGAGAACTTCCAAAAGGCCGGTGCCTTCAAGGTGCGCGGTGCCTCCAATGCAGTTTTTGGCCTGAGCGATGAGATGGCTGAAAAGGGTGTGGCGACGCATTCGTCGGGCAACCACGCCTTGTCTTTGTCCTATGCGGCAGGGCGGCGCGGCATTCCCTGTCATGTGGTAATGCCACGCACGGCACCAGAAGCAAAAAAAGCAGCCGTGCGCGGATACGGCGGGATCATCACGGAATGCGAGCCTTCCACTACCAGCCGTGAGGCGGTTTTCGCCGAAGTGCAAGCGGCCACGGGTGCAGAATTCGTGCATCCCTACAATGACCCGCGTGTGATCGCAGGGCAGGCGACCTGTTCGCTTGAGATGTTGTCGCAGGTTGAGAACATGGATGCGGTTATCGCCCCAATCGGGGGCGGTGGTATGATTTCGGGCACTTGTCTGACCCTGTCAAATCTTGCGCCCAAGATCGAAATTTATGCAGCCGAGCCCGATCAGGCTGATGATGCGGCACGTTCGTTCCGGGCAGGGCATATAATTGCCGATGATGCGCCGGTAACCGTTGCCGACGGGTTGAAAGTGCCGCTCAAAGAGAACACTTGGCATTTTGTATCCAGCTTTGTCACGGACGTGCTGACCGCCTCCGAGCAAGAGATCATCGACGCGATGAAGCTGACGTGGGAACGGATGAAGATCGTGATTGAACCGAGCTGTGCGGTTCCCATGGCCACGATCCTGCGCAACCCTGAGGTATTTCGGGGCAAGCGTGTGGGCGTGGTCATCACAGGCGGCAATGTGGATTTGGATAAACTGCCCTGGACCTTGGGCTGAGGAGAGACTGACATGAACAAACAAGTAAACTTTGAAGACTTTGAGGTCGGCTATGACATTCCAGCAGCGATAGGCATGGATGAGGCCGACATTCAGACGCCCTGCCTCGTGCTGGACCTCGACGCGCTGGAGCGGAACATCAAAAAGATGGGCGACTTTGCCAAAAGTCATGGCATGCGGCACCGGGTCCACGGCAAGATGCACAAATCCGTCGATGTGGCGCTCCTGCAGGAAGAGCTTGGCGGGTCTGTCGGTGTGTGCTGTCAGAAGGTCTCCGAGGCTGAAGTTTTCGCCCGCGGTGGCATCAAGGACGTGCTGGTCTCCAATCAAGTGCGCCAGCCCGAAAAGATCGACCGCCTTGCGCGCCTGCCAAAACTGGGCGCCCGTGCGATTTGCTGTGTAGATGACATCGACAATGTATCCGACCTGTCAGAGGCCGCCATGCGCCACGGCACGGAAATCGAATGCCTTGTCGAGATTGACGTGGGCGCGGGCCGTTGCGGTGTGCAATACGGCCAGCCAGTCGTTGATCTCGCACTTGCGATTGACGCGGCAGAAGGTCTGAAGTTTGCAGGTATCCAAGCCTATCAGGGCGCGATGCAGCACATGGATTCCTATGAGGACCGCAAGGGCAAGACACAGGTTGCCATCGATCAGGTGCGCGAAAGCGTTGATCTGCTCAAGGCGGCTGGTCTGGAATGTGACATCGTCGGGGGCGGCGGCACAGGGTCATATTATTTCGAAAGCGCTTCGGGCGTGTTCAACGAACTGCAGTGCGGGTCCTATGCGTTCATGGATGCGGATTACGGTCGTATCCTCGACAAAGACGGCAAGCGCATCGATCAGGGCGAGTGGGAAAACGCGTTGTTTATCCTGACCTCTGTGATGAGCCACGCCAAGGCTGACAAGGCCATCGTGGATGCGGGCCTCAAGGCGCAATCTGTAGATAGCGGCCTGCCGACGATCTATGGCCGCACCGACGTTGAATACGTCAAATGCTCGGATGAGCATGGCGTTGTTGCCGACCCCGATGGGGTGCTCAAGGTCAACGATAAGCTGAAACTGGTCCCGGGCCACTGTGATCCGACCTGCAACGTGCACGACTGGTATGTGGGTGTGCGCGGCGGCAAGGTCGAAACGCTTTGGCCGGTATCGGCGCGTGGCAAGGCCTACTGAGCCGCACCCGGCATCAGCAATAACAGCACGCCCGGCACTCCCGGGCGTGATTTACAATAAAGACAAAGACAGGAATACCCGATGTCCAAAGGACTTTTGATCGTAGGCGAAGATATGTGTGCCGAGGTCGTCAGCAGTGCCGATGCCTTCACCGCCGTCGAGGCCGTTTTCGGGGCCATGGCGAAGGGAGACGCCTATAACTTCCCGGTCATCCGCGAAGCGATCGGATATGCCGATGCACTTTATGGATTCAAATCCGGGTTCGACAAGGCGGGCAAAACGCTGGGTGTGAAATCCGGCGGATACTGGCCGGGCAACATGGACAAGGGTCTGACCAACCACCAGTCCACGATTTTCCTGTTTGACCCGGACACTGGGATGCTTGAGGCGCTGGTCGGGGGCAACTATCTGACGGCTGTACGAACGGCGGCATCATCGTCGGTGTCCATCGCGCATCTGGCGCGCAAAGACGCTAAAGTTCTGGGTATGGTCGGGGCAGGGCACCAATCCACGTTTCAGTTGCGTGCCGCCGCAGAGCAACGCAGTTTCGAGAAAGTCGTCGCATGGAACCCGCATCCCGATATGCTACCGCGCCTCGGCGCTGTCGCCGAGGAACTTGGGCTGGAATTTGAGGCCGTCACTCAGGAAGAGTTGGGCGCGCAGGCGGATGTTATCATCACCATCACTTCGGCCTTTGAGCCGCTCTTGATGAAAGACTGGATCAAGCCGGGAACGCATATCGCCTGTATGGGCACAGACACCAAGGGCAAGCAGGAGGTTGATCCGGAGCTGCTCGCATCCGCAACCGTATTTGCCGACGAAATCGCGCAGTCCATCACCATCGGTGAGGCGCAGCACGCGGTTGCATCGGGCCATCTGTCAGAGAGTGATATCACGCCAATCGGGGCGGTGATCAATGGCACACACGCCGGGCGCAGCAGTGATCAGGAGATTACGTTGTTTGACGGCACAGGCGTCGGTTTGCAAGATCTTGCCGTGGCATCCGTTGCGGCACGCGAAGCCGAAAGCCGGGGCAAAGCCACGCGTATCGCGTTGTGAACCCTTCGGGGTCTTGATCTTGCGTCACAACAGGGGCTTGTCACGCAAGCCTCTGTTGTTGTCTGACCCGTAGAGTTAGGTTTCTCTTATCCTTCCGTAAAATTACTTTAAAAGCTGACGCGAAATACACGGCCGCTCCGCCTGTTTGCCATGATTTGAACACAGGGTTTCGGTTCACTTGCTTCAAGACTTGTCCTGCGTTCGCCGGTGCGTTGCATTTGCGAACACTGCAGAACAGTGCTTTTGAAGTGAGTGGATGAGCCGTGAGCGATGACGATGCACATCAGATTGAGCCCGCAAACAGCGGCGCGCTGACCCCTGGCAGTACCTTGCTGAGCGGTCAATATGAGATATTGCAGTATCTGAGCAGCGGCGGCTTTGGCATCACCTACACGGCGCGCGACAGCCTGAACCGCACCGTCGTCATCAAGGAGTGCTTTCCCGAAGCCTTTTGCAGCCGCGTGAACAAAACGGTCCGGGCGCGGACACAAAGCTATGCAGAAGAATTCCGCGCCACGGTTAAGCTGTTCATTCGCGAAGCGCATGCGATGTCGCGCCTTGATCACCCCGGCGTTGTCGGTGTGCATCAGGTGTTCGAGGACAATGAGACGGCCTATATGGCGCTGGATCTGATCAAGGGCAAAGACCTGCTGGACATCATTGACAGCGGCACGCCAAAACTCTCAGCGGATGAAATCCATGGCATCACGCTGAAACTGCTGGATGCAATTGGTCACGTGCACAGTCAGGACCTGTTACACCGGGACATATCGCCTGACAATATTCTGCTCGATCAACGGGGTCACCCTGTGCTGATCGATTTTGGTGCCGCGCGCGAAGAAGCCAGCCGCAAAAGCCGCATTCTATCCGCGGTGCTGGTCGTTAAGGATGGATACTCGCCGCAGGAGTTTTATGTTGCAGGCAGCCAGCAGTCGCCAAGCAGCGATCTTTATGCGCTGGCTGCAACCTTGTCGCACCTGATCTCGGGCGAGGCGCCGCCCAACAGTCAGGCGCGGCTGGCGGCGCTGGCGAACAATCAGCCCGATCCCTATCAGCCGTTGTTCGGGCGCTTTCCGGCTTATGAAGATGCATTTTTGGCGTCCATAGACCAAGCCATGCGCATCATTCCCGCTGAACGGCTGCAATCAGCCGAAGACTGGGCCCTGAAGATAGATCGCAGAAAGCGGGTCGAGCGTGCGCGCGCGCAGGCGGATCAGGACAAGTCGATTGATGAGACGATCATGAACCTCGTGGCATCGGTCCAGATCGAGCGGCGGGCACAGGGCGCGGTTGAGCGGCGCACCGCACAAGGCCCCGCCCCGGCGCCGGCTTCCGAAGCGGGCGAACCCGACACCCTGCGCGATCTGGGTGAGGATGCGATGCCGGCGGACCCTGCGGACAGTGAGGCGGGTTTGGCGTGTTGCGAATTGCCAGATGCGCAGGACGCGGCCCATGTGGTGCACCTGCCAGCCCCCGAGGCGGAAAAGCCAACGCCCTATGCGCGCGTGACATCAAAAGCGGTCGAAGCGGCGAACATGCCCAAACCGCCCGCGCCGCCAATTTTCACGCGAGAACGCATCATTCGCGCCGTGACGGCACCGGTGATTTTCTGCGCCTTTCTGCTCTACGGCCAAACGGTTCTGAAGAATGAACAGGTGCAGGCCGCAACGCTGCAACCGCTGCTGATGTGGGGGCAGGGCTTGGGGGGATGGAAAGCCTCCGAGCCGGCACCGGTCACAGTGCGACGCGGGCTCGGGGATTGAACGGGCAAGGCATTTACAGAGGTTTCATACCCAGCGGGCGGGGGCGGTTGTGCCTGACCCAAATTTCAAAGACGCAATCGAAAGGCAGACCAATGACGCTCTTCAAGAAAGTTTTTCAGAACCAATCGCGCCCGGCCACCGCAGATGAGGCGCTGGATGAGGCCGCTTTGCGCAGTGTATTTGTGGAGACGGCAAAGCCTGCGCAACCGCTCGTGCTCGATCCGTTTCAGCATGGGTTGCCATCGGACGATGGCGACGTTGCACCGGGCGTCGCACCGGAAGCCGTGGTGCATGACATCACCGATACATCAGAGGCAGAGGACGCTCACGCAGGGCGAAACATGGCGTGGGACGCGGATGTGCTCGACGCAGATGCCATCGAAGAGGTCGATCCACTGGAGCATGACATGGATGCGCCCGATACGCTGTGTGATGAGAATATCGTCGCGCGTCTCGACCGTGCGCTGGCTGCAGAACCCCCGGTTTCGCACAAGGTGAAGGAAGACGCAGACGATACTGTTGTTTCTGACGAGTCAACAGATCACCTTGCACCAGATGTGTGTGTTGAAACCGGCACTGACGCTGCCAACTGGACCAAGGAAGAGGGGCTTGACACCGCAGCCTTTGCACAGCGTCAGATGGCCACCTTGGGGGATGCTGAACAGCAAACGGAGCGCAAGGCGGATGCCGACAAAACGGTGTCTGAGCCACTGGATTTGTCAGGCGGTGCCCTTGCATCCCCTGCAACCGGACGCGGCCGCCGTGCAGGGCGTGTCAAGACGCGGCTTTTGGGGTTCAACCACGCACCCGAAGATCAAACTGATCCGTTTGAACAGGCACAGTCAGCGACCGCGACAGCGCAACGCGAAAAGTTTCCGGTGGGGTGGCTCGTGATCGTTGAGGGTCCCGGGCTGGGTCACGCGTTCAGTATCTTTGCCGGCGCTTCCATGATTGGGCGGGGGGAGGATCAGGTCATCCGCCTTGATTTTGGCGACAATGCCATCTCGCGCCACCATCACGCCGCTGTCGCCTACGACGAGGAGCAAAACAAGTTCTACATCGGCCACGGTGGCAAATCGAATATCATTCGACGCAACGCGCGCCCTGTTCTGAGCACTGAAGAGCTGCACCATGCGGACCTTATTCGCATCGGAGAGACGACCATGCGCTTCGTAGCGCTCTGCGGGTCTGACTTTCAATGGCACGGTGCAGGGGGGCAATAATGCAACCCGGGCTTCACGCCGATGCTGCCAGCGCGCTGAGCAAAGGGCAGCGCAGCTATCAGGAAGACGCGGTGATTGCAGATTTCGCAAGGGGGAGCGATGTCGGCCTCATCGTGCTTGCCGATGGCATGGGCGGGCACGCAGCGGGGGATGTGGCGAGCAAGATTGTACTCACCGAAGTCTACAGCGCCCTGGTGTTTCAACGTGGCGAGGGAGCGGGGTTGGAGCCGCATGTCACCGATCTGCTCCATACCGCTGCGATGGAAGCAAACACCTGCCTGAAAGAGCATGTGGCCGCCTATCCTGACACGCGTGGTATGGGGGCGACCCTTGTTGCCTCCGTGATCATCAATCGCAACCTCTATTGGATTTCCATCGGGGATTCGCCGCTCCTGTTGTTCCGCGACGGTAAACTGCGGCAGTTGAACGAAGATCACTCAATGGCCTCTCAGATCGATTTTATGGTCAAGACTGGTCTGATTGGGGCGGATGAAGGTGAGAACCACCCGGATCGCAATACGTTGACGTCGGTTCTGTTCGGGGGGGACGTGGCGATGATTGACTCTCCCCAAGAACCCTTGGCGCTGCGGGCGGGGGATATTCTGATTGTGGCCAGTGACGGTTTGCAGTTCCTGACATATGATCAGATCGAAGAATGTCTGCGGCAGAACCAGCATCGCCCCAGCGCTGATATCGTGGAAGTGTTGCTTCATGAAGTGGACAGCCTTCACGATCCGGATCTCGACAACGTTTCCTTTTCCGTGGTGTGTTTTCAAGACGTGAGCGCACCAGCGGTGCTGAAAGAGCAAGAGCGACGACCGGAAATGCGCCGTGTTGGATGACATGTCGACACGAGACACCGTGGCGCGCCTGCGCGCGGCGGCTGTGGACGGGCGGATTTGCGAGGTCGCACGATCACGCGCGGACACGCTTGCCACGCGGCTGGAGCAAGGCGCACGCATTGTACTGCTTGGGCCGGATGGCGTCGGCAAATCAGAGCTGTGCAACGCGATTCTGGGATGTGTCGACGACGGGTCCAGACCCAAGACAACAAGGGTTTTCGCGCCGCCAGGGGCAGCTGCGGACTCCGTGCCGCTGAGCGGTGACAAAACCCTGCATGAGATCCCCCAAGGCCCGTTTGGTCATGCCTTGGTTTTTGATGTATCGCTTTCAAGCAGCGCAAGCGGTTTTGCGGCCACCACTGCTGAAGCGATTGATGCGGCTGACATCGTTTTATGGTGCACGCAGTCCTTTTCGGCTGACGAAGCGCTGCTTTGGTCGCACGCGTCCGACGTGTTGAAAGACCGCAGTTTTCTGGTCCTGACGAAAGCTGACCTTCTGGCGGAGGCGGGTGTTTTGCAAGCGCGTGTTGCGGCGCTGCAAGTCACCGTCATGGATGAATTCCACAGCCTCTTTGCCACCACCACGTCACAGATTTCCGCCCTGCGTGCGCAGGGCTTAAAGGTCACCGAGCAGCATTTGGCGGCCAGTGGTCTGAAAGCGCTGATCGATAGGGTGGCGGGAATTGTAACCGCTGGTCACCGCGCTGATTTGGACAGCGCCCAACTGTTTCTTGAGCGTCAGGGTCTGAAGCCCTGCGATCCGGTCGCCCTGCCTGCGCAAGAAGCGGACAGGACACATACTGCGTTTCAGATGGTGCATGATACGGTGATGGCGCGGGCCGTTGACCTTGCCGAGGTTGGCCTTGGGGACGCCGATGACGCTATATCCGACGTGCTGGGAGAGTGTGGCGCGATCTGTGAAGAGCTTGCGGATGTCATGCGCGCGTCGTCTGAGGTCAGCCCTGACATGAACGAATGGACGTCCATTTTCGAAGACGCAAGTGATAAGATTATGCTGATGACAACGGAGAATGACACTCGATCGGCTGCGGATGCGGTGACGATCCTGTTACAGTTGCGCCGCGATCTCGAATATATGGGCGCTCGTTAAACCTTTAACGACGCGCAGCCTTTACGCCCGTATCAAGCCATACCAACGGCACAATTCCCGCGCATGATAGCTTTTGGGGTATTGGGACCTTGGGCGGGAAAATGACACAACACTCTGACAGATATGGCTGCGAGAAACGACGCCCCCGCTGCGTCGCGGCGACGGGGCGGCCAATATGAACGCGCTCAATGCGTCAAACGAGGCCGGGTTTGTCGAGGCGAAACAGGCCGAGCTCTTGGGCAGCGGCCTCGATGCGTTGCGTACATTTGCAGTGTCATTTGATCGCGTTCAAACCGCATTGCGAGGGTTGGCTGACCTTGGCGACGAAGCTGCCGCGCGGCGGGTAGAACGGATGTCCCGCGAACTCGAAGCGCTTGAGCCTTCCGTCACGATGATCGGGCAGATCAAATCCGGGAAAACCTCACTGGTCAATGCGCTGATCGGGGCGCCCGACCTGTTACCTTCGGACGTTAACCCGTGGACCTCCGTTGTTACTTCGCTGCATCTGCACCCCGAAAAACCCGGTTTTACGCAGCGCGCGACTTTTCGGTTTTTTGACAAGGATGAGTGGGACCGCCTGATCTCTGGCGGAGGGCGCATTGGTGAACTTGCCAGCAGGGCAGGGGCTGAAGATGAGCTGGAGAAAATCAAGCTGCAAGTTTCGCAGATGCGCGAGAAATCCCGGCTGCGATTGGGGCGTAATTTCGAAATGCTGCTAGGTCAGCAACGCGATTACGGCTACTTTGATAAAGACCTGATTGAACGCTATGTGTGCCTCGGTGACGCGGTAGATGAGGCCGATGAGACATCCGGCAACATGCAAGGGCATTTTGCTGATATTACCAAGGCCGCAGATCTGCATATGACGCGCGCGGCACTGCCGATGCCGCTTTGCATACGGGACACGCCCGGCGTGAACGACACGTTCATGATGCGCGAACAAATCACGATCCGCGCCATCCGGGACAGCCGAATTTGTGTCGTCGTCCTGTCGGCGCATCAGGCATTGTCATCGACGGATATGGCGCTGATCCGGTTGATATCTCTCGTAAAATCCCGAGATATCATCATCTTTGTCAACCGCGTGGATGAGTTATCCGATCCGGCGGCTCAGATCCCGCAGATCCGGGAAAGCATTGTCGCGACGTTAAAAAAGCACAATGGCCCAAAAGAAGCCAAGATCATCTTTGGCAGCGCATTGTGGGCCTCTTACGCCTTGCAAATGCGGCTGGATGATCTGCCTGCCTCAAGTGCGGCATCATTGGCCAATTGGGCGGCCCTGTGCGATGATGATGCATGCACTGGCGTGCTGGATGAAACAACCGCCTGGCGCCTATCCGGACTGCCCGTTTTGCAGGATGCGATTTCGCAACGCGTTGCACAGGGCATTGGTACCGCATTGTTACAGCGGATTGGAGCAAGTGCCAAAAACCTCGCATCTGGGCTTGCTGCAGCCAACCAGATCGGTGCCCAACCTGAGGAAAGCCGCGTTGTGGCGCGCATCCAAAGTTGTGAGGCCCAAGCGCGAATGGCGTCGCTCATCAAGACCCGGAAAACAGAGTTGCGCGCAGAGTTTGACGCAATCCTGTCGACCTTTGACGCGCGTATGGAGCGGGTGCAGGCCAGCTTTCTGGACCGTGCAACCGCATCGCTTGTTGAACATCTCGAACATCACGGCGATCAGACGATCTGGAACTATGATCCGGCAGGCTTGCGCGCGTTATTGAGTGCGTCACACAAAGTGCTGGCGCGCAACAGCCAGTCCGCGTTCGACAAGGCAACCAAGGCCGCAGCAGCGGACGTGATGGACGTCTATGCGCAGGCCTTTGACCTGGGCGGCAATACGTTTGACATCGCGCGCCCTCGGCCACCGCTGGTGCCGCCGCCCGTCACTTTGGGGCGTACGATCGCGCTGGATTTGAGTGGCAGATGGTGGAAGCGCTGGTGGCTTCAGCGCCGGGGTCATAAAGCCTATGCCGAGAGCTTTTTTGATCTGATCAAGTCGGAAACCAGCCCTGTCATCAAAGAGTTGCGGGACGATCTTGCCCAATCGGTTCGGGATGAGGCGATCGCGGTTTTTGATGCGTTCTTATCTGAACAACTGGCCGTATTCGAGAGATTGGACTGTATGCAGACTGCCAGCCCGGCAGAGCTTACGGACTACATTGCCCGACATGCCCCACAGGAAAAACGCGCGCTGTTGGAAAGGGTGATGGCAACATTGAACGAGTATGCAGAATCATGACAGAGGCCCCCCCCACAGAGATACCTGATTTTTGGCCCTGTACACATGGTCCGCGGTTGCCGCGCATTGCGCTGATGGGCGAATTCAGTGCGGGCAAAAGCACACTTGTCAATTTGATGGTTGGGGCAAATCCCTTGCCGGTTCAGGTGGTCGCAACGCAACTGCCACCGGTCTGGATGGCATATGGATCGCAACCGTCAGTGATCGTCGATTTGGCGGGCAATGAAGTGCCTTGTCGTCTGGACGAGCTCAATGGCATGTCCCTCGATGACGTGGCCTTTATCAAGTTCTATTGCGAGGAGGAAATCCTCAAACGCTGTGAACTGATTGATATGCCCGGAATTTCTGACCCAAACATGGCGAGTATTATTTGGGAACGTATGATGCCATTTGCAGATGGCGTGGTGTGGTGCAGTCCCGCAACCCAAGCCTGGCGTCAGAGCGAGGCGGCAGTGTGGGAAGGGGTCGACGCAAAAATTCAGGCAAACTCCATCCTTCTGCTGACGCGCGCTGATATGCTGCTGACTGCACGGGACAAGGCGCGGGTCATCACGCGCGTAAAATCAGAAGCTGATGCGGCCTTTCGGGACATTCTCATGATGTCGTTAACGCAAGCGCGTGACGCGATGGACAATGAGGAGTTATGGCACGAAAGCGGCGCGGATGAGTTTGTGCTCGCGTTCTTGTCGCTGGTGGAAGGTTTGGCAAGCAGCCTTGAGGATGCGCGCGTTGAGCGTTCAGACACCGTGCTTGAAACGCCTCGTGCGGCCAGTATCGATGGCGAGTGCGCCACGGGCCATGTCTCCGCGGATGCCATTGTGCCAAGGCGTCCTAAATTGCGTCTCAGCGTTAAGGTCGAACGCCCGGCGTCGGATGCATCAACAGCGCAATCGCTTGCATTCATGCCAAAATTCTCGTGACCCGTTAACCGGACAAACACCTTCCGGGTCTAAGGCAGAAGCATCTGTGAAAAAGGCAAGGTGAGCCATGCGCGCGCAACCGGGTGAATCGCATGACGATCAATGAGGAGTTGACGGCTTTTCGCAGCCAGTTCCCGGGCTGCAGTGTCATGACCTTTGCTGATGCGTCGACCGGCATGGTTTTGGGGGCCAGCGCTGCGGTGAGAACAACTCAGGAAACCCTTGATGCGCTTTGTCTTGAGGGGCGTGATGCGGTGAGCGGGCAACTGGCGCAGGCCGTTTCGGCACATTTTGCAACCAGTGCGCAAAGCTTGATTGGCGTTGCAATGCATGCCGATGCGGGTGGGATCAAGTGCTTTGTCAGGGCACCGCTGCCTGCACCTGAGATGTTGTGCTTTGTCGCAGGCGAGAACACCGCGTTCGACGATTTGTTGAATGCCGCCAAAGGCCTGCTCACCCGACTTGTATCGGAGGGTTGAGCGTGACGATGGACAACGCTGCAGATACTGAACGCCTCTTGCAGGCCGTCGCATCGCTGTCGGCAGCACCGGAAAAAATGACGCCGCAAGGCCGTGCGCTTGAGGGGGCATGCGCATCAACCGATCATGCGCTGCTGAGAGAAATAGATGAAACCGTCCTTCGACGTCATTTGGTTTTTTCCACAAAGCCCGGTGAAAGTTTGTCACTTGATGTTGCTGAAAGGCGTATCTCTGAAATTTTGGCGGTGCCGTCTGCTCTTATGCAGGACCACCATGACCTACTGAACAGAAAACTGGCAGACCGGGACGCCTCAGCCGTGGCCAGCCTGATTGCGGCCTATTGCGCCTCGGGACAGCCGCTTTTCGTTGCAGCACGCTTGCCCGAGGGGGCGGAACGTGCAGCGTCTGGCGGGCTGTCATCGCATGCGTTGCATCAAGCACTTGCCGCGGCACGTATCTCGACAAGCCTGCCGGCGGCGTTGGTTGATGGGTTCGAGGCTGGCAAATCACAGGCGATTGCGGTTCTTCTGAGTGCTGCAAATGGCGTGTTAATGGAGTGGGGCGCGCGCGGATGCGAAAAACAGTTGCGCCACATCGCTATCACTGCGGGCGCGAGCGGCCCGCAGCACGGCGTGACCCTGTGGCAAGGGGGGGCGTTGGGAGAAAACACAGTCGTGTTGGGGCATTACGAGGGGCGAACCATCGTGGCCCTGTGTTCAATGGATCACGCGATGGGGCTGTTCCTGACATGGCGAAAGCTGTTTGTGGCAGAGCGTGAGGTTTTAGGCGGAGTGTCAACCGGTTAAGACTGTTTCAACCCCCCAGTCCTCGCAGCGCTGCGCCAATGTGGGCGGGAACGGCGCATCGGTGAACACACCCGTCAGCGACCGCAGCGAAGCTATGCGCACAGGCGCTGACCGGCTGAGTTTCGAGTGGTCGGCGACAAGATAGCATTTGCGCGATTGCGCAATTATTGCACGGCTGACACTGACTTCTTCCACGTCGAAATCCAGAAGGTCGCCGGAAACATCCAATGCCGAGCACCCAATTACCGCGACGTCAAATTTGAAATGGCGTATGGTTTCGACCGCCACATGGCCAATCAGACCGCCATCGCTGCGCCGCAACGCCCCGCCAGTCACAATCGTCTGGCTGGAGGTGTTGTGACCCATGATGCCGGCTACGTTCATATTGTTTGTCACCACCATGAGGTTTTGGTGATGCAGCAGATGTTGGGCCACGGCTTCGGTCGTGGTGCCAATGTTCAGAAAGACCGAACTGCCATCGTCGATACAGGCCGCACAGGCGCGTGCAATCGACGTTTTGGCATAGGCATTCAGTCGCCGTCTTTCGTCATATTCGATATTCGTGGTGCCTGATGGCAAGACCGCGCCCCCGTGCACGCGTTCAAGCTTGTTGTCTGCCGCCAGTTCGGTCAGGTCGCGGCGGATTGTCTGGAGGGTGACGCCGAAGCGGTCCGCGAGGTCATCGACGGTTACCTTACCCTCTCTGTGGGCGATGTTCAGGATGTCTGCGTGCCGAAAGTTCTGTGTCATGGGTGTCTTGCTTTAACTGTGTTGCGGAAACCTCAGGCGGATTTGCCGGCGAGGAAACAGGAATGAGCGCGGTTGAAATTGTTCGTTTTCCCTCTTTTGAACAGTAAACGAAAAATTTCGAAGATAAATGCTTGAATGCGAATGACGGCTGCGGTACGCGCAATCCTATTGGGTGACGGGAAAGACACTATTGTGCCACAGGATTCAGAGAAACCTTATGATCTGTTCATCATCGGTGGTGGCATAAACGGCTGCGGCATCGCGCGCGATGCGGCCGGGCGCGGGTTGCATGTCGCACTCGCCGAAATGAATGATCTGGCCTCGGCCACATCCTCTGCATCGACCAAACTGTTTCATGGCGGGCTGCGCTATCTTGAGTATTTCGAGATCAATCTTGTCAAACATGCCTTGGCAGAGCGTGAAGTTCTGTTGAAAGCGATGCCACATATCAGCTGGCCCATGCGGTTTGTGTTGCCCTATCACCGCGACATGCGGTTTGAGGGCAGCACCCCAACCTCGCGCATTCTAAACGTCGTCATGCCTTGGATGAAGGGGCGACGCCCGTCATGGCTGATCCGGTTTGGTCTTTTCTTATATGACAATCTGGGTGGGCGGGACATCTTGCCGGGCACAAAAACGTTGGATTTGCGGGCTTCTCCCGAGGGCGCGCCTTTGGTGAAAAAGTTCGAAAAGGCGTTTGAATATTCAGATTGCTGGGTCGAAGATTCCCGCCTCGTAGTGCTTAATGCGCGCGATGCTGCCGCGCGGGGGGCATCGGTGATGGTGCGCACCAAAGTGGTTTCTGCCGCGCGGGTCGACGATCTGTGGGAGGTGAGCCTGCAGGACGTAACAACGGGGCAGACGCGCAAGCTGCGGGCGCGCATGTTGGTCAATGCAGGCGGGCCTTGGGTCGGCGATATCATCCAGCAGAAGGTGCGGATAAACTCCACCGAAGGCGTGCGATTGGTGCGTGGGAGCCATATCGTAACGCGCAAACTCTATGATCATGACAAGTGTTACTTTTTTCAGGGCATGGACGGGCGCATCATCTTTGCCATTCCCTATGAGACGGATTTCACGTTGATCGGGACGACGGATGCAGAACATCCTGACCCGTCGGTGTCGCCTGAATGTACGCCTCAGGAGTGTGACTATCTGATTGATTTCGCCAACCAGTACTTTGCTCAAGAGATCACGCGCGACGATGTGGTCTGGACCTATTCGGGGGTGCGACCGCTTTACGACGACGGGGCCAGCAGTGCGACGGCGGCCACGCGGGACTATACCCTCAAAGTGGATGAGGCAGGTGGCGCGCCGATCCTGAATGTCTTTGGCGGCAAGATCACGACCTACCGCAAGCTGGCGGAGGATGCGATGGATCGGATCGTGCCGTTCTTTCCCGGCACCTCAGGGCATTGGACGGCGGGCGTACCCTTGCCGGGCGGTGATTTCGCCGTCGGTGATTTCGACATGCTTGTCACACGACTGCGTGATGATTTTCCTTTCCTTTCGCATTTTTGCGCGCGCAGACTTATGCGCGCCTATGGCACCGAAAGCTGGGACATCATGGCGGGTGCGCAGAAGGTTGAAGAATTGGGGGAACACTTCGGCCATGGGTTGCGCGCGCGCGAAGTGCTCTGGCTGATGACCCATGAATATGCGCAAACAGCCGAAGATATCGTGTGGCGGCGCAACAAATTGGGGTTGCGCTTGAGCCCGCAGGAGGTTTCGGTTCTGGATGACTTTATGCAGGCACAAAGGGTAAAAGAAGGCTCTGACGCTGCACAATAACTTCGGGGAGGGGTGCATGACCCATATTCTGGCCATTGATCAGGGAACCACGTCGTCACGTGCGATCATTTTTGATGGGGCGATGAACATCACCGCATCCGCACAGGAAGAGTTCACGCAACATTATCCCGACAGCGGCTGGGTTGAGCATGATCCCGGTGATTTATGGGCGACAACGGCAGGAACGTGTCGCGCGGCCATCGAAAAAGCAGGCCTGAAGCCTGAGGACATCGCCGCCATCGGGATCACAAATCAACGCGAAACGGTGGTGGTTTGGGATAAAACCACAGGCCAGCCCGTTTACAATGCGATCGTTTGGCAGGACCGGCGCACAGCGGCCTATTGCAAGACGCTGCGCGATGAAGGTCATGACAAGATGATCACGGCGCGCACCGGGCTGCTGGCGGATCCGTATTTCTCGGCGACCAAGCTGAAGTGGATATTGGACAATGTGGAAGGTGCAAGGGACCGCGCGATGCGGGGTGAATTGCTGTTCGGCACGGTTGATACCTTTCTGATCTGGAAACTAACCGGCGGGGCGGCGCATGTCACGGACGCCACGAATGCCGCGCGCACGTCCCTTTATGACATCCACAAAGGACGCTGGAGCCAGACGATCTGCGCGCTGTTTGATATTCCGCAACAGATGTTGCCTGAAGTGAAAGACTGCGCCGCGGACTTTGGCGTGACGCGCTCTGATCTGTTCGGCAGGCCGGTGCTGATCCTCGGCGTTGCGGGTGATCAGCAGGCGGCGACAATCGGGCAGGCGTGTTTTGAACCGGGCATGTTGAAATCGACCTATGGCACGGGGTGTTTCGCCTTGCTGAATACGGGCGACACGGCAGTGGCCTCCAGCAATCGGCTGCTGACTACGATTGCCTATCAGTTTGACGGCAAACCGACCTATGCGCTTGAGGGGTCGATTTTCGTCGCCGGGGCTGTGGTACAATGGCTGCGTGATGGGCTGCAAACCATCCGTAATGCGAGCGAAACCCAAGCGATGGCAGAGCGCGCAGACCCCACCCAGAATGTGGTGCTGGTGCCTGCTTTTGTGGGCTTGGGCGCGCCTTATTGGGATGCTGAGTGTCGGGGTGCGGTTTTTGGGCTGACGCGCAATTCCGGGCCTGATGAATTCGCCAAGGCCGCGCTGGAAAGCGTGGGGTACCAAACCCGCGATCTGTTGGATGCGATGACAGCCGATTGGCAGGGCAGCGGTGCGCGCGCAACATTGCGTGTGGATGGGGGAATGTCGGCCTCGGATTGGGCGATGCAATTTTTGTCAGATATCATAGATGCCCCTGTGGACCGGCCCAAAGTGCTTGAAACCACCGCATTGGGGGCTGCTTGGCTGGCAGGGCAGCGCGCCGGACTTTACCCGGATCAGGCCGGGTTTGCGGCAAACTGGGCACTGGAAAAGACCTTTGAGCCTCAGATGAACGCGGAGGATCGTGATCAAAAATACGCGGCCTGGAAACGGGCGGTGGACGCCACTTTACGGTTTTAATCCAGCGCATGGGAGAGCCAGCTTTCACATTTCAAACTGCAGGTCGGATATCCTTCGGCCGCGGTGTGCGTGCTTCAGCGGCACATGATATTTCGTCCTTAGGCAGCAAGGTGTGTTTGGTGCGCGGGCAGTCCGTGCCATGGGTGGAGGTCCTCGCGGAGGAGCTATCCGCATTGGGCTGCACAACGACGCAAATCATGTGTCGGGCGGAGCCGGATATTTCTGTTGTGGAGGCTGCGTTGGCCAAGATCCGTGCGACACGGGTTGAAGTCGTCGTCGCGGTCGGTGGCGGGTCCGTCATTGATCTAGGCAAAGCGCTCGCAGCGCTTGCACCGGGAAAAGGCCCCCTCATGGATCACCTCGAAGGCGTGGGCAAAGGTCTGCCGTTGCAAGCACCGCCACTGCCTTTTGTAGCGGTCCCAACGACGGCGGGAACGGGATCAGAAGTTACCAAGAACGCCGTGATTGGTGTGCCTCAGTCTGGCCGCAAAGTCAGTTTGCGCGATGACAGGATGCTGCCGCGTCTGGCAATTGTTGATCCCGACCTGATGGACGGCGCGCCGCAATCGGTCACTCTGGCCTCTGGCTTGGACGCGCTTGTGCAGGTCATCGAACCCTATCTGAGCAATCGCAGCAATCTGATAACCGATGCCTTGTGCCGCGATGCGATTCCCAATGCCGCGCATGCACTGGCGCGCCTTGTTGAGGGCGAAGATCGGCAGGCGCGGGATGACATGGCCTTCGCAAGCCTGTGTGGAGGCATAGCACTTGCAAACGCGGGTCTGGGGGCGGTGCATGGCCTCGCAGGTGCGATAGGCGGGCGCACTGGTGCGCCACATGGTCTGATCTGCGGCAGGCTGTTGGGCGGTGTCTTGCAAGCCAACCGGGATGAGTTGACACGGTTGAACCATGAGACTGCCCGGTTTTCAGAGGTGACGGACCATCTGTCCAGTGCTTTGGGAGTAACGACGCCAATCGATGCAACCGCATGGGCAGGTATGCTCGATGCCTGGGGCCTTGCGCGGTTGGGGCGCTGGATTACCCCTGATATTTGCCTGAAAACGATTGCTCAGGATGCGGCTGCCAGCTCGTCAATGCGGGCCAATCCCTGCCTCCTGTCACAAGCCGTTTTGGTGCGCGTCGTTCAAGCGGCTATGTAGGCGCGCCTTGTTTGTTGACGGCGTACGCGGCAAGCTATGTTCACGGGGCAAAGCGGCCCCTGCAAAATAGCCATTGAAATTCCGCTGGTTTTGTGATCGTTAGCGCTAACAAGTATACGATGCTGGTTGCCAGCAAATGCAGATGCAGTCTCAGGAGGATAGGATGTCCCATACGGTAGGTATCAACGGCTTTGGACGAATTGGGCGCGGTGTGCTGCGCGCATTGGTCGAAAACAAGGTTTCTGATGTGGAGGTCGTCGCCATAAACGATCTTTCCAGCCCCGAAACACTGGCGCATCTGTTGAAATACGACAGTGTGCACGGCCGTTTTCAGGGTGACGTCGAGGTGCGCGATGACGCGCTCATCGTGAATGGCAAGCCGATCAGGGTGAGCGCATTGCGCGACCCGGCGGAACTGCCATGGGGCGATGTCGATGTCGCGATGGAATGCACGGGCTTTTTCACGGCGCGCGACAAAGCCGCGCTGCATCTCAAGAACGGATCGGGCCGGGTTTTGATCTCGGCGCCCGGGGCGGATGCGGATCGCACCGTGGTCTTTGGCGTCAACGACCACGAGTTGACCATGGATGATGTGATCGTCTCCAACGCCTCCTGCACGACAAACTGTCTGGCTCCTGTGGCGGCGGTTCTGGACAAGGCGGTTGGCATCAAAACCGGTTATATGACCACGATCCACGCCTATACCGGCGATCAGCCCTCCCACGATTCAGCCCATGAGGATCCCTACCGGGGCCGGGCGGCGGCCTTGTCGATGGTGCCGACTTCTACGGGTGCGGCCAAGGCCATCGCGCTGGTTCTGCCGCGCCTCGAAGGGCGTCTTGAAGGGTCCGCCGTGCGGGTGCCGACACCGAATGTATCCTTGGTGGACCTGAGCTTCATGCCGGAAAAAGACACAACCGTCGAAGAAATCAACGCCGCGATCAAGGCCGCGGCTGATGGACCCATGCAGGGAATTCTATCCTATGAAACGGACCCGATGGTATCGATTGATTTCAACCATGACCCGCACTCATCCTGCTTTGCCGCGCCGCAAACCAAAGTGACGCGCGACGGGCTGGTACGGGTGGTCACCTGGTATGACAACGAATGGGGCTTTGCCAATCGCATGATTGATACCGGACGCAAACTGGCGGCCTTGGCCAAAAGCTGACGCGTGCCGGTCGTGTGAACGACACAGCCATTGGAGAAAGCGAAATGTCACTGAACGATACGATTGATCGCGTTACCCAGCGTATAATCGAACGCAGTCAGGGCCCGCGGGGCGACTATCTGGAGCGTATGAACGCGGCGCGGGTCAAGGGTCCGGCGCGGGCACATCTGAGCTGCAGCGGGCAGGCGCATGCCTACGCGGGTGCGGGTGAGGATCAGGGCAAGCTGGCTCACCAGAGTGCCGGCAATCTTGGCATCGTCACCACGTATAACGACATGCTGTCCGCGCATCAGCCGTTCGAACGCTTCCCCGATCTGATCCGGGAAGCGGCGCGCGAAGCTGGCGGCACGGCACAGGTCGCAGGCGGCGTTCCGGCGATGTGTGACGGGGTGACGCAGGGCGAACCGGGCATGGAACTCAGCCTGTTTTCGCGCGACGTCATTGCCATGGCGACTGCTGTCGCGATGAGCCACAACACATTTGATGCGGCCGTCTATCTTGGCGTTTGTGACAAAATCGTGCCGGGGCTGGTGATCGCAGCACAAACATTCGGCCATGTGCCGACGCTCTTTCTGCCCGCGGGTCCCATGACCTCGGGTCTGTCCAATGACGAAAAAAGCATGGTGCGCCAGAAGTTCGCTGCCGGGGAAGTGGGCCGCGCGGAATTGATGCAGGCCGAGATGGGCGCCTACCATGGGCCGGGGACCTGCACCTTTTACGGCACCGCAAACACCAACCAGATGCTGATGGAATTCATGGGGCTGCACCTTCCCGGCACCAGTTTTGTAACGCCGAATACCGGCCTGCGGGACGCGCTGACCAAAGCGGGGGCAAAACGTGCCTTGGCCATTTCCGATCTGGGCGACAGCTACACACCTGTGTGCGATATCCTGACCGAAAAGGCCTTTGTGAACGGGATTGTCGGGCTGAACGCGACCGGTGGGTCGACAAATCTGCTGATCCACCTTGTTGCGATGGCCCGTGCGGGAGGGATCATTCTGGACTGGCAGGATTTCTCGGATATCTCGGACGTCACGCCTCTCCTGGCGCGGGTCTATCCGAACGGTCTGGCCGATGTGAACCATTTCCACGCGGCGGGTGGTCTCGGCTATATGATCCGGGAACTTCTTGGGGCGGGGCTGCTGCATGCGGACACAAAAACGGTCGCGGGCGGGGGGCTGGAGCTTTACACGCAGGAACCAAAGTTGATCGCGGGCGAGGTCGTCTGGGAACAGGGGACCGAAGAAAGCCTCAACATGAAAATCGTGCGCCCTGCAGCGGATCCGTTTCAGGCAACAGGGGGCCTCAAGCGGCTGTCTGGCTCTTTGGGCAACGCGGTGATCAAGGCCTCGGCGGTCAAACCGGAACATCAGATCGTTGAGGCGCCGGTGCGCGTCTTTCATGATCAGGACTCGGTCAAAAACGCCTGTCGGGCCGGTGAAATCACGCAAGACACCATTATTGTCGTGCGCTTTCAGGGACCCAAAGCCAACGGGATGCCGGAACTACACAGCCTGACGCCCGCCTTGAAAAACCTTCAGGCCAAAGGGCTTAACGTGGCCCTCGTCACGGATGGGCGGATGTCCGGTGCCTCGGGCTCCGTGCCTGCTGCCATCCATGTCAGCCCCGAAGCGCTGGATGGCGGGGCAATTGCGAAACTGCAGGATGGTGACATTGTGCGCGTGGATGCGGTTGCTGGTGTGCTAGAAATCCTGACGGATGGCGTGTTGGAGCGTGCAGTTGCGCAGGCTGATATGTCGGGTAACTACTTCGGTCTGGGGCGCGAGCTATTCGCCAATTTCCGCCGTCAGGTGGGCTCAGCCGATACCGGTGCCTGCACATTGTTCTAAGAAAGGAAGACGTTGATGACCCCTCAGGAAGCAAGCAGACGCGCCCGCGAAATCTGCAGCCTTGCACCCATCGTGCCCGTTCTGGTCGTGGAGGATGCAAGCAAAGCGAGGCCATTGGCCGAAGCGCTGGTCGCTGGCGGATTGCCTGCCCTTGAGGTCACGCTGAGAACGCCCGCAGCCCTTGAGGTGATCGCCGAAATGGCGCAGGTCAAAGGCGGTGTGGTCGGGGCAGGTACCCTTGTCACGCCGGATGACGTGCGCGCCGCGAAAGAGGCCGGGGCAACCTTTGGTGTTTCGCCGGGGGCGACGGACGACCTGATTGATGCCTGTGAGGCGCTGGATCTACCACTTTTGGCAGGGGCTGCCACGGCGACCGAAGCGATGCGCCTGTTGGCGCGGGGCTACGACATGCTCAAGTTTTTCCCGGCGGAGGCATCGGGTGGCGCACCCGCGCTCAAGGCCATCGGCGCGCCCTTGCCGCAGATTTCATTTTGCCCGACGGGCGGTGTCAGCCCGGCAAATGCGGAAAGTTATTTGGCGTTGCCGAATGTCTTTTGTGCTGGTGGCAGTTGGGTCGCGCCCGCAAATTTGGTTGCGCAAAACGACTGGGCGAGCATTGAAGGCCTCGCGAAAGCGGCCAGCACATTGGGCCAATAAGGCGTTCTGGACAGTTGAAAATATAGGAATAGACGAATGATACTGTGCTGCGGCGAAGCGCTGATTGACATGATCCCGACGCCCACCAGCGCGGGCGCGGACGGGTTTGTCCCACATTCAGGTGGCGCGATTTTCAATACCGCCATCGGTCTGGGGCGTCTTGGTGTTCCGACCGGCTTTCTGACCGGGTTGTCGACGGACCTATTCGGGGAACAGCTGGTATCGGACCTCATCGCCAGCCATGTGAACGCCGATTACGCGGTGCGATCAGATTTGCCAACCACGCTGGCCTTCGTGCGGCTGACAGGGGGGCAGGCCACCTACACTTTTTATGATGAAAATTCCGCTGGCCGCAGCCTGCAGCCAGATCAATTGCCGCAGATATCACCGGATGTCACCGCGCTTTACTTTGGCGGGATCAGCCTGATCAGCGAGCCTTGCGCGGAGTTCTACGCGGCATTGGCCCTGCGTGATAGCGCGCAGCGGGTCATCATGCTGGATCCGAACATCCGGCCCGGTTTTATCCGGGATGAAACACGCTACCGCGCCCGGCTGGATCGCATGATCGCTGTGGCCGATATTCTCAAGGTGTCGGACGAGGATCTGGACTGGATTGTACCGGGGTCTGGCACGCCAGAGGATAAGGCCATCGACATGACCGCAAAGGGCCCGCGCATCGTCATCGTCACACGTGGCAGCGCGGGGGCTTCGGCCTATTTCGCGGATGGTCGCGTGGTCACCGTCACTGCACAAACGGCTGTTGTGGTTGATACGGTCGGTGCGGGCGATACGTTCAATTCCGGTGTTCTGGCGCATCTGTCCATGGCCGGTCTGCTGAGCAAACCGCGCGTGCAGGACATTGGCCCTGCTGACATGGAAAACGCGCTGGCACTCGGTGCGCGCGTGGCAGCAGTCACCGTCGCCCGGGCTGGTGCAAACCCGCCCTGGGCGCAGGAACTGAATATATGAAAGCTGGTAACAGAGCCCTGAAAACTGTTACGCCCGTTGAAATGAGCTAAGGTGCGCATGTCCGCGCTACAAACGAGAGTATATGATTGCGATGCCCACACCGAGTATATCTGCCCCGTCCGTTGATGATTTTAGCGCGGCGATCCTGCGCCACCTGAAACTGTCGTTGGGCAAGGATCCTGATCATGCGTCGCTCTATGACTGGCGCATGTCTCTGGCGCTGAGCTTGCGTGATTATGTGGTGGACCCTTGGTTTGACAGCACCAGAAAGACCTATGAGGCACGTGGCAAGCGCGTCTATTACCTGTCGATGGAATTTTTGATTGGCCGTCTGATTGAAGATGTGGCTGTCAATCTGGGGCTGGAAGAGATCGCCGAAGACGCCATCACAGCCCTTGGTCAACACTATGGGGATGTGGTTGCAAACGAGCCGGACGCTGCCTTGGGCAACGGCGGGCTGGGGCGTTTGGCGGCCTGTTTCATGGATTCGCTGTCGACCCTTGGGATACCAGCCTACGGCTATGGTATCCGCTACGAACATGGTCTGTTTGAACAGCATTTTGAAGACGGGGCGCAGATCGAAACTGCAGAAACATGGCTTTCGCAGGCGCATGTCTGGGAATTTGAGCGTCCCGAAGTCGCCTATCCCATTCATTTTGGTGGCCATGTGGCGGATGAGAACGGCAAGACCGTCTGGCACGCGGGCGAAACGGTCATGGCCTCGGCCTATGACACGCCCGTGGTCGGCTGGCAGGGGCGGTGGGCAAACACGCTGCGTCTTTGGGCGGCGAAACCGACCACGAATTTCGATCTCGAGAGCTTTAACCGCGGCGATTATATTGCCGCCAGCGCACCCGAGGCACTAGCACGCACGATCAGCCGGGTGCTCTATCCGGATGACACCACCGACGTTGGCAAAGAGCTGCGCCTGAAACAGGAATACTTCTTTACCTCCGCCTCCCTGCAGGATTTGCTGCGCCGCTTCCTCAGTGAGGGTGGAGCGCTCAAGGATCTGTCAGATCACGTCGCGATCCAGCTGAATGATACGCACCCGGCGATTGCGGGCCCTGAGCTTGTGCGCCTGTTGATCGATGAGCATCAGTTTGAAGTGTCGCAGGCCATCACGACCGCGCGCGCCTGTCTTGCCTACACAAACCACACGCTGCTGCCCGAAGCGCTGGAACGCTGGCCCGAAGACCTGTTCGCACGCGTTCTGCCGCGCCATCACCGCATTATCCAACTAATCGAGGCGGCACATTTCGCCACGGCGGGGGACACTGTGCGCATCTTTGAGCATGGCGAGGTGAAAATGGGGGAGCTGGCGTTCGTCATGGCCCATCACGTCAATGGTGTGTCCGCGCTGCATTCCGAACTGGTAAAGGAAACGGTGTTTTCTGACCTGAACGCGGCCTATCCGGGGCGGATCATCAATCAGACCAATGGAATAACGCCGCGCCGCTGGCTTTATTCCTGCAACCGACCGCTGCGCACGCTGATCAACGACACGATCGGGACCGCATGGCCGGACAATCTGGATCAGCTTTCGGGTTTGACACCGCACGTGGATGACAGTGCTTTCCTCGAACGGTTTCAGGCCGCCAAAGACACGAACAAAGTGCAATTGGCCAATTGGCTTAAGGCGCGCAATGGGGTCAGCATCGACCCAGCGGCCATGTTTGACGTACAGATCAAGCGCATCCATGAATACAAGCGCCAGTTGATGAACCTGCTGGAAACGGTTGCCCTGTGGAATGATATCCGAGCCAAACCAAATGGCGGTTGGACACCGCGCGTCAAGCTGTTCGGCGGCAAGGCGGCACCGGGGTATGTGGTTGCAAAAGAGATCATTCACCTGATCAACGATGCCGCACGCGTCATCAATGCAGACCCGGTCACGCGTGAATTTCTGCAAATTGTCTATCCGGAAAACTACAATGTCTCCATGGCCGAGATGCTGATCCCGGCGGCTGACCTGTCAGAACAGATCTCGACCGCCGGAAAGGAAGCGTCTGGCACAGGCAATATGAAATTTGCCCTGAACGGCGCGCC